>CALMUW010000095.1 GCA_937872985.1 uncultured Alphaproteobacteria bacterium
GGTTCCGGGGGGCGGCGCGGGCAGGCCGGGCGTGATGACGGCGGGTGCCGGGATGGGCTGGGCGGCGGCTGGGGCCGGAGGTTCGGGTGCCGTGGCGGCCTGATCCTTCACCAGCTTGCGCCACTTCACCACGTTGCGGTTATGCTCCTCCAGCGTGGCGGCGAAGGCATGGCCGCCCGATCCGTCGGCGACAAAATAGACATAGTTGGTCTGGGCCGGACTGATGACGGCCTCCAGTGCGGCCCGGCCCGGATTGGCGATGGGACCGGGCGGCAGGCCATCCCTGGTGTAGGTGTTGTAGGGATTGTCGAGGGCGAGATCGGCCTTGGTGAGGGGCCGGTCCAGCTTCTCCCTGCCGCTGGTCAGGGCATAGATGATGGTGGGGTCGGATTGCAGGCGCATGCCCTGCTTCAGCCGGTTGAGGAAGACCGAGGCCACCAGCGGACGCTCGCGGTCAATGCCGGTTTCCTTCTCCACGATGGATGCCAGCGTCACCAGTTCCTGCGGCGTCTTGAGGATGAAATCTGCCGGGCGCCTGGCCCAGATTTCAGCGAGCAGTTTCACCTGCGCGGCCTGCATGTCGTCCACCAGCCTGGCCCGGGTCATGCCGCGCTGGAACACGTAGGTGTCGGGCATGATGGCCCCCTCGGCAGGCACGGCCGGGGCATCGCCGGTCAAGACCTCGTTGCCGGCCACGCGGGCCACAGCCATGGCGCTGGTCCAGCCCTCGGGAATGGGCAGCTTGTAGGTCACGACCTTGCCGAGGGAGAGGAGGCTCATGACCTTCTCCATGCTGGCCCCGGCCGGGAAGGCGTATTCGCCGGAGCGGAAGCTGCCGCCCATGGCCTTGTTCACCTGGGCCGCAAGACTGAACAGGGGGGCGCTGGAAATGACCCCTTCCTTGTCCAGCAGGACGGCGATGTCGCGGCGGTCGAGGCCCTTGTCGATCATCACCACCTTTTCAGCGGCAAGCGGCCCCGGTTCGGCATAGCGCTGCAGGGCCCAATAGCCGGTGAGGCCGAGAGCCAGACCCGTGATGAGGCCAAGCCCCATGAGCCAGCCGAGCACGCGGGCGAGAGCGGGCGCGCGGCGGCGGTCGCGGCGCGGCGCGGGCAAGGGGCCAATGGGGTGGTTGTCATTCACCGGCAAAATCCTCAGGCGTCGAAGCGGCGCATGACCAGCGATGCGTTGGTGCCACCAAAACCAAAGGAATTGGACAGAACTGTGTTGACCGTGCGGCGCACTGCTGTTTTGGGCGCAAGATCGATCACGGTTTCGACCGATGGATTGTCGAGGTTGAGAGTGGGCGGACAGACCTGATCGCGGATCGCCAGAATGGAGAAGATGGCCTCGACCGCGCCCGCCGCGCCCAGCAGGTGCCCCACCGCCGACTTGGTCGATGACATGGTGAGCCTGGCTGCGGCATTGCCCATCAGACGCTCGACCGCGCGCAGCTCGATTTCATCGCCCAGGGGCGTGGAGGTGCCGTGGGCATTGACGTAATCGATGTCGCCGGGGGAAATGCCAGCGCGTTTCAGGGCCGCGCTCATGCAGCGGAAGGCGCCATCGCCATCGGGCGTGGGTGCGGTGACGTGATAGGCGTCACCCGACATGCCATAGCCCAGCACTTCGGCATAGATGGTCGCGCCGCGCGCCCTGGCGTGTTCCAACTCCTCCAGCACGACAATGCCCGCGCCTTCGCCCATGACGAAGCCATCGCGGTCACGGTCATAGGGGCGCGAGGCGCGCTCCGGCGTATCGTTGAAGCCGGTGGACAGCGCCTTGCAGGCGACAAAGCCCGCGATGCCGAGGCGGCAGATGGAGGCTTCGGCCCCGCCCGCCACCATGATGTCGGCATCATCCTCGCGGATCATGCGGGCGGCATCGCCAATGGCGTGGGAGCCGGTGGAGCAGGCGGTGACCACGGCATGGTTCGGCCCCTTGCAGCCGTGCTCGATGGAGATGAGGCCGGAGACGAGGTTGATGAGCGAGCCCGGAATGAAGAAGGGCGACACGCGGCGCGGCCCCTTTTCCGCCAAGAGCAGCGTGGTCTGTTCGATGGTCGAAAGACCGCCGATGCCGGAACCAACGAGGACGCCGAAGCGCTGCTTCTCTTCCTCGGTTTCAGCCTTGTAGCCCGAATCGGCGATGGCCATCTTGGCCGCAGCCACGCCATAGAGAATGAAATCGTCGTAGCGCCGCTGTTCCTTGGGATCGACCCAGTGATCGAGATTGAGCGTGCCGTCGCTGCCGTCGCCGCGCTTCACCTCGAAGGCGACGCGGGCGGGCAGGTCCGAAGCATCGAAGCGGGTGATGGGGCCAGCGCCCGTCTCACCGTTGATGAGCCGCTTCCAGGTGGTTTCGAGCGTGGCGCCCAAAGGCGACACCATGCCCATTCCGGTTACGACCACACGCCTCATGCGCGCCCCCTCGTCTGGTTATCACGGCGGCAGAATGCCCCCGCCGCCCGGCGGTTTCAACCACCAGCGAAAAGGGCAGGGTTTGACCCCTGCCCCTCACGTCAATTTCCTTGCCGGTGCGGCAGACTGCCCTCAGGCAGCGGTCTTTTCGATGAACTTGACCGCATCACCCACGGTCTGGATGGTTTCGGCGGCGTCATCGGGGATTTCGATGCCGAATTCTTCCTCGAAGGCCATGACGAGTTCGACCGTGTCGAGGCTGTCGGCCCCGAGATCGTCAATGAAGCTCGCCTCGCTCTTCACCTTGTCGGCATCGACGCCCAGGTGCTCGACGACGATCTTCTTCACCCGTTCAGCAACATCACTCATTTCGTTTGATCCCTCGTGGTGTTCTCTCACTACGGCCCGGCCCGGATTTTTCCGTTGCCTGCCCAGAGCCGGAAGCGGTGTTAGCATAAAACCGCGACCGGTCAAAAGAGCTTTCTTTGCGCCTGCGAAGACGGGCGAACTGACCTTGATTCAGGTCAAATCATGGCCATGCCGCCATTCACATGGAGGGTCTGACCCGTCACATAGGCGGCCTCGGCGGAGGCGAGATAGAGCACGGCCGCGGCGATCTCCTCCGGCGTGCCGAGGCGGCCCGCCGGCACCTTGCCCAGGATGGCCTCCTTCTGCTTGTCGTTCAGCACATCGGTCATGGGGGTGGCGATGAAGCCGGGGGCCACGGCGTTGACCGTGATGTTGCGGCTGGCCAGTTCCTGGGCCAGCGACTTGGACAGGCCGATGATGCCGGCCTTGGCCGCCACGTAATTGGCCTGGCCGGGATTGCCGGTGACGCCGACCACCGAGGTGATGTTGACGATGCGGCCCCAGCGCTTCTTCATCATGCCCTTCATGGCGGCGCGCGCCAGGCGGAAGGCGGCGGTGAGGTTCACGTCGAGCACCTGCTGCCAGTCCTCGTCCTTCATGCGCATGGCCAGACCGTCGCGGGTGATGCCGGCGTTGTTGACCAGAATGTCCAGCCCGCCCAGGGCGGCCTCGGCGGCGGGGATCAGCTTTTCCACGTCGGCGGGGTCGGAGAGATTGCAGGCCACCACGTGGCAGCGCTCCCCCAGTTCGGTCTGCAGTTCCTCCAGAACCGCAGCGCGGGTGCCGGAGAGGGCGACGGTGGCCCCGGCCCCGTGCAAGGCGCGGGCGATGGCAGCACCGATGCCGCCGGTGGCGCCGGTGATGAGGGCGGTCTTGCCGGTGAGATCAAACATGGTTCCAGTCCTATGCGGAGGTTTTGAGGGAAGCGGCGGCCAGGAGATCATCCGGGCTGCCGATGGCCAGGGTGCGGGCATCGGGGGCATTCTTTTTTGCGAGTCCGCTCAAGACCTTGCCCGCGCCCACTTCAACAAAAACATCAACTCCGGCGGAGGCCATGGCGGCGACACATTCGCGCCAGCGCACGGTGCCCGTCACCTGTTCCACCAGGCGGGCGCGAATCTCCTGCGGATCATTGATGGGCCGGGCCAGCACATTGGCCACCAGAGGCACCACCGGCGGCTTCATCTCCACCTGGGCCAGAGCCTCGGCCATGACGGCGGCGGCAGGCCCCATGAGGGCGCAATGGAAGGGCGCGGAGACCGGCAGCAGGATGGCGCGCCTGGCCCCCCGGGCCTTGGCGATGTCGAGGGCGCGCTCCACCGCCGCCTTGTGGCCGGAGATGACCACCTGGCCGTCGCTGTTGTCATTGGCGGCCTGGCAGATGTCGCCCTGGGCGGCTTCATCCGCCACGGCGGCGGCGGCGGCGAAGTCGAGGCCGAGCACCGCCGCCATGGCGCCGACGCCGAGGGGCGTTGCCGCCTGCATGGCCCTGCCGCGGGTCTTCAGCAGGCGGGCGGCATCGGCGAGCGAGAAGGTCCCGGCGGCGGCCAGCGCCGAATATTCACCCAGCGAATGACCGGCGACGAAGGCCGCCGTATTGCCCACGGTGACGCCGCGTTCCACCTCCAGCGCGCGCAGAGCCGCCATGGCGACCGCCATGAGGGCGGGCTGGGCATTTTCGGTGAGGGTTAGATCGGCTTCAGCACCCTCCCACATGAGGGTGGAGAGCTTTTGGCCCAGGGCCTCGTCCACCTCGGCGAAGACGGCGCGGGCCGCCTCATAGTTCTCGGCCAGGCTTTTGCCCATGCCGATGGCCTGGCTGCCCTGGCCGGGGAAGGTGAAGGCAATGGTCATGGGGGAACCTCCTGAATGGCGGCCACGAACCATGGGCAGGCCCATGAGTCAAGCCTCGGAGCCATGGCTGGTCCCGGCTTTAACCGATCCTTAGAGCGCTGGCGCCTATCACGGGATGGTTCAAACCGGATGGCTTGATGAAACGGCTTATGATCAGTTGGGGCCTGGTGGCAGCCGCGGCCATGACTCTGGGCCTCAACGCGGCCGAAGAGTCGCGCCACGACATGGACCGCGCCCGCCAGGCCTTCATCACCGAGGCGGCGGCCGAAGCCCGGCAAGACATGACGCCGCTGCATCATGCGCTGCGCACCCTCCACGACCAGTTGATGATCCTGACCGGATTGCCCACGCTGCGGATCAAGCACGACAACAACCAGACTCTCAGCAACATCGAGCGCCTTAACCTGCAGGAACTGTTCAACGGTCTGGCGGCACGCGCACCGGTGAGCGCCATGGTCATTACCGGCCCCAACTATCGCCCCGACCGCATCAACCCTGCCACCGGCGCGCCCTATCAGCCGCGCCTGGTGTTCAATCAGGTGATTCACAACCTGAACCAGAGGCCGGAAGCGGCCTATGCGCCTAATGTGCCGGTGACGCTGGCACCCGATGCACCGCCGCTGCCGGAAGGCGAGATCATCAGCGCCCATGGCCGATGGTTCAAGGCCACCTACCCTCTGCGCGACCGCATCAATGACCAGACCCTGCCGCTGCTGGTCGATGTGGTGCGCAACATCAAAGCCGATCCCAGCCCCATCACCAACCAGCCCCCGACCGAGGACCGGCTGGTCTTTTCAGCCCCCATCTATGCCCATGACGGCACATTTTCCGGCGCGATCTCGCTGGTGATAAAACAGACCGCCCTGGCCAGTCTGCTGCCGCACGGCGACTTTGCCATCGTGAGCCCCGGCAATGGCCTGGCGGCGGGAACGCTGGGCGAAAATACACTGGCGCAATCCATGGCATCCGTGGCGGCCGCGAGGCCGGACCCGCGGCGCATCTATTCGGAGGCCATTCCCCTTCACCTGCCGGACAGCCGCCATGCCTGGTTCCTGTGGGCGGCAAAACCCGACAGCGCCTTCACCAATGGGGCGGAGGCCGCCAGCGTTGCCGCGGCGCGCCACCGCATGCTGAGCACCATCGGCGCGGTGACCGCGGCGCTGCTGGCCTTCATCTGGCTGATCGAGAAAAATCTCCGCCAGAGCCAGAGGCTCAATGCGACACTGGCCGAAGCGCGCGATCTCGCCGAGAAATCGCGGGCCGAGGCCCAGGAAGCCGCCGAAATGTTCAAAAGCCTGAACGACGACATCACCCGGCTCAACATCGAACTGTCGGACAAGGTGACGGCGCTCGATCAGGCCCAGGATGGCGCGGCGCAGAAAACCAAGCTGGCGGAACTGGGCAAGCTCATTGGTTCCGTGGCCCACGAGCTGCGCAACCCCCTGGCCAGCGCCCAGACCAATGCCTTCATCCTCGAACATCAGCTGGCGGGTCAGGGGATCGACACGAGCGCAACCATGGGCCGCATCCGCCACGGCCTGGAGCGCTGCAACGAGGTCATCACCCAGCTTCTCGACTATTCGCGCGGACAGGCTGCCCATACCACGGCGACCGATCTTGATGCCTGGCTGGAGGCCTTTCTGGAAACCGAGGCGCAGCACCTGCCCGCGGTGCTGGAACTGGATCTGAACCTGGGCCTTGCCGGGCGCAGCGTGGACGTGGACGCCGACCGCCTGGGCCGGGCGCTGGCCAACCTCATGGCCAATGCCAGCGAAGCCATGATCGGGCGCGACGGCAAGCCGCTGGTCATCATGGCCGGGCGCCGCCCGCGCATCCATGTGACCACCAGCGCCAACGCACGGCGCATCGAGATCATCGTCAATGACAATGGCCCCGGCATTGAAGCCGAGGTGCTGGAGAAGATTCGCGATCCGCTGTTCACCACCAAGAGCTTCGGCACCGGGCTGGGTCTGGCGGCGGCGGAAAAGACCATGGAGCTGCACGGCGGCGGCATGGAGGTTGCGTCGGTGAAGGGCACGGGCGCGCGCTTCACCCTGTGGCTGCCGCTGTCGGCGGCGGATGAAGCGGCGGCCTGATCATTCCGCGCTGGCGAAGGCCTGAAGCCCGGCCTGTTCCAGCACCAGCAGCTTGTCGTCGGCCTTAAGGGCAAAGCCGAGGCGCGTGTAAAACTTCAGGGCACCGGCATTGGCGTGGTCCACCTCAAGCTTGATGAAGTGGAGGCCGCGCAGAAGGGCGGCGCGGGCCACATGGGCCAGAAGCTTGCGGCCCAGCCCGCGCGAGCGCGCCCCGCCGGCGACGAAGAGATCGACGACATAGAGGCCGCGCTGGTTGCGCCAAGTGGAATAGGTGTCGAGCGTCAGGCAGGCCGCCAGCACCTCGCCCGCCTCCTCCGCCACGGTGACGGCGATGAGATCGGCGGCCTGGCGCAGGCCATCGCCGGTGAGCTTGGGCACCGTAGCATGGCCCGTGTCGGCGGCAAGGCGGCGCACCATAGCGGCCACGGCCCCGGCCTCCTCTGCCCGCATGGGCCGGAAGGCGAGGCTCATGCAAGCGCCCCGGAAAGCAGGCTTGCCAGATTGGGGCCGAGGCTTGCGGAGGGATAGCCGCCCTCCTGCACCCAGAGGGTGGGCAGTTTCAGTGCCGCGATGGCACGGCCGATCTCGGCAAATTCCGGCGTGACGATGGTGAAGGCCTGGAAGGGATCGTCGACCGCCGTATCGAGGCCGGTGGCCACCACCAGCACATGGGGATTGAAATCGCCGATGCGGCGCAGCGCCTGATCCAGCGCCGCGCGATAGGCCGTGATACCCGTGCCGCGCGGCAGGGGCAGGTTGAGGTTGAAGCCCTCGCCCTCGCCTGCGCCGCGCTCATCCGCATGGCCCCAGAAGAAGGGATAGAAGCGCCGGGGGTCGCAATGCAGCGAGACGGTGAGGACATCGGGGCGATCATAGAAGATGGCCTCGGTGCCATTGCCGTGATGCACATCGATGTCGAGGATGGCCGTGCGCTTGCCGGCGCGGGTCAGAGCCTCGGCGGCCAATGCGGAATTATTGAAGTAGCAGAAGCCCGCCGCCATGTCGGAACTGGCATGGTGCCCCGGCGGGCGGCACAGGGCATAGACTTGGCTTTCGCCAGCCAGCAGCAGGCCCGCGCCATGGAGCGCGGTGGCGGCGGAGGCCAAGGCGGCGGGCAGCGTCTGGTCCATCATGGGGCAGGAGCCATCGCCCATGTGCCAGCCCACCTGACCCACCACGCCATCGGGATAGGTGACGGGGGCAAGGCCGGGGCGGCCCATGGCATAGACATTGGGCGCGGGATAGTCCGAGGCATTGGGAATGTGGCGCCAGCGCTCCAGCAGGGTGGAGTGAAAATCGAGATAGCGCGGGGTGTGCACGGTGGTGAGGGCCGACAGCGGCTGCGGCTCGGGGGCCTGCACCGGCAGGCCAAGACGCGCCACGCCTGAGAGCAGCATGTCGATGCGCTCCGGGCGCTCCGGGATGGGCTGGGGCCGGCCCGCCACGATGAAATGGGAGGGGGCGTGGGCACGCTGGCCATTGTCAAACACACAGATCATGGGGCACTCGCTTTGGCGGAGGCGAAAGGATAGGCTGGCGCAACCTGCTTTGGAACCCCCTGCTCGCCATGACCGCTTCCTCGATTTCCGTCGCCGCGCCGCAACTGCCCAAGGTGAAATGGGCCAGAGGTTCCTACCTCCATGATGCCGCCGGCAAGACCTATATCGACGGCTCGGGCGGGCCTGCGGTCTATTGCATCGGCCATGCCAATGCGGAGGTGAACCAGGCGATCAAGGACCAGTTGGACCGGATCGCCCATGGCTATCGCTATAACTTCACCAGCGATGCGCTGGAGGAATTGACGGAGATCATCGGCGCGCGCTGCGGCGGTTCGCTGGGCCACATGGTCTTCGTCACCGGCGGTTCGGAGGCGGTGGAAAGCTGCCTGAAGCTCGCCCTGCAATATCAGACTGCCGTGGGCCGGACGTCGCGCCGGCGCTTCATCGCGCGTGAGAGAAGCTGGCATGGCAATACGCTGGGGGCCCTGTCGGTGTCGGGCTTTGTGGAGCGGCAGGCAGCCTTCGAAGGGGCGCTGATGCCGGTTGTGCGCCTGTCGCCCGCCAATGAATATCGGCCCATCGGTGATGCCGTAACGCCCGAGGAAGCGGGCGCGGCGGCGGCGCGCGAGCTGGAGGAGGCGATCCTCAGCGCCGGGCCAGAGACCATCGCCGCCTTCATCTTTGAACCCGTGGTGGGGGCGGCGGGCGGCTGCGTGCCTGCGCCGCCGGGCTATGCGCGGGCGGTGCGCGCGATCTGCGACCGGCATGGGGTGGTGATGATCGCCGACGAGGTGATGTGCGGGGCGGGACGCTGCGGCACCTGGCGGGCGCTGGAACGGGACGGCGTGGAGCCGGATGTGATGAGCGTGGCCAAGGGGCTGGCCGGGGGCTACCTGCCGCTGGGGGCGGCGGTCTATGGCGCGAAGGTGAACCAGGCGATCATGGCGGCCCATGGCGGCCCCATGACCGGGCACACCTTCACGGGGCACACGGCGGCCTGCGCGGCGGGCGTGGCGGTGCAGAAGATCGTGGCGCGCGAGAAGCTGGTGGAGCGCGTGGCCGGCAACGAGGCCGGGCTGAAGGCGATGATCGCCGAGGCGCTGGCGGGGGTCGAGGCGGTGGGCGACATTCGCGGACGCGGCCACTTCATCGGCACCGAGCTGGTGGCCGACCGGAAGACGCGGCAGCCCTTTGCCGCCGCGCGCAAGCTCTTTCTCAAGATCAGGGCGCAAACCCTTGAAAACGGACTCATTTGCTATCCGGTGGGCGGCAATGTCGATGGCGTCAACGGCGACGTGGTGATCCTCGCCCCGCCCTATAACGCCAGCGCCGCCGAACTGACCGAGATGGTGGACAAGATGGCGACGAGCATCCGGCAGGTGTTGCGGGCGGAGGGGCTGGCCTGATCAGGCGGGCGGCGTCCAGAGGATCTGGTCGATGCGGCTGGCGCCCGTGGCCAGCATGATGACGCGATCGAGGCCCAGGGCCACGCCGGAGGCCTCCGGCATCAGCGCCAAGGCCGCGAGGAAATCCTCATCCAGCGGATAGCGCTCGCCATGGAGGCTTTCCTTCAGGTCCATGTCGGCCATGAAGCGGCGGCGCTGCTCGGTGGCGTCGGTCAGTTCACCGAAGCCATTGGCCAGTTCCACGCCGCAGGCATAGAGTTCAAAGCGCTCGGCCACGCGCGGGTCATGGGGCGAGAGGCGGGCAAGGGCCGCCTCGCAGGCGGGATAATCGTAGAGCACGGTGATGCGGCCATTGCCGAGGTTGGGTTCGACCTTCTCCACCAATATGCGGCTGAAGATGTCGGACCAGCTTTCGCCCTGGCCGAAGGCCGCGGGCGACTGGCGGGCGAGCGCGTCCCGGTCCGGGCGGTTGCCGTCGAGGGTCGACAAAAGGTCCACGCCGGCGAAGGTCTGGAACGCTTCGGCGACGGGGAGCCATTCCGCCTCGGCCTCGGGCTCGGCCTGCCGCCCGCGCCATTCCATCACCTGCCGCCCGGTGACGGCGCAGGCCAGCCGCACCAGAGCAAGCGTATCCTCCATGATGTGGGCATAGGGCGCGCGCGCGCGATACCATTCCAGCATGGTGAATTCCGGTGCGTGGGTGAGGGTGCGCTCACGGTTACGGAAGACATGGCCGAGGGAAAAGATCTTCTCCTCGCCCGCCGCCAGCAGTTTCTTGCAGGCAAACTCCGGCGAGGTGTGGAGATAGCGCGTGGCGCCCGCGCCATCCGGGCCGATCAGTTCCGTGGCGAAGGCGTGGAGGTGGACCTCGTTGCCGGGCGAGACGGTCAGCGCCCCGCAGTCAACCTCGATGAAGCCCGCGCGGTCAAACCACTCCCTGATGGCGCGCACAATCCGGTTGCGGGCCAGCAGAAGGGGCCGCCGGTCGGCGTGGCGGTGGGGCGAAAACCATGGTGAATCGGCGGCGGACACGGGCCTCATCCGGGGGGTTGGCTTCATCAATCCGGGCTGCTATTACGCCCGCCAACCATCAATCGCAAATCGGAAAGACGACTTCATGGTCAAGGTAATCGCCAGCGCCGTGCGCAAGGGCAATGTGATCGAACACGAGGACGGCAAGCTCTATGTGGTGCTGAAGGCCGAGAGCATGCACCCCGGCAAGGGCACGCCCACCACCACCATCGACATGCGCCGGATCTCGGACGGGGTGAAGACCGTGGTGCGCTACAAGACCACGGACGCCATGGAGCGCGCCTTCGTGGAAACCATCATGCACACCTATCTCTACCAGGACGGCGAGATGTATGTGTTCATGAACCCGGAGAGCTTCGAGCAGATTTCGCTCAACAGCGACATGCTGGGCGACTCGGCCCCCTTCCTGCAGGAGGGCATGGAGTGCCAGATCGCCATGTTCAACGGCGCGCCCATCTCCATTGAAATTCCGCAGCGCGTGACGCTGGAGATCACCGAGACGGAACCGGCGATCAAGAACCAGACGGCCTCGTCGTCGTTCAAGCCGGCCCTTCTGTCCAATGGCGTGCGCACCATGGTGCCGCCGCATGTGACCTCGGGCACGCGCATCGTGGTGGACACCACAGACGGCTCCTATGTGGAGCGCGCCAAGGACTGATGTGATCCCTGGCGGTTTGTGCTTTGACTGCCTCAAAGCCACCGCTCTGACTTATCATTGGCGAGCCACTTTTCTGACTTTGCCGATTCCGGCAAAAGTCAGGTTGCTCATGCGCGCTGGAACACCGCCACGGTTTCCAGATGCGGCGACCAGAGGAACTGGTCCACCGGGGTTACCGTCTTGAAGCGATAGCCGCCCTCGGCCAGGATGGTCGCATCGCGGGCGAAGCTGGTGGGGTCGCAGGACACGGCCACCACGGTTTTCACGGTGGAGCGGGCCAGCGCCCTGGCCTGGGCCTCGGCCCCGGCGCGGGGCGGATCAAAGACCACCGCGTCAAAGAGCTTCAACTCCGCGGGCACCAGCGGCGTGGTGAAGAGATCGCGGACTTCGAGCGTGACAGGCTTAAGGCCTTGTGCGCCCTTGATGGCGGCGGCGAGGCTCGCCATGGCGTGTTTGTCGCTGTCCACCGCCGTCACCCTGGCCTTCTCGGCCAGACGGAGCGCGAAGGGACCGACGCCGCAAAAAAGATCGGCGACAGTCTTCGCCCTGCCCACACCCTCCAGCACCAGCCGGGCCAGTTCCTGCTCGCCCATGGCGGTGGCCTGCAGGAAGGAGCGCATGGGCAGCGGCACTTCCGCCGTGCCCATGGTGACAAAGGGCTTGTGCGTCTCCGCCGCCAGCTCGCCGTTGACGCTGAGGCGGGCGAGGCTGAAGCGGTGCAACACCTCCGGCGCGCGGTGCAGGTGGGGATCGGCCTTCAGGCGTTCGGCCTTCACCGCCACATCGAGGCCGTTGTCGGCCGCCGTCACCGCCACATCACAATCCCCGAAGAGGGCGCCGCAGGCGGCGGCGATGGCGGGCGCTTCCTTGAGCGCGGGCACGAGAATGGGGCACTGGCTGATGGGGCAGAGATCGTGGGTGCGCGCCGCCATGAAGCCCGCCTGCCACTGGCCGTTCATCTTGCGCACATGGAGCGAGACGCGGCGCCTGCCGGCCCCGTGGGCGTCGCGCAGGTCCGCCACGGTCGGTTCAATGCCGCGCGCATCCAGAGCCTTCACCAGCAGCTTGCGCTTCCAGTAGCGGTAGCGCTCGGGCGTCCAGTGCTGTAGGGCGCAGCCGCCACAGGCCGCGTAATAGGGACAGAAGGGAACCACGCGGTCGGGTGAAGGGGTGAGGATTTCCGGGGCCTTGCCATCCACAAGGCGCACCACTTCGCCGGGCAGCGTCTTGGGCACGGCGTAGCCCTTGCCCTCGTGCTCGGCCAGTCCATCGCCGCGGTGGCCGATGGACCGGATCGTCAACTCCATGATGTCACTCCAGCTTTATCGCCGGATAGATAAACACAAGTGCCTCCCCCGCCTCAAGGGTCAGACTGACGCCCGCTTCGGCCACGTTGGACAGGGTGAGGCTTTGGCCCAGGGCCACGGGCTTGCGCTTCAGCGGAAAGCGGGCGTGGGCGATGGTGACGCCCTTGAGGTCGGTGAGCGGCACCAGGCTGAAGCGCGCGCCTGCGGGAATGTCGTCCAGCCTCTGCCCTGATGTGAGAAGGCGCGTCTCCTCATGACCGGAGGTGAGCACAACCGCGATGCCACGGCGGGTCAGGGCGCGCGCCATGCCGATGTGGGCGGCCACATGATCGCCCTGCCCGCCCAGGGCGCCGATGAGGATGAGCCTGTCGGCCCCCGCCGCCACGGCCTCGGTGATGGCGAGTTCGCCGTCGCTGGCATCCTTGGCGGCGGGGAAGCTGCGGCGCGGCACATGGCGGTAGTCGAGAACCAGTTCCGACCCGGCGGAGTCGAAATCGCCGATCCACAGTTCGGGCATGAGGGCGAGCGCGGCGGCATGGACCATGCCCTGATCGGCGGCGATGACGCGCGCGCCCCTGAGTTGCGCGGCAAGGCGCGGGGTTGGCGTCACGGCACCGCCAAGAAGAATGGCGAAGGTGGTCATGGCCGCAAGTCTATCAGGCCGGGGCCAGGGATCAAAGCATCGTCATCGGCGCTTGCAATGGCACGCGGCGCGCCTTATCTAAGTTGTGCTCTCAACGGGGTGCCCGGCATGGGCTGAGAGGGGCTTTGCGCCCTAACCCGCTGAACCTGATCTGGATGATGCCAGCGGAGGGATTGCGAGCGGGGCTGCTGCCCCTCCTCCATTTCGCCGATGGCCAAGTGGAGGACATGATGAAGCGATTATCCTTTGCACTGGCCGCCCTTGTCCTTGCCGCGCTGCCCGCTGCCGCCAGGGACACGCTGACGGTCTATACCTATGACAGTTTTGTGTCCGACTGGGGGCCGGGTGCGGCGATCAAGGCGGCCTTCGAGAAAACCTGCGACTGCGAGGTGAAGTGGGTGGCGCTGGGCGATGGCGTGGCGATGCTCAACCGGTTGAAGCTCGAGGGAAATGAGACCAGTGCCGACGTGGTGCTGGGGCTGGACACCAACCTCACCGCCGAGGCGAAGGATCTTGGGTTGTTCGGACCGCATGGGGTTGATGTGGCCCGCGCCCATGTGCCGGGCGGCTGGAGCGACACGACCTTCCTGCCCTATGACTATGCCCATTTCGCCGTGGTCTATGACACGGAGACGATGAAGACCCCGCCCACGAGCCTCGATGAACTGGTGACGGGCGATGCCAGCCAGAAGATCGTGCTGGAAGACCCGCGCTCATCGACGCCGGGGCTGGGCTTCCTGCTGTGGATGAAATCCGTCTATGGCGACAAGGCCGGGGAGAGGTGGGCCCGGCTGAAGCCGCGTATCCTCACGGTGGCGCCCGGCTGGTCGGAAGCCTATGCGCTCTTCACCAGGGGCGAGGCGCCCATGGTGTTTTCCTATGTCACCTCGCCCGCCTATCACATGGTGGAGGAAAAGAGCGCGCGCTATCAGGCGGCGAAATTTTCCGAGGGGCATTATCTGCACATCGAGGTGGCGGGCCTGATCGAGGCCTCGCCGGAGAAGGCGCTGGCCCGGAAGTTCCTCGACTTCATGCTGACCCCCGGTTTCCAGAACGAAATCCCCACCCGGAACTGGATGCTGCCCGCCGGTGACATGTCGGTGCCGCTGCCGGATGCCTTCAGCACGCTGGTGCGGCCGGACAAGCCGCTGCTGTACACGCCGGAGGAAGTGCGCGACCACCGCCGCGCCTGGATTGATGAATGGCTGAACGCCACGAAATGAGCGTGATGCCCGGCGGGCTGGGGGCGGCCCTCTGGGTGCTGGCGGCAGTGGCGGCAGGTCTGCTGCCGCTGCTGTCGCTGGCGTTTTCTGCGGGCGGGCCGACGCTGGATGGCGCGGTCTGGGCGGCTCTGCGCTTCACGCTGGTGCAGGCAAGCCTGTCCACGGTGCTGGCGGTGGTGCCAGCGGTGGCGCTGGCGCGGGCGCTGGCGCGGCGGCAATTCCGGGGGCGCGACCTGCTGCTCCGGGTCTTTGCCGTGCCGCTGGCCCTGCCCGCCATCGTGGCGGTGCTGGCGGTGGTGGCGATCTACGGGACCAGCGGGTGGCTGGGCGGCATCATTCCCGTCTATGGCCTGTCCGGCATTGTGCTGGTGCATGTATTCTTCAACCTGCCGCTGGCGACCCGGCTCATTCTCGAGGCGCTGGCCAGCACGCCGCCGGAGGCACACCGGCTGGCGGCCCAGCTTGGCTTTACCGATGGTCAAGTCTTTGCCCATGTGGACGGGCCGGTGCTGCGGAACAGGCTTCCGGCCATTGCGGGGCTGATCTTCCTGCTGTGCGCGGCCAGTTTCGTGACCGTGCTGACCCTGGGCGGCGGGCCTTCGGCCACCACGCTGGAGGTGGCCATCTATCAGTCGCTGCGCATGGACTTCGACCCCGCGCGGGCGGCGGGGCTGGCGCTGGTGCAGGTAGCCCTGTCGGTGACGCTGGTGGCGCTGGCCGGGCGCATGATGCTGGCCCCGGCGGCGCAGGCCCCGGTGCGGCTGCGGCAGGGAAGGTTTTGCGGCGGCCGCGCGGGGGGCAAGGGGGCGGATGGGCGGGCGGTGGCGCCGGGCATTGCCGTGGTGGTGCCGCCGGTGGCGGCGCTGGTGATGTCTGGCCTGGACCATGTGACGCTGAACGGCGCGCTCCTGTCGGCCCTGGGCTGGAGCCTCGCCATCGGCGGGGCGGCGGCGCTGGTGGCGACCGCGCTGGGTTATGGGCTGGCCGGGGCGGCGGCGCGGGCACCACGCTGGCGCGGCTGGTTTGAGGGCGTGGCGCTGGCCGGGGTCATCGTGCCGCCCGCCGTCATGGCCACGGGCTGGTTCCTGCTGTTCGGGCGCAATGGCACATCCATCGCCGAACTCTTCCTGCTGGTGGTGGCGCTCAATGCCCTCATGGCCCTGCCCTTCGTGGTGGCGGTGCTGGCCCCGGCGCTGACCCGCCTGGCCGCCGCGCATGACCGGCTGTGCGCCTCCCTGGGCATTTCCGGCTGGGCGCGGCTGCGCTTCATTGATGTTCCGGCGCTGCGCCGCCCGCTGGCCCAGGCGCTGTTGCTGGCCGGCATCATGGCCATGGGCGATCTTACCGCCATCACCCTCTTTGGTTCAGGGGGCATTCTCACCCTGCCCGCTTTGGTCTATCAACAGATGGGCCATTATCGCGGCCACCTGGCGGCAGGCACGGCGCTGGTTCTGGCGCTGGTGATTTTTCTCTCGGCCTGGCTGGCCGAACACCTGGGAGCGGAGGATGATCCGCATTGAGCACGGGCTTTACGTCTATGGCGGCTTCCGGCTCGCCATCGATCTGACTGTGCCCAGGGGATCGCTGACCGCCGTGCTGGGACCATCGGGCGCGGGCAAGTCCACGCTTCTCGCCATCATCGCGGGCTTTGAGCCGCTGCGGCAGGGGCGGGTGCAGGTCGCCGGGGAAGATGTGACCGAACTGCCGCCGGCGCAGCGGCCCCTGACCATGGTGTTTCAGGACAACAACACCTTCGCCCATCTCGATGCCTGGACCAATGTGGCGCTGGGCGTCTCACCGGCGCTGAAGCTGGACGACGAGCAGCGGCGGCGGGTGGATGAGGCTCTGGCGCAGGTGGGATTGTCGGCGCTGGCGGGCCGCAAACCGGGCGAGATGTCGGGCGGCGAGCGGCAGCGCATCGCGCTCGCCCGCATGCTGGTGCGCAACCGGCCCGTGGTGCTGCTGGACGAACCCTTCGCGGCGCTGGGGCCGGGGCTGCGGGCGGAGTTGCTGGCGGAGTTGCAGGGCATGCAGAAGGAGCGCGGCCTCACCATCCTGATGGTGACGCACCAGCCGGAGGATGCCCGGGCGGTGGCCGACCAGGTGTGCTTTGTCGACGGCGGCGCGGCGCGCCCGCCCATGGCCACGGCAGATTTTTTCGCAGCTCGCGCTGATGCGGCAATCGCAGCCTATCTCGGGGGCTGGCGAGATGGCCGGTGATGGGCTATCCCGGCAGCATGGCTTCGGTTCTTCTCAATCTCCGCAACATTCATGTGACCTTTGGCGGCAGGCCGGTGCTGGAAAGCGCCGACCTGATGGTGTCCGAGGGCGAGCGCGTGGCCCTCGTCGGGCGCAACGGCTCGGGCAAATCCACCCTGCTCAAGGTGGCCGCTGGCCTGCATGAGGCCGATGGCGGCGAGGTCTGGGTGCAGCCCGGCACCACGGTGCGCTACCTGCCGCAGGAGCCGGACCTCTCGGGCTTTGCCACGGTTTATGACTATGTGGCGGCGGGCCTCGCCCCCGGCGATGATGCGCACCGGGCGCGGCGCCTGCTGGAGGACCTGGGGCTCACCGGCGAGGAAGCGCCCGCCACCCTGTCCGGCGGCGAGGCGCGGCGCGCCGCGCTGGCCCGCACGCTGGCGCCTGAACCCGATGTGCTGCTGCTCGACGAACCCACCAACCACCTCGACCTGCCCGCCATCGAATGGCTGGAAGCGGAATTGAAGACGACGCGCTCGGCCCTCATTCTCATCAGCCATGACCGGCATTTCCTCGAGGCGCTGACCAACCGCACGGTGTGGCTGGACCGCGGCCATGCGCGCCGCCTCAACGCGGGCTTCGGCGATTTTGAAAGCTGGCGCGACCAGTTGCTGAACGAGGAGGAGATTGCCCAGGCGGCGCTGGAACAGCAGATCGCCACCGAGGAACACTGGATGCGCCATGGCGTCACCGCGCGGCGCAAGCGCAATGTGCGGCGCGTCAACCTGCTGGCGGAACTGCGCCAGAAGCGCAAGGACCATGTGCAGCGGCTGGGCGCGGTGACCCTCGAGGCCAGCGCGGGCGAGTTGTCGGGCCGGCTGGTAATCGAGGCCGACAAGATGTCGAAGCGTTTTGACACCACGGTGATTGCCGACCGCCTGTCGCTCACCATGCTGCGCGGCGACCGGCTGGCCATGGTGGGGCCCAATGGCGCGGGCAAGACCACGCTCATCAACCTCTTGACCAAAGCGCTGGAGCCGGACGAGGGCAGCGTGCGCCATGGCACCAATCTGCAGATCGTGACACTGGACCAGTCGCGCCAGAGCCTCGATCCCAGCGCGCTGGTGGCCGATGTCATCACCGACGGGCGCGGCCAGAGTGTGACCATCAACGGCGAGACCAAGCATGTCGTCACCTATATGCGCGATTTCCTGTTCGGGCCGGAACAGGCGCGCACACCGGTGTCGGTGCTGTCAGGGGGCGAGCGGGCGCGGCTCATCCTGGCGCGCGAACTGGCCAAGCCGTCGAACTTCCTCATCCTCGACGAGCCGACCAACGATCTCGATCTCGAAACCCTGGACCTGTTGCAGGAATTGCTCGCGGCCTATCCGGGCACCATCCTGCTGGTCAGCCACGACCGCGACTTCCTCGACCGGGTGGCGACCTCGGTGCTCATGGCCGAGGGCCAGGGCAAGTGGCTGGAATATGCCGGGGGCTATTCCGACATGATGGCGCAGCGCGGCGCCGGCATTGCGGCGCGCAAGGTGACGCGCGCCCCGGCCCCTGCCCGGCGCGAACGCGCGGCGGCGGAAGCGCCCGCGCCTGCGGTGAAGCGCAAGCTCTCCTACAAGGAGAAATTCGCGCTGGAAAACCTGCCCGGGGAGATCGCCGCGCTCAATGCCGAGATTGCCGACATCGAGGCGCGCATGGCCGATGGCGGTTTCTTCACCCGCGATCCCGATGGCTTTGCCAGGGCAAGCCTGCGCCATGCCGAGGCGCGGGCCAAGCTGGAAACGGCGGAAGACCAGTGGCTCGAGTTGGAATTGCTGAAGGGCGAGCTGGAAGCGTAGAGCAACCGGCGGTCAGTTGGACTCAACTGCCGCCGACAAGTTGCCCGAAAATCAATACGTTGGCGCAACTTTACTCTCTCAAATCGTTCCGATTTGATCGTCCGTTGCGCTAGAGCTTGCTGTTTTCATACGGAAGCATAGCCTGAGTTTTTCAGGTAGTTTGCGCATTCGTTTGGGCTGAAGAGA
>CALMUW010000096.1 GCA_937872985.1 uncultured Alphaproteobacteria bacterium
GCGGGTGCCCGGTTACGGCTGGGCGGGGGCCGGTGTGGCGGGGGCGGGGGTGGCGGGGGCCGGTGTGGCGGGGGCTGGTGTGGCCGGATCAGCGGGCTTGGCCTCGGCGGGCTTGGCTTCCGTCGGCTTCTCCTCCGGCGGCTTCACGTTGCTCACCACCTTGACGCCATGCAAGAGGTCGATGGCGGCCTTGAGCTGGACGTCCTTGGTCCGGTCCTCGGGCACATAGGCCGAGGAACCGCCGCCCTCCTGCTTGTCGGTGTCGTTGGCGAGGTGGCCCTTCAGGCCCGCCTCGCCCTCGGTCGAGACATCCTTGCCCTGAAGTTCGGGCGGCAGCGGCTGCTCGATGATGATGTCGGCATCAATGCCCTTGGCCTGAATGGAGCGGCCCGAGGGCGTGTAGTAGCGCGCCGTGGTGAGCCGCAGCGCCCCTTCGGTGCCCAGCGGAATGATGGTCTGCACCGAACCCTTGCCGAAACTGCGCGTGCCGATGAGGGTGGCGCGCTTGTGATCCTGCAGGGCACCGGAGACGATCTCCGAAGCCGAGGCCGAGCCGCCATTGATCAGCACGACCAGCGGCAGGCCGTTGACGGCGTCGCCCTTCTGGGCGTTGAAGCGCTGGCTTTCCTCGGCGTGACGGCCACGGGTGGAAACCACCTCGCCCTTGTCGAGGAAGGTGTCGGAGACCGAGATGGCCTGATCGAGCAGGCCGCCGGGGTCATTGCGCAGGTCGATGACATAGCCCTTGGCCTTGTCGCCCATGGTCTTGGACATTTCGGCGATGGCCTTGTCCAGGCCTTCCTGGGTCTGCTCGGTGAAGGAGGAGATGCGGATGTAGCCGACATCGCCCTGCTCGACATTATATTTCACCGATTGCACGGTGATCTTGGCGCGCTCCAGCTTGACGTCGAAGGGATCGCGGCCCTCGCGCTGGATGGTGAGCGTGATGGGCGTGCCCACGGCGCCGCGCATCTTGTCCACCGCCTCGTTGAGGGTCAGGCCCTGCACGTCCTTGCCGTCGAGCTTGACGATGAGATCATTGGCCATGATGCCGCCCTTGGCGGCGGGCGTGCCGTCGATGGGGGCCACGACCTTGACCACGCCGTTCTCCATGGTCACTTCGATGCCCAGGCCGCCGAATTCGCCCTTGGTCTGGACCGACATGTCCTCAAAGCTCTTGGCGTTCATGTAGCTGGAGTGCGGATCGAGAGAGGCCAGCATGCCGTTGATGGCGGCTTCGATCATCTTCTGTTGATCGGGTTCCTCCACATAGTCGCTGCGCACCCGCTCCAGCACATCGCCGAAGAGGTTCAACTGCTTGTAGAGATCGGCATTGGAGGCCGCCGTGGCCGCGCCCAGGGCCTGCCAGCCGACACTGGCGGCAAGCGCGCCAGCCAGAACCAGACCAGCCGAGCGGGCAAAGGAAGTCATTTTCATCGTGCAGCCTCTTTTCTCGCGTCAAGCCACCAGGGTGCCGAATTGATGGTCTCGCCGTTTTTTCGCAATTCCACATAGAGCAGGGGACGGTTGTCCCGCAGCTCATCGCCCAACAAAGTGACGGAAGATGGGCCTTTTCCCATCGTTCCCACCGGTTCACCGGCCCGGACGTATTGGCCAGTGGCGGCGGTCATGGTCTCCAGCCCCGCAAGCAGCATGAGATAGCCCTCACCGGCATCGAGAATCAAGAGTTGCCCATAGGAGCGGAAGGGCCCGGCAAATTCAATGCGCCCGTCGGCCGGGATGACGACCTGCGCGCCCTCACGGGTGGCAATGGCCAGGCCCTTGAGGGTGCCGCCCAGCCCGTCGGCTTCGCCGAAGCGTTTCAGGATGTCACCCTGGGCGGGATAGGCGAGCTTGCCCCTGGCCTCGGCCAGATTGAGTTTAGGCCCGGCGAGCAAGGCTTCCTGACGCTTGCGCTCCTGTTCCTGCGCCAGGGCGGCGGCGGTTTTCTCGGCCTCGGCCCTGGCCTTGGCGGCGGCCAATTGGTCGAGCAACTGTTGCAGTGACTGGGCGCGCGCGGCGAGGTCGGCGGCATGGGCGCGTTCGGCAGCCAGGGCCTGTTCCTGATCGTGACGCTCCTTCTGCTTGGTTTCGACCAAAGCTTTCAGTGTGACGTGGGAGGTCTGAAGGGCCGCCAGGGTCGCGGTGGTCCGGGCGCGCTCGGTGGTGCTCATCGCGTGAATTTGATCGAGGCGGGCGAGGCGGGCGGCCAGTTCCTCGGCCTCGCCGCGCATGTCCGGCACCACGGCGCCAAAGAGCATGGCCGAGCGCAGGGCGGCGAGCACGTCGCCCGGTGCCACCACCAGCGCCGGGGGCGGGTTCTGTTCCAGCCGTTGCAGGCCGGCCAGCAGGGCCGAAAGCTGGTCGTGCTTGGCCGCCAGTTCGGCGCGGATCACCACCGCCTCCCTGGCCAGTTCGGCAAGCTTGCCCTCGCTCAGCGACAGGGCCTGTTCCTGCGACTGGATGGTGCGGGCCAGCGCCACCAGCTTCTGCGACATCTCGGCTTCGGCGCGCACCGTCGCGGCCATGGCCTCCGCCATGTCCTTCTGGCGGGCGGCGGACTGCTCCATCTGCTCCTTCACCTGGCCCAGTTCCTGATCCGGCGCGGCCGGCACCTGCGCGACCGCACTGCCCGCCGCGACGAGGGCGGCAGCAAGGCCAAGGCGCAGGCTGATGGGCAGGGTCATGGGCGGCAAATGGAACAGATCCCGATGGTGTAAATGGGGCGGCCCCGGCGCTGGACTCAGGCCCGGTGATAGGGATGATTCACCATAATGGTGATCGCACGGTAAATCTGTTCCAGCAGCATGATGCGCACCAGCCGGTGCGGCCAGGTCATGGGGCCGAAGGCGAGAATGTGGCTCGCCCCCTCGCGGATGTCAGGCGCATGACCATCCGGTCCGCCGATGAGGAAGGCGAGATCCGGCGTGCCGCCATCAGCCAGGCGCTGGATCAGCCGGGCGAAGGCCTCGCTGCCCAGCGTGATGCCGCGTTCATCCAGCGCGATGGTCATGGCGCGCGGCGGCAGGGTGGCAATGAGGGCGCGCGCCTCCTCCTCCATGCGGGCGGGTGCGGCATGGTTCTGTGATTCCGCCAGTTCCACGGTCCTGAGGCCGGTGATGCCGGCCCGGCGCCCGCTGGCCGCAATGCGTGCCTCATAGTCCGAGGCCAGCACCCGTTCCGGCCCGGCCTTGAGGCGGCCCACGGCGGCAATCATCAACCGCATGGAGCCGTCAGCCGTGCTTGTGGTCGTCGCGCGGGGCGTGTTCCGACCAGAGCTTTTCCAGATTGTAGAAGCTGCGCACTTCCGGGCGGAAGAGATGGATCACCACGTCCCCGGCATCGACCAGCACCCAGTCGGCCTGGGGCAGGCCCTCGACGCGGAGGTCGCGCTGGCCCGCCGCCTTCAGCTTCTCCACCAGTTGCTCGGCCGTGGCGGCGACATGGCGGGCCGAGCGGCCGTTGGCCACCACCATCCAGTCGGCGATGGTGGATTTGCCCTGAAGGTCGATCACCGACGTGGCCTCGGCCTTGGCGTCTTCCAGCGCGGGCATGACCACGGCCAGAAGGCCGGGCAGCACAGGCACGGGCTTGGGCGCAGGGGCGGCCAGCGGCAGCTTGCGGGCCACGCGCGTGACGGCAGCCTTCCTGGGCGCAGGCTTGCGGGAGGAGACTTTCTTCGACGGTTTTCTGGCGCTGGTCCTGGTTACGGGCTTGCGGGCCAGGGTTTTCCCGGCCTTGGCTTTTGTTGCCGGTGATTTTTTCGCCGCAGTCTTATTCGCGCTGGTCTTTTTCGCTGTGGTCTTTTTCGCGGCAGCTTTCTTCACGGCGGGCTTTTTCGCCGGAGATTTTTTTGCCGCCGGTTTCTTTGCCGCCGGTTTCTTTGCCGCCGGTTTCTTTGCCGCCGTCTTCTTCACCGGTTTAGCGGCGGCTTTCTTCGGCGCGGGCCTGGCAGCGGATTTTCTGACCGAGGTTTTCTTCCTGGCGGCGGGCTTGGCCTTTTTGGCCGGGGCCTTCTTCTTCACGGGCTTTTTCAGGGGCGTTGTCCTTCTGCTGCGGGATCACGTTCTGGAGAGATAGGCTCTGGGATGATTCCCATCAAGATCAGGCTTTGGCCCGGGCGGCGCGGATGGCGGTGGAACTTTCCGGGCGCAGGGGCATGGCAAGGAAACACCAGGCGGGCGGCATCAGGTCCGGCAGAAGCCGCGCCTGCCGCGCCGGCAGGCGGGCTGCGGCATAGCGCAGCGCGGTGGGGGAATTGAGCGCGGCAAGGGAATGGCCGGGCCGGGCCACGATCCCCAAAGGAATGCGGGCAGCGATGTCATCGGCCCTTCGCCAGCGGTGGAAGCTCGCCAGGCTGTCGGCCCCCATGAGGAAAATGAAACGCCCCCGGTTCAGCGCTTCGCCAAGACCCTCAAGCATGGTGATGGTGTTGGGGGCGGCAAGCTGGCGCTCGATGTCGGTGACCACGAAGCGCGGATGGCGGGCAAGGGCTGCGGTCTGGGCCAGGCGCATCTCATAGTCGCCGGTGATGGTCCGGTCCTTCAGCGGATTTTGCGGCGAGACCAGCCACCACAACCAGTCGAGGCCGAAGTGTTTCAGCGCATAAAGCGCCACCGCCCGGTGCCCGGCATGGGCGGGATTGAAGGAACCGCCGAAGAGTCCGATGCGCTGGCCGTCACCGAAGGGCGGAAGCCTGAGCATGTCAGACCGGGCGCTCCTGGCCCGTCCCGCGCACCTGATACTTGAAGGTGGTGAGCTGGTCCACGCCCACGGGCCCGCGCGCATGGAGCTTGCCGGTGGCGATGCCGATCTCGGCGCCGAAGCCAAATTCGCCGCCGTCGGCAAATTGCGTCGAGGCATTGTGGAGCACGATGGCCGAGTCGACCTCGCGCAGGAAGCGTTCGGCCTCGGCCTTGTCCTCGGTCACGATGGCGTCGGTGTGCTGCGAGCCATGGCGCGCGATATGGGCCATGGCCTCATCGACGCCCCGCACCACCTTCATGGACACGATGGCATCGAGATATTCGGTGGACCAGTCTTCTTCCGTTGCCGGTTTCACCCGGACGTCGGTTTCGCGCACGCCGGCATCGCCGCGCACTTCGCAACCGGCCTCAAGCAGCGTCTTCACCAGCGACTGCAACAGGCCCAGGCGGCAGGCCTTGTCCACCAGAATGGTTTCTGCCGCACCACAGATGCCGGTGCGGCGCATCTTGGCGTTGAGCACCACGCGGCGCGCCATGTCGGGTGCCGCGTCCTTGCCGACATAGACATGGCAGATGCCTTCGAGGTGGCTGAAGACGGGAATGCGCGCTTCCGCCTGCACCCGGGCCACCAGGCTCTTGCCGCCGCGCGGCACGATGAGATCGAGCGTACCGCCAAGGCCCGCCAGCATGGCCCCGACATGGGCGCGGTCGGCGTCCGGCACCATCTGGATGGCGGCGGGATCAAGGCCTGCCTCGGCAAGGCCCTGTTGCAGGGCCGTCACGATGGCGGCGGAGGAGCGCAAGCCGTCCGAGCCGCCGCGCAGCAGGGCGGCATTGCCGGACTTGAGGCAGAGGCCACCGGCATCGGCGGTCACATTGGGACGGCTTTCATAGATGATGCCGATGACGCCGATGGGCACGGCGACACGCTGGAACTTCAGCCCGTTGGGTCTGTCCCATTCGGCCAGAATGCGGCCCACGGGATCGGGCAGGGTGGCGATGTCCTCCAGTCCCTTGGCCATGGCCTCGACCCGCGCCGGGGTGAGGGTCAGGCGGTCGATGAACGAGGGTTTGAGGTCGCGGGCCGTCGCGTCGGCCAGATCGGCGGCATTGGCGGCGAGGATGGCGCCTTGCGCCGCGCGGATGGCCCTGGCCATGGCGGCAAGTGCGGCGTTCTTCTGCCCGGCCGGGGCCAGCGCCAGTGTCGCGGCAGCGCGGCGGGCAGCCTGGCCCATGTCCAAAAGATCGGTGCTCATGGTGTCTTGCCCTTCAGCACCATGTTATCACGGTGAACGATTTCGTCACGTCCCCGGAAGCCCAGCACCTTTTCGATTTCGCTCGATTTCTTGCCGGCGATGGCGCGGGCGTCCCCGGCATCATAGGCGACCAGGCCGCGCGCCAGTTCATGGCCGTCGAGGGCGACGATGCCGATGGTGTCGCCGCGCGAGAAATCGCCATGCACCGCGCGCACCCCGGCAGGCAGCAGGCTCTTGCCCTGCATCAGCGCGGCGCGGGCGCCATCGTCAATGACCAGATGGCCGCCCCTTTGCAGGGTGCCCGCGATCCAGCGCTTCTTGGCCTGAAGGGCCGAATCACGCGGCACGAACCAGGTGCAGCGTTCGCCGGCGAGGATGCGGCCCAGGGGTTGCAGCTCATGGCCGGAGGCGATGACCATGGCGCAGCCCGCCGCCTCGGCAATCTTGCCCGCCTCGATCTTGGTGATCATGCCGCCGGAGCCGACACCGGAGACGGGCTTGCCCGCCATGGCTTCGATTTCGGGGGTGATGCCGCGCACCTCGGCAATGAAGGTCGAGCCCTTCTTGCCGGGAGGGGCGGAATAAAGCCCGTCGATGTCGGACAGCAGAACGAGACAATCGGCATCCATCATGGAGGCGACGCGGGCGGCCAGCCGGTCATTGTCGCCATAGCGGATTTCCGAGGTGGCGACCGTGTCATTCTCGTTGATGACCGGAATGGCTCCCTGATCGAGCAGGGTTGTAAGGGTGGCGCGGCCATTGAGATAGCGGCGGCGCTCCTCGGTGTCGGTCAGTGTCACCAGCACCTGGGCGGCGACGATGTTCTGGATGCGGAGCGCCTCCTCCCAGGCGCGGGCGAGCGCAATCTGGCCCACGGCGGCGGCGGCCTGGCTTTCTTCCAGTCTCAGCTTGCCCTTGGGCAGGCCGAGGGTGCGGCGGCCGAGTGCGATGGCTCCCGACGAGACGACGATGATCTCGGCCCCATGGGCGCGCAGGCCCGCAAGGTCCGCCACCAGCGACGCCAGCCAGGGCGCCTTGATGGCCCCCGATTTCTGGTCCACCAGCAGGGCTGACCCCACCTTGACGACGATGCGGCGGGCCTGGGCCAGACGGTTCATCAGGGCCTCCAGCCTTCGGTGGTCACCCCCTCGGCATCCTCGCGGGTCTGGCCTTGGCGCGCCTTGGCAATGACGGTGAGCAGTTTCTTCATGGCGAGATCGACATTGTCGCCGGTGGCACCGGAGATGACCAGCGGCGTCAGCTTCACGCGGCGCTTGAAGTCATTCATCTTCTTGGTCAGCTCCGCTGCGGTGAGGAGGTCTGACTTGTTAAGGGCCACGATCTCCGGTTTTTCCGCCAGCACGGGGCTATAGGCCTGCAATTCCTTGCGGATGATGCGGTAGGCGGCGACGGGATCGTCGGCGCTGGCGTCAATCAGATGAAGCAGCACGGCGCAGCGTTCCACATGGCCGAGGAATTTCGTGCCCAGACCATGGCCGAGATGAGCGCCCTCGATGAGGCCCGGAATATCGGCGAGGACGAAGCTCTGGCCCGCGGCCCGCACCACGCCCAACTGGGGGATGAGGGTGGTGAAGGGATAGTCGGCAATCTTGGGCCGGGCGGCGGAGACGGCGGCCAGCAGCGTGGATTTCCCGGCATTGGGCAGGCCCACCAGGCCGGCATCGGCGATGAGCTTGAGGCGGAGCCAGAGCCAGCGCTCCTCGCCCTCCTGGCCGGGATTGGCGTGGCGCGGGGCGCGGTTGGTGGCGGATTTGAAATAGGCATTGCCGAAACCGCCATTGCCGCCGCGCGCCAGACGCACCCGTGCTCCCGCCTGATCGAGATCGGCGATGAGCGTCTCGTTGTCTTCCTCAAAGATCTGCGTGCCCACCGGCACCTTGATGACAATGTCGGGGGAATTGGCCCCGGCGCGCAGGCGGCCCATGCCATGGCCGGCCGTCCTGACCTTGAAGTGTTGCTGGTAGCGATAGTCGATCAATGTATTGAGCCCGTCCACGGCTTCGGCCCAGATGTCGCCGCCCTTGCCGCCGTCGCCGCCGTCCGGTCCGCCCATCTCGATGAACTTCTCGCGGCGGAAGGACACGGAACCCGCGCCGCCGTCGCCGGAGCGGACATAGATTTTGGCTTCGTCGAGAAATTTCATGGCCCCGTCATAGGCCAAAGGCGAAAAAAATTGAAGAAATTCAGTGATTTCTCAGTTCCTTCCATTAACCATATGATTTGATTCAATTTTTTTCTCAAACCTCAGGTTTTATAATAAAATCACAATATGGTCACAATTGACCAGTTTATCCTGGGCTTCCACAAGGCAGCGGTGGTCTAGAGATCTCGGTGTCCATTTATTTGAATCGTGGTCGGGGAGGGATGCCCCGATTTCTGAAAGGAAAAAAATGAAGAACAGAATCGCTGTTACACTTGGGGCCCTTGTTGTTTCTTCGGCTCTATTCACTATTCCCGCGTATGCTTCCTGTGAAGCAACTGGAATTTGTCCGAAGACTCCCAGTCAAGCAGTTGCTGCGCGCGCGAAGGCAGCGGCGAAGCACAGCGTGTCGAAGCGGGTGCATGTGGCGCGCCAGCACGGGCGCAAGACGCTGGCGCGCAAGCATGGCCGCCGCGGCGGCCACGATGCGGCGCTCTCCGGCAATCGCGGCGTTGTGGTTTCGCTGATCAAGTCCATGGCACCGCGCTATGGCGTGCCGACCTGGTTTGCGCTGCGCATTGCCAAGGTTGAGTCCGGTTACAATCCGCGGGTGCGCGGCAGCGCGGGTGAGTATGGCGTGTTCCAGCTCAAGTGCGCCACGGCGCGCGGCATCGGCTTCCGCGGCAACTGCGGCAGCCTGCTCAATGCCTCCACCAATGTGCAATACGGCTTGAAGCACCTGTCCCTGGCGGTGCGCTCTTCGCGCGGCAACCTGCGCCTTGCCGCCTCCAAGCACAATGGTGGCCTGGGCCGCAAGTCGCTGGTGCCGAAGTACGTGCACCGGGTGTTCTGAGCCCCGCGCGAAGCCGCGCACCGCAAAGTGAAAAGCCGCCGGGTGTCACAGCCCGGCGGCTTTGTGTTGCCGCCAGCGGGCACGGGCCAGCTCCATGTATTCCACCGGCACCTCCTGATCGCGGGCGAGTGAATAGGCAAGACCGTCACTCACCGGCACAAAGCCGAGGCGCAGGAGAATGCGGTGCGAGGCATCATTGCCGGCGTGATAGGAAGCGGTAAGCGTGGAAAAGCCGAGCTTGCCGAAGGCATGATCGGTGATGGCGCGGGCCGCCTCCAGGCCCAGGCCCCGGTTCCACAGCGTCTCCATCAGCCAATAGCCCAAGTCCGCCGTCCGCGCGTTGTCGGCCGTGAGGCCAATGCCGCCCACCAGTTTCTCCGGCATGGATTTAAGCGCGATGGCGAGGTTGAGGGACGGTGATTCATTGTCGGCCAGACGCTGCAGGAAGGCCTCGGCATCCGCTGGCCCATAGGGATAGGGCACGCGGCCCGTATTGCGCGCCACCGCAAAGTTCCCCAGGCCAGCGACCATGGCGGGCACATCGTCAGCGCTGAAGGATCGCAGGATGAGGCGCGGGGTTTCAATCATGGCCGGAGCCTAGCGCAGGGGGTCCGGCGTGACCATGGCTCACAGGTGGAAATGGCGCGAAAGACCGTGGGCGGCTCGGGCGGTGATCGATCAAGGCCGGCCTTCTCACTCAGTGCTGGCGAGCACCTTGCCTGACGTTTGATTTTCCCAGCACGAGTGCGGTTGCCCGGGGCGGGGAGAACGAGACCCGCAAGGTCCAACAAAACAGGGGGGATGTCACCATCCCCCCTTGTGATCAGGCCATGACCTGAAATTTATTCGGCGGCCTGCGCCGGCAGGACCGACACCACGGTCTTGTTGTCCTTGGAGGCGCGGAAGGCCACCGTGCCCGACACGATGGCGAAGATCGTGTGGTCCTTGCCCATGCCCACGCCAGAGCCGGGATGCCACTTGGTGCCGCGCTGACGCACGATGATGTTGCCGGGGATCACGGCTTCGCCGCCGAAGCACTTGATGCCGAGACGGCGGCCTGCGGTGTCGCGGCCGTTGCGGGATGAACCGCCTGCTTTTTTATGAGCCATGGGGTGTTCTCCTGTTCCTTAGGTCCGAGCCTTGTCGGACTTGGCGCGCGGGGGCTTGCCCGCCAGCAATTCCTTGGCCTGCTCCACCCATTCCTCGCGGGTGATGCGGCCCTTCTGCTTCAGGTGCTCCTCGGCCTTGGCCACGTCGGCCTCGGTCATGGCGGCAATCTGGGCGAAGGTGTTGTAGCCCAGTTCGCGCATGCCCTGCTCCATCTTGGGGCCGATGCCGCCGATGAGCGAGATGTCATCGGACTTGGCTTCGCCCACGGGGGCGGCAAGCGGCGCGGCCTTGGCGGCGGGCTTTTCGGCCTTCTTTTCAGCCTTGGGAGCCTCTTCGGTCTTGGCGGGCCTGGCCGCCTTGGCCTTGGCGGCGGGCTTGGCACCGCCGGTCAGGATCTCGGTGATGGTCACCGAGGTCAGGTCCTGGCGGTGGCCATTGCGCCGGCGGTAATGCTTGCGGCGGCGCTTCTTGAAGATGATGACGCGGGGACCGCGCTCCTGGGCGGCAATCTCGCCCACCACGGTGGCGCCGCTGACGAAGGGCGCGCCCACATCCACGGTGCCGCCATTGGCCACCAGCAGAACCTCGCCAAAGGTCACCTGGTCACCGGCCTCGCCGGCGAGCTTTTCAATGAGGATCTTGTCGTTGGCGGCCACGCGATACTGCTTGCCGCCGGTCTTGATGACTGCGTACATGGTTCTTTCCTGTTCTTGCCGCGCCCTGTGGTGCTGTCTCCAACCCGTTGAGGAAACAGTCTTTTTCAGGTGGCGACGAGGTCGCCGGGGGGTACCTTCAGGCAGCGCCATGAGCGGAGAACCCGAAGATTTCCGCTCTGGTTGGCGGGGCTTCTAGCGGAAGGGGGGCGTGGGAGTCAAGGCCGGGGTGACGGCCTGTGGCCACTGCCCGCTGATCGGGGAATTCTCCCCTCTTGCATAAGGGCGGAGGTTCACCGCATCATCCCGGAGAGCCGAGGGGGGTTCGTGGCGTGATCCGGACCGTTTCTGTGACGCTGGGGGCTTTGGCGCTTTGGCTAGGTGTGGCGTCTGGCGCGGCGGCAACGAAACCCGCCCGCCCACCGGCCATGACGATGACAGTGGTGCGCTCGGCCAGTCCCGCCTGTGAGCCGGATTGCCCGCATTGGCTGCAACTCGACGGCGAGATCTCGGCGGGCAGTGTCGGGCTGTTCCGCAATGCGGTGAAGCAGATGAGCGGCTTCAAGCTCCCGGTGATAATCAACTCGGGCGGTGGCAACCTCGATGCCGCCGAGAAGATCGGCGCCATCATCCGCAAGAATGGCCTTACGGTCGTGGTGGGCCAAACACGCTACACCAGTTGTGAGCCCGGACAGAAGACCTGTGCGAAGGAGGCGAAGAAGCGCGGCTATTATCTCGGCCTGGCGGATGACTATGGTGCCACATGTTTTTCCGCCTGTACTTTCATTCTGGCGGCCGGCACGACCCGCATCGCCGGACCGGGCGCTCTGATCGGGGTGCATCAGGCGCGTGAGACGCGGTGGCGCGAGTGGGTGCGCTATCAAGAGCGCTATCGTATCATCAACGGCAAGAAGAAGATCATCAGCCGCAAGGTCATCAGCCGCAAGCGGAGCAGCACGGTGCGGCCCATGACCGACCGCAAGTCCGTGGCGCGGTTCCAGAGCTATTTTAAATCCATGGGGATTTCGCCCGACATCGTAACCGCCATGAACCAGACGGCGGCCAAGGATATCAACATCCTTACCATGACGGAGCGCCAGGATTTCGGGATCGTCTCACAGCCCGGACGGCTTCAGGATGTGGTGGGCATTCAGGCATGCGGCGGTGTCACCCGGGCCGCCTTTTGCGTGCATGTGGAGCCGAAGGCAACACCCGCCGCGCCCAATCTGGCGCTGGCGGATCCTGCGTCCAAGGTGATCAGGCCGGATATGCCGGTGCCTGACGCTGCGGCCTCCGATCCCCGATTCAAACCCATGCGCTTCCGGGTGGTCCGGGTTCCCGTGACGGAATGCGTCGGAAACCTTTGTGCCCACTGGATTGCGGCAGAAGGACTCATCGACGCGCACACACCGGAGCGGTTTCGGGACTTTCTGGGAAAGTTGTCTGGACGGCAGCTTCCGGTGGCGTTTGATTCTCCGGGTGGTGATGTGAAGGCCGCCATGGAATTGGGACGCCTGATCCGTGACCATGGTCTTCCCACCATGATCGGCACCACCCGTTACCTGTCCTGCATGAAGGCCGATCTGCGTTGCGCTGACGGCATCATTGCCGACAGCTACAAGGGACTGGTGGTCAACGCAACGCCCTGTGTCGGGGCCTGTGTCGTGGCCTTTGTCGGTGGTACGCTGCGCAGCGCCACGCCCTCATCACGGCTGTTCGACGGTGTGGCGGCGATCCGGCAGGTAGGATACGACCGCGCCGCCCTGCGGAACTATCTCCGGTCCATGGCGGTCGATGAAGAGATGGCCAGCGATGTCGAGATTTATATCAGCGGCGATACGACCGGCCGTTTCGTCGAGCTGGCCGTGGCGAAGGCCATTGCGCCCTCAAGAGGTGAGGCTGGCGACTACTACCAGTTTTCCCGGATGGCCTGTGCGGGCTACACCATACTGCCAAACTGCCTCAGGGTGGAGTTTCAGCCGGACCGGAAATGACATGTGAATGACAGGTGATAGTTTCGCCGCATGCCGGAACTCCCAGGTGCTGGCGCCGTTATGCCAGCGAGCTTGCCATGACTGATCTGTCCCGCATTCTGGTCATTTCCGCCCATCCCCGGGGCGGGCGCTCGTTCATCGGCGCCCTGGCTGCGGCCTATGCGGCAGGGGCGCGCCGCGCCGGCATGGCGGTGGAGGAACTGGATCTCGCGGCCCTGAGCTTCGACCCCCATGTGCGCGAACCTTCGCCCCGGATGCAGGCCCTGGAGCCGGACCTCGAACTCGCCCGGGCTGCCATCGCCCGCGCCTCCCATCTGGTGTTTGTCTACCCCACCTGGTGGGGCACCTTTCCGGCACTGCTCAAGGGCTTTCTCGACCGGGTGCTGCTGCCGGGCTGGGCCTTTGAGGAAACCACCAGCGGCACCGGCTACGAGGGCCTGCTGTCCGGCAAGACGGCGGAACTCATCACCACCATGGACACGCCGGGCCTGGTCTATCGCTTCGTCTATGGTGCGCCGGGCACCCGGGCCATGGCGCGGGCGACGCTGGGGTTCTGCGGCATCGACGTGAACCGGGTGACACGCTTCGGGGTGGCCAAGGCGGCGGACGCAGAGAGGCGGGCGCAGTGGCTGGCGCAGGTGGAGGCTCTGGGAGGCAGTCTGGCTGAGGGCGTGCTGACGCCGGGGCAGCGCTTCTGGCGGCGTGTCAAGGCGTGGCTGGCGGCGCTTCGCCTGCACTTCTATCCCATGACGCTCATCTCCTATGCGGTGGGTGCCCTGGCGGCAACGCAGGGCGGCGCACTGCATCACGGCCTGTTCTGGCTGGGCTTCCTGGTGCTCTTCCTGCTGGAGGCCGCCACCGTCTTCAGCAATGATCTCCATGACTACGACAGCGACAGGCACAACCGTTTCTGGGGGCCGTTCAGCGGCGGCTCGCGGGCGCTGATCTCCGGATCGATCAGCCGGACCGGTCTGGCGCAGGGGGCATGGGCGACGGGCGGGGCCAGTGCGCTGGCGCTCCTCGGTGTGCTCTGGCTTTCGCCCAACGCCATGGCGGCGGCGCTGGTCATGGTGGTCACGGCAGGTCTGGCGCTGGCCTATACCCTGCCGCCGGTGAAGCTCTCGCATCGCGGCCTGGGTGAGATTGATGTGGCGGTCACCCATTCCATCGCCGTGCTGCTCTTCGGCTATGTGGCCCAGGGCGGCGGGCTGTTCGACGCGGCTCCCTGGCTTCTCGCCCTGCCCCTGGGGCTTTCGGTCTTTCCGGCGATCCTGCTGTCAGGGGTGCCGGACCATGCTGCCGACCGGGCCGCGGGCAAGGAAACCCTGGTGGTGAAACTGGGCATCGGGCGAAGCTGGGGGCTGGCGGCGCTCTTCGTGGTGCTGGCGGTGCTGGCCGCACTGGTCCTGTGGCTGGGCGCGGGACTGGCCGCCCTTCGCGGCCTTGGCCTGTTCGCTGGAGTCCACGCCTATTTCCTCATCCGCCAGATCTGGCGCGAAGCCCAGAAGCCCGCCGCGGCCCGGCGCATCGACGGGTTGATGGTGCTGGCGCTGAGCTTCATCCTGTGGTTCGGGCTGGTGCCGCTTCTGAACCTCAGCTGGCTCTCTTCTCCATGAGGCCCACGATGTCGCCCAGGATGCGGGTGATCTCGAAGTCCTTGGGCGAATAGACGGCGGCCACGCCCAATTGTTTCAGCACCGGCACATCGCCTTCCGGGATGATGCCGCCCGCCACCACCGGAATATGGTCCAGGCCCTCGGCGCGCAGCCGGTTCATGACATCGCGGATCAGCGGCACATGCGAGCCGGAGAGAATGGACAGCCCGATGACCTGCGCCTTCCTTTCCCTGGCGGAGGCGACGATCTGTTCCGGCGTCAGGCGGATGCCGTCATAGGTGACATCAAGGCCCACTTCGGCGGCGCGGGTGGCGATCTGTTCGGCCCCGTTGGAATGGCCGTCGAGGCCCGGCTTGCCGACGATCATCCTCGGCACATGGCCCAGGCGTTTCGTCAGATTCTCGATGCGCTGCTTCACCTCTGCGATGGCGGTTTCGGCGCTGTCGGTCGTGACCAGCAGCACCCCGGTGGGGGCGCGGTATTCGCCGAAGACCTGACGGAGCGTTGCTCCCCATTCGCCGGTGGTCACACCCGCCCTGGCGCAGGCGATGGAGGGTTCCATGACATTGCGGCCTTCCCTGGCGGCAGCTTCAAGGTCGTGCAGGGCCTGTTTCACGGCCTTGGCGTCGCGGGCGGCGCGCCAGGCCTTCAGGCGCTCCACCTGCTCATATTCCACGTCGTCCTTGACGGTGAGGATGGCCTCGCCCGCGCCGGTGGCAAGCGGCGAGGGTTCGCTGTTGGTGAAGGCATTGACGCCGATGATCCTGGTTTCGCCGGACTCGATGGCCTTGAGGCGCTGGGTGTTGGAGGCGACCAGCGCCCGCTTCATGTAGCCCTCTTCCACGGCGGCCACGGCCCCGCCCATGGCCAGAACCTTGGCCAATTCGGCCCGCGCCTCGGTCTTCAATTCCTCGACCTTGTGCTCGATCTCCTTGGAGCCATCGAAGATGTCGCCATAGGCGAGGAGGTCGGTCTCATAGGCGACGATCTGCTGCATGCGCAGCGACCATTGCTGGTCCCAGGGCCGGGGCAGGCCCAGCGCCTCGTTCCAGGCCGGCAATTGCACGGCGCGGGCGCGGGCATTCCGCGACAGGACCACGGCCAGCATTTCAAGCAGGATGCGATAGACGTTGTTTTCCGGCTGCTGTTCGGTGAGGCCCAGCGAGTTCACCTGCACGCCATAACGGAAGCGGCGGTATTTCTCCTCGGTGATGCCATAGCGGTCGCGCGTCACCTCATCCCAGAGTTCGGTGAAGGCGCGCATCTTGCACAGTTCGGTGACGAACTTGATGCCGGCGTTGACGAAGAAGGAAATGCGGCCCACGGCGGCGGGGAAGTCCTTTTCCGGCACGGCCTGCGCGTCCCGCATGGCGTCCAGCACCTGAATGCCGGTGGCGAGCGCGAAGGACAGTTCCTGCACCGGCGTGGCGCCGGCCTCCTGCAGATGGTAGGAGCAGACATTCATGGGGTTCCACTTCGGCAACGCGCTGGCCGAGAAGGCGATGATGTCGGTGGTGAGCCGCATGGAGGGGCGCGGCGGGAAGACATGGGTGCCGCGCGAGAGATATTCCTTGATGATGTCGTTCTGGGTGGTGCCCTGCAGCGCCTTGCGGTCGGCCCCTTGCGCATCGGCCGTGGCGACATAGAGGGCCAGGAGCCAGGCGGCGGTGGCGTTGATGGTCATGGAGGTGTTCATCTGCGCCAGCGGAATGCCGTCGAAGAGGGCCTTCATGTCGCCCAGGTGCGCGATGGGCACGCCCACCTTGCCGACCTCGCCGCGCGACAGGACATGATCGGAGTCGTAGCCCGTCTGGGTCGGCAGGTCGAAGGCCACCGACAGGCCGGTCTGGCCCTTGGCCAGATTGGTGCGGTAGAGCTTGTTTGATTCCGTGGCGGTGGAATGGCCCGCATAGGTGCGGAAAAGCCAGGGCTGGTCCATGGTGGTCCCCGATGTTGCGATGCAACAGGGAAGCATGGGTCGGGTTTTCTGGCAACTCCCCTTTGGTCGGGAAAAGCCACGTCAACTTACCGCACTGGACTTTTGTTGCAGTGCAAATAAAATTGCCGCCAGTCTAGACTGAACCCCAAGAGGGAGTTTCGCCATGAATGACAGTCCAGCCCCCGCGTCCAAGGCTCCGTTGAAGGACCTCTATGAGATCGGCGAAATTCCGCCGCTCGGCCATGTGCCTGCCAATATGTATGCCTGGGCCATCCGGCAGGATCGTCACGGCCCGCCGGAAAGCTCCTTCCAGGTCGAGGTGGTGCCCACCTGGGAGATCGGCGAGGACGAGGTGCTGGTCCTCGTCATGGCGGCGGGCGTCAACTACAACGGCGTCTGGGCGGGTCTGGGCATTCCCATCTCGCCCATCGACGGCCACAAGAACCCCTATCATATCGCCGGTTCCGACGCCTCGGGCGTGGTCTACAAGATCGGTTCCAAGGTGAAGCGCTGGAAGGTGGGTGACGAGGTGGTCATCCATTGCAATCAGGATGACGGCGACGACGAGGAATGCAACGGCGGCGATCCGATGTTTTCCAACTCGCAGCGCATCTGGGGCTATGAGACGCCGGATGGATCCTTCGCCCAGTTTGCCCGGGTGCAGGCGCGGCAGTTGCTGCAGCGGCCGCAGCATCTGTCGTGGGAGGAGTCGGCCTGCTACACGCTGACTCTGGCCACCGCCTATCGCATGCTCTTCGGTCATCGTCCGCATGTGTTGAAGCCGGGCCAGAACGTGCTGGTCTGGGGGGCCTCGGGCGGGCTTGGCTCCATGGCCATCCAGCTCTGCGCCACGGCGGGCGCCAATGCCATCGGCGTCATCTCGGACGACGACAAGGCCGAGTTCGTGATGCAACTGGGCGCCAAGGGCGTCATCAACCGCAAGAACTTCAAGTGCTGGGGCCAGATGCCCAAGGTCAACACGCCGGAATATAACGAGTGGATGAAGCAGGCGCGGGAATTCGGCAAGGCCATCTGGGCCTATACCGGCAAGGGCAACAATGTCGACATGGTGTTCGAGCATCCGGGCGAGTCGACCTTCCCGGTCTCGGTGCTGGTGACCAAGCGCGGCGGCATGATCGCCATCTGTGCCGGCACCACGGGCTATAATCTCACCATGGATGCGCGCTATCTGTGGATGCACCAGAAGCGTGTGCAGGGCTCGCACTTCGCCAACCTGTTCCAGGCCTCCGCCGCCAACAAGCTGGTGGTGGCGCAGCGCATCGACCCCTGCATGTCCGAGGTCTATTCCTGGAAGGACATTCCCAAGGCCCACATGAAAATGTGGAAGAACGAGCACAAGCCCGGCAACATGGCGGTGCTGGTTGGCGCGCCCACCACCGGGCTGCACACCTTCGAGGATACGATCGAGGCCGCCGACAACGCCTGAGGGTTTTCAGGCCGTATCATCAGCGGGCGGGAAAAGGCTTCCGCCCGCTTTTTTTGTCTGGGCGCGGTGCAGGGCGAGCACCCGGTTCAACTCACCGCCGAGAATGAGGGCCAGGGCCGAGAGATAGATGAAGAACATGGCTGCGAAGATGCCCGACAACGAGGCATAGGTGGAGGCAAAGCTGTTGAAGCGCAGGAGCCACTGGGAATAGGCCACGGTCATGATGATCCAGGCCACCAGAGTCAGGCCGACACCGGGCAATATCTGACGGAGCGGCAGGCGGCGCGCCGGCAGGATGAGATGGGCCATGACAAGGCCGGTGAGAAGGAGCGTGATGGCCACGGGAAAGCGCCAGAGATTGAGCGGCAGATAATTGTCGCGGATGCCGGGGGCGTAGCGCTCCAGCGCGGCCAGCAGCAGCGGCACACCGATGATGAGCAGCGCCACGGCGAGAAGGCCAAAGGCAGCGACGATGATGAAACCGGTGTTCTGGCCATAGAGGCGGGCCATGGTGCGCTGTTCCTTCAGGTCATAGGCGCGGTTCAGCGCCACGCGCACCGAGTCCACCCCGGCCATGGCGCTCCAGATGGTCAGCACCGCCGAAATGGAGAGGAGCCCGGTGCGCGGCACGGTGAGGATGCGGTGGATTTCCGGGGCCAGCGGGCTGACCAGTTGATCGGGCGCCACCTCCAGCAGGAAATCGACGATGCGCTGGGCCAGCGTGTCATTGCCGAAAAAGCCGCCGAGTGCCGTGAGGAAAATGAGAAAGGGAAAGATCGAGAAGATCATGCGGAAGGCAATATTGCCGGCCAGCGGCATGGCCTCGTCGGCAAACAGCCGCCAGACGGCTTCGCGCAGAAGCTGGGGCAACTGAATGACCGGATTGTCGCTCATGGTGCCCCAGTTTGCCGCGTGGCTGCGGCTTCGTCCATATGTCAGGTGACGTCGATCACGTCGGCGTCGGTGGCCTGCAGCTTGGCGAGAGTATGCCTGGCCCGGTCGCGGTGGCCTTGCGTCACATGGGTGCGGACGAGGGCGATGGCGGCGGCGATGACCGCCATGTCGTCGGTGAAGCCGAGGCCGAGAAGGAAGTCGGGCACGGCGTCAAAGGGCAGGATGAAATAGGCAAGCGCACCAAAGAGCGTGGCGCGCACCTTGAGCGGCGTGGCGCTGTCGGTGGCGCAATAATAGGCCGCCACCAGTTCATCGGCAAAGGGCAGGCGGGCCAGATTGGCCTTCACCTTGGGCCAGAAATCGCGGCGCACCCGGTTTTCCTGTCGGGTCGCGTCCTGATCCTTCACCGGGGCCATGGCAACCTCCCTCTGCAATGGCGAGACGGCCGGATCCCAGCGTCATGGCATCCGGCCGTCTGCATATGGGAGGCGGGCAGGCCTCCTTCAAGGATCAATCGTCCTCATAGTATCCCTTGTCGGCGGACTTGTGGCAGGCCAGGCAATTGGCCTTGGACTTGACCTTTGGGTCGGTGAAGCGTTCGGGACGCACCTCGCCCTCGTGCTCACGCTTCCACTGCGGGGTCTCGGTGATGCGGAGCGGCGTCTCGCTGGCGGCGATGCGGCGCATCCAGCGCGACTTGCCGCGCGCATCGGCGGCATTGGCGGGGGGGAAGGGCGGGGTGGGGGGCTGCAACTCAAGGGCCAGCGAGGAGGCTTCCCCGAAGCGGATCGGGAGGTTGCCCATCAGCGCCTCCCATGACCGCTTCGGCAGCATCTGGGGCTGGAAGGCCATGTGGCAGGCGGCACATTCCTTCAGCGTGGCCTCATGTTTGATGGGCGGGAAGCGTTCGCCGTCCTCCTCGGCCTGAACCGGCAGGGAGGGCAGGACCACCAGACCAAGGGCCAAGGCAATGAGACTGAAAAAGGGCACGGGATTCATCATGGGTTTTCCTCCCTATTGGCTGACGAGCCAGGTCAGCACGTCGCCCTTTTCGGCGGGCGTGCAGTCGCGGCCCAGAACGGAATTGCAGTTGCGGCCAAACCACTTCTCCACCTTGGCCGGATCGCTGTAACGGTCGGGCGCCCTGGACAGCGCCATGGGGTCGATGGCCTTGCCGGCCCGGGTCTGGCCGGGCTTCGTCATGTCGTTGGTGTGGCACGAGGTGCAGGAGGGCGTGTCAGGCTTGCCGCCCGTGTGGTCGGCCATGAAGAAGGCCTTGCCACGCTCAGCCGAGAAACCGGCAAAAGCCGGATCGGCGGCCTTGGCGGCAGCCAGATAGCTGGCGATCTGGGCGTCCTGCGCCGGGCCGGCCAGCGCCGGAGCGGCGAGGCCCGCCAGCAGCAGGAAGGTGAAAACAAGCTTGGTCATGACAATCACTCCTTTGGCACGTCAATCATCTGGGGGGCGAAGAGCCCGCTTGCCGCATCGCGGTGGCAGGCCTGGCAATTGGATTTGGCGGTGATGGATTTGCGGGCGAAGACGGCGGCGGGGATATCGCCATGCATGCGCTGCCAGAAGCGCGTGGTGGTGAGGCGCAAGGGTTCCGCTGAAGTATTGGCGGCAAAGACATGGGCGGGCAGCGTGTCCCAATGCTCGGCGCTGTTGGCTGAGAGATAGGCAGAGATCTTGTCGCCATAGCCCGCGGGCAGGGTGGCATCCTCGCCGAAGTGGTCATCGAGATGGGCCATGATGTCGCGCCAGCGCGCGGCGGGCAGCAGGCTCGGGTGATAGGCCATGTGGCAGTCGCCGCAGGTGGTGGCATAGGCATGATCGAGGGGAGCCGTGGGCACGCCGGGGGCGGCGGCCTTGAGGCCCATGAGGGCCGGCGGAATGGCGAGCGCGGCCACAGCGAGCGAAAGGGCCAGGGCAGAAAGCGGCCGCGCCGGAGTGGGTGTGCGTTGATTATGAGGCGCAGCGATTGCCGCAGGCGTCAGAACCTTCTCGCCCGTGACCATGGCGCGGACGAGATTGTCGGCGGCGCGGCGGCTTTCGTAGATCACACCGAGCACATGGCCCACCACCATGAGGAGCAAGCCCCAGGCGGCAAGCTCATGCAGCTCGCGCAGGCTGCGGCCCGCGTCGAAGCTGAGCAGGGCCTTCAACGGTCCCTGCTTGAACATGCCGCCGAGCACGCCCAGCCCCGTGAAGCCCAGAAGCAGCACCGTGGCGAGGAGGGCAAAAACCATGAGGGCGCCCAGAGGATTGTGACCGGCGTGGGCGACATGCGGGCGATGGCTGAGGGTTTTCACATGGGCGATGACATCCGGCAGGCGGGGCAGGAAGCTGGCGAAGCGGCTGTGGGTCGATCCGGTGAAGCCCCAGATGAGGCGGAAGACCACGAGAGCCATGGCCGCAACCCCGCCCGCGATGTGCAGTCCGAGCCAGGAGGCATTGAGGATGAAACCGGTGCCGGCGGCAAGGGCAATGGCCAGAACCAGCAGCCAGTGAAACTGGCGGACGGCGGCGTCCCAGACGGGAAGAGGGCGGACGGCAGGCGAGGTCATGATGGCGGTCTAGGCCATGGACGCTGACAGGCTGCCACCGCGCCTGTCAGCGTCCTGTCAGCTTGGGCGAAAGGCCCCCTCAGGCCCGGCTGGCGGCGTGCAGGAACCAGTCGAAAAGGCGCTGCGGCAGCAGGCGCTTGCCCAAGGCCATGATGCCGGTGGCCAGGGTCACGTTGTAGCGGGGCCGGGGGTTCCGGCTTTCGAGCGCATGGATCACCTTTTTCACCACCGCCTCGGGCGGCAGGGTGAGGAATGAATTGTCGCCGCGCATGAGGGTGTCACGCTGTTTCTGATAGGCAGCGCGGTGGTGGGCCGAGCCCTCTTCGTCGATGCTGTCTTCGAAGGCCTTCACCGCATTGTCGCGGAAGGCCGAGGTGATCGGGCCGGGGTTGATGAGGATGACGCGGATGCCGGTATCCCACAATTCCTGCTTCAGGGTTTCGCTCAGGGCCTCGATGGCGAATTTCGAGGCGTTGTAGGGGCCGCGGAAGGGCATGGCGACGATGCCGAGCACCGAGGAGGTGTTGATGATGCGGGCGTCACCTTCAGCGCGCAGCAGGGGCAGGCACAGGTTGGTCAACTCGTGCCAGCCGAAGACATTGGCCTCGAACTGGCGGCGCATCACGTCGCGGCTCACGTCTTCCAGCGCGCCCGTCTGGCCAAAGGCGCCGTTGTTGTAAAGAGCATAGAGGCGGCCTTTGGTGCGGCGGGAGATTTCTTCGACACAGGCCTTGAGCGAGGCGGAGTCTTCGTAATCAAGCGCCAAGGCCTCGAAGCCTTCGGCGGCCAGGCGCGCCACATCCTCGGGTTTGCGCGCCGTGGCAAAGACGCGGAAGCCGCGCGCGCGGAGCATCCCGGCGGCGACATGGCCGATGCCGCTGGAACAGCCGGTGATGAGAACGCTGCGCTCGGTCATGAAAAATCCCCGGAGGTGATGGTTTCCGGGGATGTAGAGACTTGCCGCTGCTTTGAAAAGATCAGTTGCCGCCATCCATCAGGCGGCGGGCGATGACCTGGGCCTGGATTTCGGCGGCCCCTTCGAAGATGTTGAGGATGCGGGCATCGCAGAGCACGCGCGAAATGGCGAATTCCAGCGCAAAGCCGTTGCCGCCGTGGATTTGCAAGGCATTGTCGGCCGCCGCCCAGGCGACACGCGCGCCGAGAAGCTTGGCCATACCGGCCTCAAGATCGCAGCGCAGGCCCTGATCCTTCTCGCGCGCGGCGCGGTAGGTGAGCTGGCGGGCCGCCATGATTTCCGCCGCCATCAGGGCGAGCTTGTCGGCGATGCGCGGGAAATTGATGATGGGCGTGCCGAACTGGACGCGCTCGGAGGCATATTTGAGGCCGAGGTCGAGCGCGTTCTGGGCAACACCGATGGCGCGCGCCGCGGTCTGGATGCGGGCCGATTCAAAGGTCTGCATCAACTGCTTGAAGCCCTGGCCTTCCACGCCGCCCAGCAGGTTCTCGGCCTTGACCTCAAAATCCTCGAAGCGGATTTCATATTCCTTCATGCCGCGATAGCCCAGCACCTCGATCTCGCCGCCGGACATGCCCTTGGCCGGGAAGGGATCGGCATCACTGCCGCGCGGCTTTTCGGCCAGCAGCATGGACAGGCCCTTGTAGCCCGGCTCATCCGGGTTGGTGCGGACCAGGAGCGTCATGACATCGGCGCGCACCGGGTGGGTGATCCAGGTCTTGTTGCCGGTGACCTTGTAGGTGTCGCCCTCCTTCACCGCGCGGGTGCGGAGCGAGCCCAGGTCCGAGCCGGTGTTGGGTTCGGTGAAGACGGCGGTGGGCAGGATCTCACCGGAGGCGATCCGGGGCAGCCACTTTTCCTTCTGCGCCGCAGTGCCGCCATTCATGATGAGTTCGCAGGCGATTTCGGCGCGGGTGCCGAGCGAGCCCACGGCGATCCAGCCGCGCGACAGTTCCTCGGAGACGACGCACATGGCCTCCTTGGGCAGGCCAAGGCCGCCGAATTCCTCGGGCAGGGTCAGGGCAAAGACGCCGAGGTCGGCCAGCTCCTTGATGATCTCCAGCGGCACATAGGCGTTCTTCTGGTGCCAGCCGTGGGCGTGGGGGGCCACCCTGTCGGCGATGAAGCGGTTCATGGTCTCGCGCATCTCGTCCATGAGACCGTCGAGGCCGCAGGCGCCATGGGTGTGGCCCGCCTGATGTTCGGCGATGAGCGTGGCCAGCCTGGCGCGGTTTTCCGGCGTGTTGCCGGCAAAGCCCGCCACCAGAGTGCGCAGGGGCTTCAGGCCGTCATCGGAAAGACCGAGGCTGGTGAGGCGGAAGATCTCCTGCTGGTTCATGGGAATGCCGCCCAGGATCTGCTGGGCATATTCACCGGCGGCCACCGCGATGAGCAGGTGTTCCAGATCGCCGAACTGGCCCATGGCCTGCAAGCGCTCCTCATAGTCGCGGAGCGCCCGGAAGGTTTCCACATAGGTGGCAAGCCAGGACAGGCCATGGGCCTCGTGCTGGTGGCGGTCCAGCCCCTTGCCCAGGCCCGTGCCTTCGGTCTCGATCTTCCGGGCGAGGGCCGCGCGCGCCTTCATCAGCAGGGCATCACCCGCTTCGGCGGCGGCGGCGAGAAAATCCTTGATGGTCATGGGAAAGCTCCAACGGGTGGCTTTTTCCGGTCTATATCAGCCCTTTGTGCGCTGCAATATGCACCTTCCGTTGCATTGCCAAAATTGGGCCGGATTTTCCACCCATGAGGGGGTGGCAGCGCAGGTGAAGTGGGGTTAAAAGAAGCAATGCGTGGAATTTCTACATGGAGTCTGGCGCTGGTGGCGCTTGGCCTGATGGCGGGTGCGGCTGAGGCGGCGCCCGAACTTCTCGGCACCTATGACGACTGGTCGGCCTATACCTATCAGGGGCCGGACGGCAAGGTCTGCTATGCCGTGTCCTCTCCCAAGAAGAGCGACTCCAGCCGCAAGGTCAAGCGCGACCCCATCTTCTTTCTCGTCACCAACATGCCGGGGCGGAAAGTCCGCGGTGAGGTGTCCACCATCATCGGCTACCCCTTCAAGGAATCATCACTGGTGACGCTGAAGGTGGACAATCAGAACTTTGAACTCTTCACCAATGGCGACGGCGCCTGGGCCGATACTTCGGCCAAGGAGAAGCAGATTCTCGGCGCCATGAAAAAGGGACACAGCCTGTCGGTCGCGGGCACCTCAAGCCGGGGGGCACAGACCACCGACCACTATTCCCTCGCGGGGATTTCCTCCGCGGTGGACAAGATCGACAGCGCCTGCAAGTAAATGAGCTTCTTCCTGTGGACGGTGAAACGGCGGACCCTGCTGCTGCTGGCGGCGCTGACGGCGCCGGCGGCCAGCGCCGATGCCGCCTGCCGTTCGCTGGAGGCTAATGGCGCGCGCTATACCGTCTGCGAGTTTGACGCGCGTCAGGCCAGCATCGGGCTGTTCAACCTGAATGAGCAGGGCGAAGCCCTGGGCTCGTTCTCGGCCCTGTCCAGCCTGTTGCAGGCCCAGGGCCGGAAGCTCACCTTCGCCATGAACGGCGGCATGTTCGACGACCGGCGCAAGCCCATCGGCCTCTATGTGCAGGACGGCAAACAGATGAAGCGCCTGAACCGGCGCACGGGGCCGGGCAATTTTCACCTCAAGCCCAACGGCGTGTTTTACCGCGCGGGCGAGCGCGTTGGCGTGGCGGAGACCGAGGCGTATGCGGGGCTGGGAATCACGCCCGACTTCGCCACCCAGTCCGGCCCCATGCTGGTGGTCAACGGCAAGATTCATCCGGCCTTCTCGGCCACCGGCACGTCGCGCAAGATCAGGAATGGCGTGGGCGTCAAGGATGAGCACACGGCCATCTTCGTCATTTCCGAGACCTCGGTGAACTTTTATGATTTCGCCGTGCTGTTCCGCGATACGCTGGCCTGCCCCAATGCGCTTTTCCTCGACGGCACCATTTCCAGCCTCTATGCGCCGGAGGTGAACCGCAACGACAACTTCATGGCGCTGGGGCCGATGATCGGCGTCACGGAGCCCGCGCCATGACCACGGTGGTGGAGCGGAAGCCGCCGCCGCGCTACATCGCCAATGATCGGCGCCTGTCGCTGGTGGGTCTCACGCGCGAGGCACTGGCCGATGTTCTGGAGCGAGCGGGCGTGGCCGAGCGGCAGCGCAAGATGCGCATGCGCCAGATCTGGCACTGGATCTATCATCGCGGGGTCACGTCCTTTGCCGCCATGACCGATGTGTCGAAGGATCTGCGCGAGAAACTCGATGAGCACTTCGCCATCACCCGGCCCGAGGTGGTGGTGGAGCAGACGTCTTCCGATGGCACGCGCAAGTGGCTGTTGCGCCTGCCGGCGGATGAGCGCGGCGCGCGCCACGAGGTGGAGATGGTCTATATCCCGGAGGAGGACCGGGGCACGCTGTGCATTTCCTCGCAGGTGGGCTGCACGCTCACCTGCACCTTCTGCCACACGGGCACACAGAAGCTGGTGCGCAACCTGACGGCTGAGGAAATCGTGGGCCAGGTTGTGCTGGCGCGCGACAAGCTTGAGGAATGGCCGCACCAACTGGCGGTCAATCCCAACCCGCCGGAGGCGGGGCGCTATCTCACCAACATCGTCTTCATGGGCATGGGCGAGCCGCTCTACAATTTCGATCATGTGAAGGCTGCCGCCACCATCATCGCCGACAATGAGGGCATTGCCCTGTCGAAGCGGCGCATCACGCTGTCCACTTCCGGCGTGGTGCCGGAGATGGTGCGCGCCGGCGCGGAGATCGGCACGGCCCTGGCCATCTCGCTCCATGCGACCACGGACGAGGTGCGCGACAGGCTGGTGCCGCTGAACAAAAAACATCCCCTGGCCGAGGTGCTGGCGGCGGCGCGGGCCTATCCGGGAGCGTCCAACGCGCGCCGCATCACCTTTGAATATGTCATGCTGAAGGGGGTGAACGACACGCCCGCCGATGCCCGGCGGCTGGTGAAGCTTCTGGCCAGGATTCCGGCCAAGGTGAACCTCATTCCCTTCAACCCCTGGCCGGGCGCGCCCTACGAATGCTCGGACTGGGAGACGATCGAGGCCTTCGCCGAAATCCTCAACAAGGCGGGCTATGCCTCGCCGGTGCGCACCCCCCGGGGCCGCGATATCATGGCCGCCTGCGGGCAGCTCAAGTCCGAGAGCCAGAAGGTCAAGGCGAAGGACCGGGTCTGAGCTTGCCCCGGCAGGCTTTCGCGTGATAGTCGAGCGCCAGATTTACCCCTGTGGAAGTGCGCCATGCCGAAGCAAAAAGTGAAGAAAGTCGTCCTCGCCTATTCGGGCGGGCTTGATACCTCCATCATCCTGAAGTGGCTGCAGACCGAATATGGCGCGGAGGTGGTGACCTATACCGCCGACCTGGGCCAGGGGGGCGAGTTGGAACCGGCGCGCCGCAAGGCCGAGCAACTGGGCATCAAGCAGATCTACATCGAGGACGCGCGCGAGGATTTCGTCGCCAATTACGTCTTCCCCATGTTCCGGGCCAATGCGGTCTATGAGGGGGTCTATCTTCTGGGCACCTCCATTGCCCGCCCGCTCATTGCCAAGCGCCTCATCGAGATTGCCCGCGAGACGGGGGCCGACGCCATCGCCCCCGGCGCCACCGGCAAAGGCAATGACCAGGTGCGCTTTGAACTCACCGCCTATGCGCTGAACCCCGACATCAAGATCATCGCCCCCTGGCGCGAGTGGGCATTCAAGAGCCGGACCGACCTCATCACCTTCGCCGAGGCCCACCAGATCCAGGTGTCCAAGGACAAGCGCGGCGAAGCGCCCTTTTCGGTCGATGCCAACCTGTTGCACTCGTCGTCCGAGGGCAAGGTTCTGGAAGACCCCTGGGTGGAGCCGCCGCCTTACGTCTATCAGCGCACCATTTCGCCCATGGACGCGCCGGACCAGGCGACCGACATCGAGATCACCTTCAAAAAGGGCGATCCCGTTGCCATCAACGGCACGGAAATGTCGCCCGCCACACTGCTCACCGAGTTGAACCGGCTGGGCCATGACAATGGCATCGGGCGGCTCGACCTGGTGGAAAACCGCTTCGTCGGCATGAAGTCGCGCGGCGTCTATGAAACGCCCGGCGGCACCATCCTCTTGGCCGCGCACCGCGCCATGGAAAGCCTGACGCTCGACCGCGAGGCGGCGCACCTGAAGGACTCCTTCATGCCGCGCTATGCCGAACTCATCTATTACGGCTTCTGGTTCTCGCCCGAGCGCGAGATGTTGCAGGCCATGATCGACAAGGCCTCCGAGCATGTGGAGGGCGTGGTCCGCCTCACCCTCTACAAGGGCAATGTCATCGTCTCGGGCCGCACATCGCCGAAGTCGCTCTATTCCGATGCGCTTGTCACCTTCGAGGATGACCGCGGCGCCTATGACCAGAAGGATGCGGCGGGCTTCATCCGGCTGAACGCGCTCAGGCTGCGCACGCTGGCGGCGCGCAAGCGCAAGGCTTAGCGCAACGGACGATCAAATCGGAACGATTTGAGAGAGAAAAGTTGCGCCAACATATTGATTTTCGAGCAACTTATCGGCGGCAGTTGATTCCAACTGACCGCCGGTTGCTCTAGATCGGACGCACTGATCCGATCAAGCGCATTCCCCTTCAAGACTCGCCGGAGAGCCTCACTTCTTCCAGCAGCCAGTCGCGGAAGGCCCTGACCCGGGGGCGGGTGAGGGCCTCCGGCGGATAGACGATGTAATAGGCGAGATCGAGGGGCAGTGTGACGGTGAAGGGCTGAACCAGCCGCCCCGCCTTCAGGTCGTCGGCCACGAGCGCGCTGCGGCCCAGGATGATGCCGTGGCCCGCCACCGCCGCCTGCACCGCATGCATGGAATTTTCCAGGCGCAGCCCGCGCCGCGCCGCAACCCCGGTGACGCGCGCCGCCCGCAGCCAGGCATTCCAGTCTATGGGGAAATCATCGTGGATGAGCGTGTGGTGGCGCAGGTCCTCGGGGCTCGCCAGCGGCGGCCCTCGTTCCAGAAGCGCCGGGCTGCACACCGGCGTCAGTTCCTCCTTCAGCAGCAGTTCGGCGCTGAGGCCCGGATATTTGCCGCTGCCGAAGCGGATGGCGAGGTCCATGCCATCGCGGGTGAAGTCCACGAGATCGGTGGAAGTGGAGAGCCGCACGTCACAGTCGCGGTGGCGTTCGCTGAAGCGGAAGAGGCGCGGCAGCAGCCATTTGGCGGCGAAGGAATCCAGCGTCGAGATGTTGATGATGCCGGTGCGGTTGCGCTCGGTCAGGTGAAGCGTGGCGGCGGCCAATTGCTCCAGAAGGTCGTGGACGACGTGGTAATAATAGTCCCCCTCCGATGTGAGGATGACGGCGCGGGTCTGGCGCTGGAACAGGCTGAGCTGGAGATAGTCCTCGAGGGTGCGCACGGCGCGGCTTACCGCGCCATGGGTAACGCGCAATTCGGCGGCCGCGCGGGTGAAGCTCAGATGGCGGGCGGCGGCCTCGAAACTCTTCAGCGTGGTGAGCGGCGGCAGCGATCGCATGTTTCCTCCATGCGTGATTTAATCTCACAAATAACGACAGGATTTCTCGTTTGTCCAGATGGCGGAAGACCGACATATTGCTTTCATCAGGGCATGTTTTTGATGTCCGGAACAATGGAGGGTGATATGTCACGATTGCGTGAAAGTCACAGTTCAGCCCACGGTTTCGTGAATGGAGACCGGAGCGTTCTGGCTCTGCCGCGTCGGATTCTGGCGCGCTTCAGGGCACGGCGGGAAATGAACCGCCTGCTCAGCATGGATGATCACATGCTGCAGGACATTGGCCTGTCGCGCGGGGATATCCAGCGCGAGGCCATGCGCTCACTGTGGTGAGGTTGAGGACAGCGAAAGGCCACCCCCATGGGGTGGCCTTTCGTTTTTGACTGAATGCCCTCAGGCCAGTTTTTGCAGCGCCTTGAGAATGGCCTCACCCATCTGCGGCGTGGTGGCATTGGCGGGCATGGTGTCTGACGCGATGTCGCGGGTGCGGATGCCTTCGGCCAGCACGGCGGCAATGGCGCGGTCGAGCTTGTCGGCCCAGTCGCCCAGCCCCAGCGAATAGCGCAGCGCCATGGCGAAGCTGCCGATCATGGCGATGGGATTGGCGTGGCCCTTGCCGGCAATGTCCGGGGCCGAGCCATGCACCGGCTCATAAAGCGCCTTGCGCCGGCCCGTTCGGGCGTCGGGTGCACCGAGCGAGGCCGAGGGCAACATGCCAAGCGAGCCCGTCAGCATGGCGGCCACGTCCGAAAGCACGTCGCCGAAGAGGTTGTCGGTGACGATGACATCGAACTGCTTGGGCCAGCGGACGAGCTGCATGGCGCAATTGTCGGCCAGCACGTGTTCCAGCGTGGCGTCGTGGTATTCATTGTGGTGGATGCGGGTGACGACCTCGTTCCACAACACGCCGGTCTTCATCACGTTGCGCTTTTCGGCCGAGGACACCTTGTTCTTGCGGGTCCTGGCGAGGTCAAAGGCGACGCGGGCGATGCGCTCGATCTCGAATGTGTCGTAGACCTGCGTATCGATGGCGTATTTCTCGCCCTTGTGGGCACCGTCGTCGCGCGTGCCGATGATCTTGGGCTCGCCGAAGTAGACGCCACCCGTCAGTTCACGGACGATGAGGATGTCGAGGCCCTCCACCACGTCGCGCTTCAGCGACGAGGCCTCGGCGAGGGCCGGATAGCAGATGGCGGGGCGGAGATTGGCGAAGAGACCGAGATCCTTGCGCAGCCGCAAGAGGCCCGCCTCGGGACGGACCTCATAGGCCACCTTGTCCCACTTGGGCCCGCCCACCGCGCCGAAGAGCACGGCGTCGGCGGCCTGCGCCTTTTCCATGTCGCCTTCGGAGATGGCGGCCCCATGGGCGTCGTAGGCCGAACCGCCCACCAGCCCGCGGTCGATCTCGAACCTGGCAATGCCCTGTTTGGTGAACCAGCCGATCAGCCGCTCCACCTCGGCCATGACTTCGGGGCCGATGCCGTCGCCCGGCAGAAGGAAAAGGGAATGGCTGGTCATGGGGTTGTGCTCCTCGCTGTGTGCGGCCCACGGGGTAGCGGGGGCTGCCCAAGCTTGCAAGCCCCAAAAGGCAGGGGGCGGTGTCGCCACCGCCCCCGTTCTGGAAACCGCCCGTACCTATTCGCGCAAGGGCGCGACGCGTTTCACCTGATAGGTGCGCAGGCCCTCGTCTTCCTTCACCGAAACATATTCGCCCGGCGCAAAGGCGTGGTTGCCGAAGCGATAGCCGGCCTCGTCGTCCTCTTCGTCGGAGTCGATGTCATAGTGGAAGGCCCAGGATCCGCCGGGCTTGCGCACCAGGTGGCCGATGTCGTCGGCCTCGCCGGGGCGGAAGCGCCGGACCCGGCAGAGGTCGCGGTTCTTCGTCCATTCCTCGGCAAGGATATGGCCCCGGTCATCCAGCGGTGCCGTGAACTCATAGCCTTCGGCGGCAGACCCCACGGGGTGCTCGTGGTCGCGGGCCAGTTCCAGCCGCACACGTTTCAACATGGCGGACCTCCGTCAGTGCGACATGAGGACCGGCAGGTCGTGCCGGGCGAGGACGAACTTGGTGGCCCCGCCGAAGATCATTTCGGTGAGGCGCGAGTGGCCATAGGCGCCCATGATCACCAGGCTTGAGCCGGCATCGGCGGCATTGCGCAACAGCGCCTGGCCGGGGTCCAGCCCTTCGGTGGGATAGGATTCCGCCACGGCCTTCACCCCCTGCCGGGCCAGGGCCTCGGCAATGTCGGCGCCGGGCAGGCGCTGGTGGTTGGCGGGGTTCTTTTGCGGGTCAACCGACACGATGCGCACCGTCGCGGCGGTCTTGAGCAGCGGCAGGGCATCGAAGCAGGCCCGGGCCGCCTCGCGGCCGCCGTCCCAGCCCACCACAATGTCCGTGATGGCGGCAAGTCCCGAACCCTTGTTGGGCAGCACCAGAACCGGGCGGCCCGCGCCCATGACCACCTGTTCGACGAAATCCTGTTCCACGCCGGTGGGGGCCGAGGTGTCGGTGGCCGAGATGATGACCAGATCGGTGGCGCGGGCGCGGCTCACCACCTCGTCGCTGATCACCGGCAGCTTCGACTCCACCAGGTGAAAATCATAGGTCAGGCCCTCGCGCGCCATGGCGGCGTTGAAGCTGTCCATGACCTTCTGCTGGTGTTCGTGGAAAAAGGCCTGGGTGCCGTCGAAGGTCTGGGGAATGGCTTCAAAGCCGATGGAGGGATAGATCTGCGCGGCGGGAATGACATAAAGGCCCGAGACATGGACCGGAGCGTGCTGGCTGGCCTGGTTGTGGGCCACCGTGGCGGCGGCTTCGAGCAACTGCGGCAGGCGGGCCACTTCGTTGAGGCTCAAAAGGATGGTGCGATAGGTCATGGCGGTCCTCCTCTTCCCTTAAGGTAGTGCATGGCGGGACAAAGGAAAATGCGTCATGATGAAAAAATCGGAAGACCGGGTTTCCGGCCGGTGAACGGAACATGCGAAAGATTGAATGAATGAGTGTGAAGCCTGACCAGATGCGCCTGGCCCGGGGCGGGCTTGCCGCTCAGTTTTCGGCCGCGGGCGCCCGCCTGACGGCGCTCACGATTGCCGGGGTTGATGTGGTGATGGGGGCGGCGCGGGATTTTGGCCGGGCCGACATTACGGCGGGTGCCATCTGCGGGCGCATCGCGGGGCGCATTGCGGACGCGCGCTTTCCGCTCGCTGGCCGCGCGGTGGCGCTTCTCGCCAATACGCCACCCGACCAGTTGCATGGCGGGCCGGATGGCTTCTGCCACCGGACATGGGACGCGGCGGCGGTCGACGAGGGGTTGCGTTTCACCCTGCGCTCGCCCGATGGCGATCAGGGCTATCCGGGCGAGGTTACGGCCACGGCCACCTATGGCCTCACGGAAGATCGGCTGACGCTGGACCTGACGGCCACGACCACGGCACCGACGGTCATCAATCTCACCAACCATGGCTACTGGAACCTGGCGGGTGGCGGGCCGGTTCTTGACCATGAGTTCATGATCGAGGCTGACCAGATGTTACCGCTGACGGCCGCCAAAATTCCGACCGGCGAGATTGCCGATGTGGCGGGCACGCGCTTCGATTTCAGGACGCCGAGACCGATTGGCGCGGCCTATGACGCGGGCTTTGTCCTGCGCGGAAAGCGCGGCGAGATGAAACGGGCCTGCCGCTTGCGCGATCCCGCCTCGGGGCGCGGCATGGAGGTCTGGTGCACGGAGGCGCTGCTGCAGATCTATACCGCCGACCACTGGGGGCCGGCGATGCCGGGCAAGGCAGGCCCCCTCATGGCGCATCAGGGTCTGGCGCTCGAGGCGCAGAACTTCCCCGATGCGCCAAACCACCCGGCCTTCCCCTCGGCCCGGCTTGATCCGGGGGCGACCTATCATCACCGCATCGAGTGGCGCTTCCGGTAATCAGAGAAAGTTATAGGGGTCGATGTCGATCTGAAGGGCGAGGGAGCCGCGGGGCGCGATGCCGCCCAGCCATTGCCGGAGATGGGCCTGGATGTTGGCCTCGCGCGGGGCCTTGACCAGAAAGCGCCAGCGGTGCCGTCCGCGCACCAGATGAAGGGGAGCGGGCGCCGGTCCCAGAACCGTGAAGCCCGCCGCATCGGGAATACGCCTGGCCAGATCATGGGCGAAGCGTTCGGTCTCGCCCGCCTCGGCCCCGGAGATGATGAGGCTGGCCAGGCGGCCATAGGGCGGCAGGCCCGCCTGCTCGCGCACGCGCATTTCCTGGGCGAGGAATTCATCGCGGTTGCCGTGGGCCAGCGCCTGCATCAGCGGATGGTGGGGCACATGGGTCTGGATCAGGGCGCGGCCCGGATGCTCGCCCCGTCCGGCCCGGCCAGCCACCTGGGCCAGCAGAGCCCAGGTGCGCTCGGCCCCGCGCGGGTCAGAGGTTTCGAGCGCCAGATCAGCGTCCACCACGCCCGCGAGCGTCAGCTTGGGGAAGTGATGGCCCTTGGCCACCAGTTGGGTGCCGATGATGAGGTCAACCGCGCCCTGCTCCACGGCGCTGAGCGTATCGGTGAGGAGTGTGCCGCGTGCCAGATCACTGGACAGGATGGCCAGCCGCGCCGCCGGGAAAAGCTCGCGCACTTCCTCGGCCAGCCGCTCGATGCCGGGGCCCACGGGCACCAGCTTTCCCTCCACCCCGCAGGCGGGGCATTGGCGCGGCACGGGTTCGAGGTGGCCGCAGTGATGGCATTGCAACTGCTTGCGGAAGCGATGTTCCACCAGCGAGGCCGCGCAATGGGGACAGTCCATGCGATGGCCGCAGGCGCGGCACAGGGTCAAGGGCGCATAGCCCCGGCGGTTCAGGAACAATAACACCTGTTGACCGCGCGTCAGCGTGTCGGTCACCGCCGCAAGCAGGGGTGGCGACAGCCAGCGGCCCGGAGCGGGTGAGTCACGGCGGAGATCAATGAGCGAAATATCCGGCAGTTCGGCGCGGCCGTGACGGTCGGTGAGCTTCAGCGTGTGGTAGCGCCCGCGGCTGGCATTGACCAGGCTTTCCAGCGACGGCGTGGCCGAGGAGAGGATGACCGGGAAGCGCCCGAGCGAGCCATAGAGCACGGCCATGTCGCGGGCGTGATAGGTGACGCCATCCTCCTGCTTGTAGGCCCCTTCATGTTCTTCATCGACCACGATGAGACCGAGATTGACCCAGGGCAGGAAGAGGGCGGAGCGCGCGCCCACCACAATCTTCGCCTCGCCCAGGGCGACCCCGCGCCAGGTGCGTTCGCGCTCGCGCGGCCGCAAGCCCGAATGCCAAGCGGCGGGGGCGGCCTCGAAGCGGGCCTCGACGCGGGCGAGGAAGGAGGGAGTGAGCGCAATCTCCGGCAGCAGCAGCAGAACCTGCCGGCCCTGGCGCAGGGCCTCGGCCATGGCGGCGAAATAGACCTCGGTCTTGCCGGAGCCGGTGACGCCATCGAGAAGCGTGACACTGTGGCCGCCTGCCGCCACGCTCTGGCGCAGGGCTTCGGCCACGCGGCCCTGATCGGCGGAGAGTTCGAGGCGACCGCCCTCGGGGTCGGGCGCGGCAAAGGGCTGGAAGGGCGGCAGCTCCATGGCCTCCAGCGCGCCATCGGCAACCAGCGCTTTGATGACCCCGACGGAGACACTCGCCGCCTCGGCCAGTTCGCCGGCACGCAGCGCAAAGCCCTCGGCGGCCACCTCCAGCACGCGCTGGCGCTGGGGCGTCATGCGGCGCGGGGTGTGGCCCGTGGCGCGGTAGGCCATGGCTCCCTGCCTTTCGGCAAAAAGGCCGGGGCAGCGCAGAACCATGCGCAGCACCATGCCCGGCGGCTCCAGGTAATAGGCGGCCAGCCAATCGACGAAGCGGCGGTGCAGCGCCGACAGCGGCGGAAAATCAAAGCGCGCGGTGACGGGCTTGAGGCGGGTGCCCTCGGGGGCCTCGGCCTTCACCGCCCAGACCACGCCAAGGCGCGCGCGCGGCCCCAGCGGCACTTCCACATGGTCGCCGGGGGCGAGATCCATGCCCTCGGGAATGACATAGGAATAGGTCCCGGCGAGCGCCAGGGGCAGCAGCACTTCGGCGATTCTGGCAGCCGGGGTCATGGCCGAAAGGGAATAGTCTTGGACGCCTCCCGTGGCCAGCCCTATATCCTGTGGCCATGTGCCCTGTTGCCCTTCACCCGCCCCTTGCGCGCGAGATCGTGCCCCACGATCCGGCGGAAATGGCGGCGCGCCTGCGCGGGGAAAGGCATCTTCTGTTTCTCGACAGCGCCATGCGGCAGGAACATGTGGGGCGCTATTCCTTCCTCGCCTGCAATCCCGCCCAGACCCTCATGGTGCGGGGGGGCGCAACCTTTCTCGATGATGCGCCCGTGGCCGAAGCCGCCCCGGCGGTGCTCGACCGCCTGCTGGCGCAGGGCCATGCGCCGCCGCTGCCGGGCCTGCCGCCCTTTCAGGGCGGTTTTGCCGGATACATCGCCTATGATTACGGCGCGGTGCTGGAACCGTCGCTCAGCCTGCCGCGCCGCGCGCTGCCTGAACTCATGCTCAACCGCTATGACACGGTCATCGCCTGGGATCACTTGCAGGAGCGCGCCTGGATCATCAGCCGCGGCGGCGCGGCGGCCATCGACGCGCTGGCGGAAAAACTGAAGACACGGCCCGGCGCGCCGGGCCGGGCGACACTGGCGGGCTTTGCCTCCAACTTCACCCGCGCAGCCTATGAAGACGCCATCGCCCGCACGGTGGACCATGTGCTGGCGGGTGATATTTTTCAGGCCAATATCGCGCAGCAGTTTTCCGCAGCGGTGGACGCGGGCTTCGATGCCTTCGCCTTCCATGGGCAGTTGCGCCGCCGCAATGCCGCGCCCTTTGCCGCCTTTCTCGATTTCGGCGAGGTGGTGGTGGCCTCGGCCTCGCCGGAACGCTTGGTGAGTGTGCGCGGCGGCGTGGCCGAGGCGCGGCCCATCAAGGGCACCCGGCGGCGCGATGCCAATCCGGCGCGCGATGCAACGCTGGTGGCCGAACTGATGGCGAGCCGCAAGGACCGGGCCGAGAACGTGATGATCGTGGACCTGTTGCGCAACGACCTGTCGCGGGTGGCGGAACCGGGCACGGTCACGGTGCCCATGCTGTGCGGGCTTGAGTCCTATGCGGGGGTGCATCACCTGACCTCGGTGGTGACGGCGAGAGTGCGGGCTGATGTCGGCGCGGGCAGCCTGCTGGCGGCACTGTTTCCGGGCGGGTCCATCACCGGCGCGCCGAAGATCCGCGCCATGGCAGTGATCGCCGAAATGGAACAGCGGCCGCGCGGCATCTATTGCGGTTCCATCGGCTATGCCAGTTTTTCGGGCGCGGTGGATTTCAACATCGCCATCCGCACGGTGGAATTTTCCGATGGTCAGGCGCGCTTTTCCGGCGGCGGCGGCATTACCGCGCGCTCCAGCCCGGCGGAGGAATATGACGAGACCCTGACCAAGGTGGCGCGCATCGAAAAGGCCTTCCAGCCATGATCCTGCTGGTCGACAATTATGACAGCTTCGTTCACAACGTGGCGCGCTATGTGGCGGAACTGGGCCGCGAGGTTGTGGTCCGGCGCAATGACGCGGTGACGGCGGACGATGTGGCGGGGGCCCGGGGCCTCATCATTTCGCCCGGCCCCTGCGCTCCGGCCCAGGCAGGAATGAGCAACGACTTGATCCGTGCACTGACGGGCAGGATTCCCGTCCTCGGCATCTGCCTCGGCCACCAGTGCATCGGCGAGGTCTTTGGCGGGCGCGTGGTGCGGGCGCGTGAACCCATGCATGGCGAGGCGTCGGACATGTATCACGACGGCAGCGGCGTGTTTCGCGGTCTGCCATCGCCCTTCGCGGGCGCGCGCTATCATTCGCTCATCGTTGAACTGGACGAGGAGGCCGCGCCATTGATGGTCACGGCGCGCAGCGGCGCGGGCGAGATCATGGGGCTGGCGCATCGCCAGCATCCGGTGTTCGGGGTGCAGTTTCACCCGGAGTCCATTCTCACCGCCCATGGCTATCAGATCATGGCGAATTTTCTGGAGATGTGCCCATGAGCCTCACCGCGGTCTGGTGCAATGGCGCGCTGGTGGAACACCTGTCGCTGGCGCCGGACGAGCGCGGGCTGACGCTGGGCGATGGTGTCTTCGACACGCTGGCCGTGGTCAAGGGAAAGTCCCTGTGGCGCGCACCGCATCTGGCGCGGCTCGCAGGTGCCGCGGAGGTCATTGGCATTCCCTTTGATCTCGCGGCGGTGGAAGAGGCCATGGCGGCGGTGCTGGCCCGGTCGGCGGCCGACTTCGAAGTGCTGCGCCTGACGCTGACGCGCGGGGCCGGGGGCCGGGGCCTGGCGGGCGAGACGGCCGCGCCCACCATTCTGGTCACTCTGACGGCGCTGTCGCCCCGCCTGCTGTTTCAGCCGGTGCCGCTGGCCACCAGCCGCATCACCCGCAATGCGGCGAGCGTCACGGCGCGCTTCAAGACCACCTCCTATGCCGACGCCATCGCGGCGGCGCGCGAAGCCAAGGACAGGGGAGCGGAGGAGGCGCTGATGCTCAACACGGAAGGGAACGTCGCCTCGGCCAGCATCGCCAATGTCTTCTTGGTCAAGGGTTCTGCCCTCATCACGCCGGGGCTCGATCAGGCGATCATTCCCGGCACCATGCGCCAGATGGTTCTCAATGTGGCGGGGCTGGTGGGCTACACCACGGAGGAGCGGGCCGTGACGCCGCAGGAAGTGGTTGCGGCTGATGGCGTGTTCCTGACCAACAGCCTGCGCTTCATCCGGCCGGTGAGCCATGTGGATGGCACGGCGCTGGCGCAGGCCGATCTCTCCCGCCTGGAAACGGCGCTGTGCCGCTTCGCCGAAAAGCAATGCGGCATCGATCCGCGCGCCCTGGTGGAGGCGTCATGATTCTTGAACACGCGCTGTTGCAGGTGAAGCCGGGGGAAAGTGCCGCCTTCGAACGAGCCCTGCAGGAGGCCCTGCCGCTCATTGCCGCCAGCCCCGGCTTCATGGGACTGGAAGTCAGGCCGCATTGCGATGACCGCCAGCGCTATCTGCTGCTGGTGCGCTGGCACAGGCGGGAGGATCACACCGAGGGCTTCCGCAAGTCGGAGCGTTACCTCAGGTGGAAAGCCTTGCTGCATCATTTCTACGAGCCCTTCCCCACGGTGGAGCATTTCGGCGCGCCCGTCGCCACGCTTTGAGATTTCATTCACCATGGCGGCCTAGACTTGCCGCCCCATGAACGATTTCATCTCCCATTTCGCGCCGGACGCGGCCCAGGCGGCACAGGTCTGGCTTGCAAGCTTGAGGGGCGAGCGGCGGCTGGCGCGCCTCACGCTTGAAGCCTATGCCCGCGATCTTGGGCAATTCGCCGGGTTTCTGGCGGACCATCTCGGCGCGCCGGCGGGCCTGCGCGATCTTGCCGATCTTTCGGCGTCGGACTTTCGCGCCTTCATGGCGCGGCGGCGCAACGCCGGAGCGGAAAGCCGGTCGCTGGCGCGGCAGCTCTCGGCGCTGCGCTCCTTCTTCAAATTCGGTGAGAGCACGGGACGCTTCCGCAATGCGGCCCTGGCGGCGGTGAAGTCGCCCAAGCTTCGTCATGGCGTGCCCAAGCCCTTGACCATGGCGGCGGCGGCCCAGGTGGCGGATGCGGAAATCCATCAGGGCGAGGTGCCGCCCTGGCTTGCGGCGCGCGACCGGGCGGTGCTGACGCTGCTCTATGCCGGGGGCTTGCGCATTTCCGAAGCCCTGGGCCTGACGCCGGAGCAGGCGGAGCGTGATCCCCTGATCCTCACCGGCAAGGGCGGCAAGACCCGCATGGTGCCGCTCATCGCCGAGGCCAGGGCAGCACTGGCGGAGTATGTGACGCTCTGTCCCTTTGCGCTGGAGCGGGGCAAGCCCTTGTTCCGCGGGGCCAGGGGCGGGCCGCTGTCGCCGCGCATCATTCAACTGCTCATGGAGCGCATGCGCGGGGCCTTCGGCCTGGCGGACACGGCCACACCCCATGCGCTCCGCCATTCCTTCGCCACGCATCTCCTGAGCAATGGCGCGGACCTGCGGGTCATTCAGGATTTGCTGGGCCATGCCTCGCTTTCCACCACCCAGGTCTATACCGAGGTGGACCGCGCCCACATTCTTGAACAATACCGCAAGGCCCACGCGACCCGCTGAGCCTTGCCAGCGCACCCGTCCCTTTCTAGCTTCAGGGAAAAGGGAGCCTCTCATGATTCCGCTGGAACGGGTGGAAAGCGACGTGACCCTGCCGAGGCGCACGGGCGTGGTGGTGATCGGCGGCGGCGTCATCGGCGTGGCGACCGCCATGGAATTGCGCCAGCGCGGCATTGCTGTGGTGGTCGTCGAGAAGGGCGAGATTGCCGGCGAGCAGTCGGGCCGCAACTGGGGCTGGGTGCGGCAACAGGGGCGCGATGCGCGCGAAGTGGCGCTGGCCAAGATCGCCATGGAAAAATGGCGCGGCATGAACGCGCTGGTGGCGGCGGAAACCGGCTATCGCCAGCCGGGCATTGCCTATCTTTCCTATACCGAGAAGGATCTGGCCTGGAATGCGCGCTGGCATGAACGCCATGCCAGGGCTTTTGATCTCAAGACGCGGCTGTTGTCGGCGGCGGAGGCCGAGGCGCTGGTGCCGGGCGGCAGGAGGAAGCCGCTGGGCGCGCTCTACACGCCCGATGACGGCAAGGCCGAACCCTTCATGGCCGTGCCCGCCATGGCGCGGCAGGTGCGGCGCATGGGGGCCAAGGTCTTCACCCATTGCGCGGCGCGGGGTCTTGAGACTGCGGCGGGCCGCGTCTCTGCCGTGGTGACGGAGAAGGGCACCATCGCCTGTGACGCGGTGGTGCTGGCGGCGGGGGCCTGGTCGCGGCGCTTCCTGGGCAATCTCGGCATCAGGTTTCCGCAGCTCACGGTGATCAATTCGGTGGGCCGGTCCAAGCCTCTGGACGCGGGCCATGACGTCACCTTCCTCGGCGGACGCTTCGCGGCGCGCAAGCGCCTGGACGGTGGGTACACCGTGGCGCACAACATCTATTCCGTGGCCTCGCTCATTCCCGACAGTTTCCGGCTGGTCTTCGACTTCCTGCCGCTGATGCTGAGCGATATGCGCGGCGTGAAGGTGCGGCTCGGCAAGCGCTTCTTCGACGAGGCGCGGCTGGCGCGGCGCTGGCGGCTCGACGAGACCTCACCCTTCGAGCAGGTGCGCATGCTCGATCCCATGCCCTACCCGGCGCTCATCCACGATGCGGCGAAACATCTGCGCGCTAATTTTCCGGGCTTTGCCGGGTTGGAGATTGCCGAAATCTGGGCCGGGGCCATTGACGTGACGCCCGATGCCGTGCCGGTCATGGAGGAGCTGCCGCAACAGAAGGGTCTGTTCCTGGCCTCCGGTTTCTCCGGCCATGGCTTTGGTCTGGGTCCGGCGGCGGGCCAACTCATGGCGGAACTGGTGACGGGTGAGACGCCCTGCGTCGATCCCAGACCCTTCCGGCTGGGGCGTTATGTCGAACGGCCACGGCCCCGGCCGGATGGCGACATCTGAAGCCGGGAAGTGCTGCTCAGGCGGCGCGTTTCCTGGCGTGGAGCATGGCCAGTTCCACGGTTTCGAGGAGCAGGTCGGGCTGCACGGGCTTGCGCAGATAGTCGAAGAGCTTGAGGCTGAGGGCGCGCAGCCGGGTTGCCTGTTCCACGTCGGCGGTCACCATGACGAAGGCCGACTTGATGCCAAGCCGGCGCATGACCTCCACAACGTCGAGCCCGTCCTTGCCGGGGCCGAGGCGATAGTCGAAGACGCCCACCAGAAAGCGGTGGCTCAGCGCATATTCAAGCGCACTTTCGGGATCGGTGAAGCCCTTGACCTTATAGCCGCAGTCGGTGAGCAGTTCGGCAATGCTGGTCAGCAGGTCACGGTCGTCATCCAGAATCAGGATGTCGATCTGCTTTTCGCTGTCAGGCATCGGATACACGGCGCACATTCCCCAATTGTCAGCGGCTTCCTGCCCGGTCGTATGGCAAGGACGGTCCAGCGTTACTGAATCATCACTCTGGACGCGAACCGGTTAACGCCATCCGCCATGCCGCTGATTAAGGCAGAAGAAGGTTTTCACTTTGCTAACTTCACACCCAGAGCGGGTGCCGCCCGGCATGGGGCCGGGTGTGGTTCAGCCATGGATGGCGCGGCCCGCCACGGCGAGCGCCGCTTCCTTCACCGCTTCCGACAGGGTGGGGTGGGCATGGCAGGTGCGGGCCAGGTCCTCGGCCGAGCCGGAAAACTCCATGAGTACGGCGATCTCGTGGATCATCTCGCCCGCCATGGGTCCGACGATATGGCCGCCCAGCACCCGGTCGGTCTTGGCGTCGGCGAGAATCTTCACGAAGCCGTCGGTGGCCTGATTGGCCTTGGCCCGGCCATTGGCCAGGAACAGGAATTTGCCCACGCGATAGTCGATGCCGGCGGTCTTCAGGTCTTCCTCGGTCTTGCCGACCACGGCGACCTCGGGATTGGTATAGACCACGCCGGGAATGACATCATAGTTCACGTGGCCGGCCTGACCGGCAATGATCTCGGCCACCGCAATGCCCTCGTCCTCGGCCTTGTGGGCCAGCATGGGGCCCCGCACGCAATCGCCGATGGCATAGATGCCCGCCACGCTGGTCTGAAAGTGAGGGTCGATTTCGATGCGGCCGCGCGGGTCGGTCTTCACGCCAACCTTGTCCAGCCCCAGGCCCTCGGTGTAGGGAACGCGGCCCACGGCGACCAGCACCACATCGGCCTCCAGCGTCTGGGCTTGGCCGCCCGCCGCCGGTTCCATGGTCAGCGCCACACCGGTCTTGCCGGTCTTGGCCCCGGTCACCTTCTGGCCCAGGTGGAAGGTGAAGCCCTGCTTCTGCAACAGGCGCTGGGCCGTCTTGGCCACTTCGCCATCCATGCCGGGGAGAATGCGGTCGAGATATTCCACCACCGTAACCCTGGAGCCGAGGCGGCCATAGACGGAACCGAGTTCGAGGCCGATGACGCCGGCACCGATGACGATGAGGCGTTCCGGCACCCGGGGCAGCGCCAGGGCGCCGGTGGAGGACACGATCCGGTCCTCGTCAATCTCAATGCCCTTGAGGTGCGCCCCCTCCGAGCCGGTGGCGATGACGATGTGCCTGGCGGTCAACGTTTCATCGCCCACCTGCACCGTGCCGGGGGCGGTGATGGTGCCCGTGCCCCGGTGCACCGTCACCTTGTTCTTCTTGAACAGGAAGTCGATGCCCTTCACGTTGCCGTCGATGACCTGCTGCTTGAAACCCATCATGCGGGGAAGATCGAAGGAGGCGGTCACATCAATGCCCATGGCGGCATAGCTGTGGGTGGCCGCGTGATAGGACTCCGAGGCGTGGAGCAGGGCCTTGGAGGGAATGCAGCCGACATTGAGGCAGGTGCCGCCGTGGCTGGCGCGCTTTTCCACGACAGCGACCTTCAGGCCCAGTTGCGCGGCGCGGATGGCGCAGACATAGCCGCCGGGGCCGGTGCCAATGACAAGGAGATCGTAAGCGGCAGACATGGGGCAATCCTCTTTCGGACCTAGAGCAACCTGATTTTTGACGGAATCGGCAAAAGTCAGAAAAGTTGCTCGCCAACAATAAGTCAGAGCGGTGGCTTTGATGCAGTCAAAGCGCAAACCGCTCTAGAGATCGAGCAGCGTGCGCTGCGGGTCTTCCAGCGCTTCCTTGACCCGGACCAGGAAGGTGACGGCCTCCTTGCCATCGACGATGCGGTGGTCATAGGAGAGCGCCAGATACATCATGGGCCGGGCCACGATCTGGCCCCCCACGACCATGGGGCGCTCCTGAATCTTGTGCATGCCGAGAATGCCGGACTGCGGCGCGTTCAGGATGGGGGTGGACATGAGCGAGCCATAGACCCCCCCGTTGGAGATGGTGAAGGTGCCGCCCTGCATGTCGGCGATCTGCAACTGGCCGTCGCGCGCCTTCCTGCCATAGTCGGCAATGGTCTTCTCGATCTGGGCAAAGGACATCTGGTCGGCGTTGCGCACCACGGGCACGACGAGGCCCTTGTCGGTGCCCACGGCGACACCGACGTGGTAATAATTCTTGTAAACAATGTCCTCGCCGTCGATCTCGGCATTGACCGCCGGGATTTCCTTCAGCGCCAGCACGCAGGCGCGCACGAAGAACGACATGAAGCCGAGCTTCACGCCGTGCTTCTTTTCAAACACGTCCTTGTATTGGTTGCGCAGCGCCATGGTCGCGGTCATGTCTACCTCGTTGAAGGTGGTGAGCATGGCGGCGGTGTTCTGGGCATCCTTCAGGCGGCGCGCGATGGTCTGGCGCAGGCGCGACATGCGTACGCGCTCCTCGCCGCCCTGGGGTGCGGGTGGCGCGGCGGCAGCCGCCACGGGGGCTGGCGCGGCGGCGGGCTGTTCCATGTGGGCCATGACATCGCCCTTGGTGATGCGGCCGTCCTTGCCGGTGCCGGGAATGGCCGCCGGGTTCAACTGGTTCTCGGTCACGGCCTTCTTCACCGCGGGCGAGAGGGGAGGTTCCTGGGCTTGCGCCCTGGCGGGGGCGGGGGCTGCCTTGGCGGGAGCGGCCTCGGCCTTCGTCGGCCTGGCGGCACTGCCTGCGGCCCCTTCGGCAATGGAGCCCAGAAGCGCGCCCACGGCCACGGTTGACCCCGGCTTGGCGGCAATGGCCTCAAGCTTGCCGGAGGCGGGCGCGGGCACCTCCACCGTCACCTTGTCGGTTTCCAGTTCCACCAGCGGCTCGTCGGCCTTCACCGCCTCACCCTCGGCCTTGAACCACTTCGCAATGGTGGCCTCGGTGACGCTTTCACCCAGAGCCGGAACGCGGATTTCCTTCGCCATCTGTTTTGCCTTTCACCACATCATGCCAGCGCCGCATCGAGGAACGTCTTCAGTTCTGCGATGTGGCGGCTCATCAAACCGGTCGCCGTGGAGGCCGAAGCGGGCCGGCCGGCATAGCGCGGCCGGGGATGCTTAGCCTTGATGAAGTCGAGCACGCGCTCGAGGTTGGGGGCCACGAAGAACCACGGCCCCATGTTATAGGGTTCCTCCTGGCACCAGACGATCTCCGCCTGCTTGAAGCGCGACAGGATGTTGATGAGCGCCTTGTGCGGCCAGGGATAGAGCTGTTCGACGCGGATGAGATAGACATCGTTGATGCCGCGCTTCTCGCGTTCCTCGTAGAGATCATAATAGACCTTGCCGGAGCACAGCACGACACGGCGCATCCTGTCATCGGGAACCAGCTTGATCGGCTCGCCCGGCATCATCTCGGCATCGTCCCAGAGCAGGCGGTGGAAGGTGGTGCCTTCGCCCATGAGATCGAGCGGCGAGGTGGCGCGCTTGTGGCGCAACAGCGACTTGGGTGTGAAGATGATGAGGGGCTTCCTTATGTCGCGGTTCAACTGGCGGCGCAGCACATGGAAATAATTGGCGGGCGTGGTGCAGTTCACCACCTGCATGTTGTCTTCGGCGCAGAGCTGGAGATAGCGCTCGATGCGGGCCGAGGAATGTTCCGGTCCCTGGCCCTCATAACCATGGGGCAGAAGGACGGTCAGCCCCGACATGCGCAGCCACTTGCGCTCGCCCGAGGAGATGAACTGGTCGAAGACCACCTGGGCGCCATTGGCGAAGTCGCCGAACTGCGCCTCCCACAGCACCAGCACATTGGGCTCGGCCAGCGAATAGCCGTATTCAAAGCCCAGCACGGCTTCTTCCGAGAGCATGGAGTTGATGGCCTCGAGCTTGGCCTTCTGCTCCTTCTCCATGTGATTGAGGGGCGTGTAGCGCTTTTCCGTCTCCTGGTTCACCAGCACGATGTGGCGCTGCGAGAAGGTGCCGCGCTGCACGTCCTGGCCGGAGAGGCGGATGGGATGGCCCTCATTCAGCAGGGTGCCGAAGGCCAGTTGCTCGGCCATGGCCCAGTCGATGCCGGTGCCGTCCTCGATCATCTTGCGGCGGCCGTCCAGCACGCGGGCCAGCGTCTTGTGGACCACCATGGCCTTGGGGATGCGGGTCGCCTTGCGGCCAATGTCCTTCAGGGTCGCCACCGCAACGCCGGTGAGGCCCTTGCGCGGATCGTCGTGGGCGCCGGCGCGCTTGATGGCGGCCCAGCGGCCCTCCAGCCAGTCGGCCTTGTTGGCCTTGAAGGTTTCGGCGGCCTGCAGGCTGTCATCGAGGCGGGTGCGATAGCCCGCCTTCATCTGCTCGAATTCCTCCGCCGTGATGACGCCCTCGTCGATGAGGCGCTGGCCATAGATGGCCACCACGGTCGGGTGTTGCCCGATGCGCTTGTACATGAGCGGCTGGGTGAAGGCCGGTTCGTCGGTCTCGTTGTGGCCGAAGCGCCGGTAGCAGAACATGTCGATGACCACGGGCTTGCGGAACTTCTGGCGGAATTCCGTGGCGATCTTGGCGGCATAGACCACCGATTCCGGGTCATCGCCGTTGCAGTGGAAGATCGGGGCCTCGATCATCTTGGCCACATCGGAAGGATAGGGCGAGGACCTGGACCAGTGGGGAGCGGTGGTGAAGCCGATCTGGTTGTTGATGATGAAGTGGAGCGAGCCGCCGACCTTGTGGCCGCGCAGGCCCGAGAGGCCGAAGCATTCCGCCACCACGCCCTGACCGGCGAAGGCGGCGTCGCCGTGAATGAGCAGCGGCAGAACCGAGGTGCGGTTCAGGTCGCCGCGCTGGTCGGTCTTGGCGCGGGCCTTGCCCAGCACCACGGGATCGACGATTTCGAGATGCGAGGGGTTGGCGGTGAGCGACAGGTGCACCGTGTTGTCGTCGAACACCCGGTCGGAGGAGGCACCGAGGTGATATTTCACGTCGCCGGAACCTTCCACCTCATCGGGCGTGGAGGAGCCACCCTTGAACTCATGGAAGATGGCCGAGAAGGGCTTGGCCATGACGTTGGCGAGAATGTTCAGGCGTCCGCGGTGGGCCATGCCGAAGACGATTTCCTTCACCCCCAGCTTGCCGCCGCGCTTGATCACCTGTTCCAGCGCGGGCACGATGCTTTCGCCGCCGTCGAGGCCGAAGCGCTTGGTGCCGGTGTATTTGACGTTGAGGAAATTCTCGAAGCCCTCGGCCTCGATCAATTTGTTGAGGATGGCCTTCTTGCCGCGCGGGGTGAAGGAGATGGCCTTGCCCTCGCCCTCGATGCGCGCCTGGATCCAGCCCTTCTGCTTGGGGTCGGAGATGTGCATGAACTCCACGCCCAGCGTGTGGCAATAGGTGGCGCGCAGGATCTCCAGGATGTGGCGGACGGTGGCCTTTTCCAGACCGAGCACCTGATCGAGGAAGACCTCGCGGTCCATGTCGGCCTCGGTGAAGCCATAGGTGGCGGGGTCAAGTTCGGCCTCGAGGCCGGTCTTGCGCATGTGCAGGGGGTCGAGGTCGGCGGCGAGATGGCCGCGCATGCGATAGGCGCGGATCATCATCAGGGCACGGATGGAATCGAGGGTGGCGCGGCGCACCTCGTCCTCGGCGGGGGCGGCAGGCGCCGGGGCCTCGGCGGCCTTGGCTTTGGCGCGCTCGGCAATCTTGGGGGCGATTTGTTTTTCAACGGCGGCCCAGTTTCCGTCCAGCGCCGAGGTCAGCTCATCGGCAGGCGGCAGGGGCCAGTTGGCCTTGCGCCAGGAGGGGCCGGAAACCTGCGCCCTGGCTTCGGCGGCATTGTCGCCCAGGGCGGCAAAATACTGCCGCCAATGGGGGTCCACGGCGGCTGGGTTTTCCAGATATCTGGCGTAGAGATTTTCGATGAATTGGGCGTTGCCGCCATAGAGGAAGGACGTCTGCTCGAAGGCTGCCGTCAGATCCGTCTTGTTCATCTTTGGTCGGTCCTTTCTGGTCCCGGTCGCGGTCCGGGGCGGGAGCGGGCGGCGATTGTCCGCCGCCCGTTGTAAGCCGTTAAAGCAACAAAGCTGTCAAATCACTTACGCTTCAACTTCTTCACCAGGGTCTTGCCGAGCAGGGCGGGCGAATCCGACACGGCAATGCCGGCGCGCTTCATGGCGTCGATCTTGGAGCCCGCATCGCCCTTGCCGCCGGAGATGATGGCCCCGGCATGGCCCATGCGGCGGCCGGGCGGCGCGGTGCGGCCCGCGATGAAGCCTACCATGGGCTTCTTCACCTTGGACTTGCGGATGAAGTCGGCGGCCTCTTCCTCGGCCGAGCCGCCGATCTCGCCGATCATGATGATGGACTGGGTCTTGGGATCGGCCAGGAACATTTCCAGCATGTCGATGAACTCGGTGCCCTTGACGGGATCGCCGCCGATGCCCACCGCCGTGGTCTGGCCCAGGCCCTCCTGGGTGGTCTGGAACACGGCCTCATAGGTCAGGGTGCCGGAACGCGAGACGATGCCGACCGAACCCTTCTTGAAGATGTTGCCCGGCATGATGCCGATCTTGCATTCATTGGGGGTGAGCACGCCGGGGCAGTTCGGCCCGATGAGACGGGTTTTCGAGCCGTCCAGCGCCCGCTTCACCCGGATCATGTCCATGACCGGAATGCCCTCGGTGATGCAGACGGCCAGCGGGATTTCGGCGTCGATGGCTTCGAGGATGGCGTCAGCCGCGAAGGGTGGCGGCACATAGATGACCGTGGCGTCGGCCCCGGTCTTCTCGCGGGCTTCCTTCACCGTGTCGAATACCGGAATGCCGATGTGCTTCGAGCCGCCCTTGCCGGGGGTGACGCCGCCCACCATCAGGGTGCCATAGGCAATGGCCTGTTCGGTGTGGAAGGTGCCTTGCGCGCCGGTCAGGCCCTGGCAGATGACCTTGGTCTTCTTGGTGACGAGAATGGACATCAGGCAGCTTCCTTCACGGCTTTGACGATCTTCTTGGCGGCGTCATCGAGGTCATCGGCGGGGATCACGTTGAGACCGGAGTCCGTGATGATCTTCTTGCCCAGTTCGACATTGGTGCCTTCGAGGCGGACGACGAGGGGAACCTGAAGCCCGACCTCGCGCACGGCGGCGAGAACACCCTCGGCGATGATGTCACACTTCATGATGCCGCCGAAGATGTTGACCAGGATGCCCTTCACCTTGGGATCGGCGGTGATGATCTTGAAGGCCGCGGTCACCTTTTCCTTCGACGCACCGCCGCCCACGTCGAGGAAGTTCGCCGGTTCCGCGCCATAGAGCTTGATGATGTCCATGGTGGCCATGGCCAGCCCGGCGCCGTTCACCATGCAGCCGATGGTGCCGTCGAGGGCCACATAGGAGAGGTCGTATTTCGACGCCTCGATTTCCTTGGGGTCTTCCTCGGTCAGGTCGCGCAGCTCCCTGATCTCTGGGTGACGCTCCAGCGCGTTGCCGTCGAAATTGATCTTGGCATCGAGGCAGACCAGGTGATTGTCCTTGGTGACGACGAGCGGGTTGATCTCGAGCAGGCTCATGTCCTTCTCGGTGAAGGCGCGGTAGAGCCCCGCCACCATCTTGGCGGCCTGCTTGGCGAGGTCGCCCTCGAGCTTGAGCGCCTTGGCGATGGCGCGGCCGACATAGGGCTGAAAGCCCGCCGCCGGATCGACATGGACGGAGATGATCTTCTCCGGCGTCCGGTGGGCCACTTCCTCGATGTCCATGCCGCCTTCGGTGGAGGCGATGAAGGCGATGCGCGAGGTCTCGCGGTCCACCACCATGGAGAGGTAAAGCTCACGCGCGATGGCCGTGCCTTCCTCGATGTAGAGGCGGTGCACCTCTTTGCCTTCCGGCCCGGTCTGGTGGGTGACCAGCGTCATGCCCAGCATGCGCTCGGCCTCGGCGCGCACGTCCTCGATGGACTTCACCACCTTGACACCGCCGCCCTTGCCGCGGCCACCGGCGTGGATCTGGGCCTTCACCACCCAGACGGGGCCGCCCAGGTTCTCGGCGGCCTTGACCGCGTCTTCGACGGAGAAGGCGGGAATGCCCCGGCCGGTGGCCACGCCATATTGGCGCAGCACTTCCTTGGCCTGATATTCATGGATGTTCATGGCTTCGTTTCCGGGTTTGAGAGGTGCAGACGAAACGGGCCCCGCCGGCGGCGGCGCCCGTGATGAATGTTCAGGCGAGATCGGGGGCGATGGTGCGGGCCGCGTCCATCAGGCCCTTCACCGCGTCCACCGACTTCTGGAACAGGGCCTTGGCGTCCTTGTCGAGCTTGATCTCGACCACGCGCTCCACCCCGCCTTCGCCGATCACCACCGGCACGCCGACGAAGAGGTCCTTCAGGCCATATTGGCCGGAGAGGTGGGCGGCACAGGGCATGACGCGCTTCTGGTCCTTGAGATAGCTTTCCGCCATGGCGATGCCGGAGGCGGCGGGCGCGTAATAGGCGGAGCCGGTCTTGAGCAGGGAGACGACCTCGGCACCGCCGTCGCGGGTGCGCTGGACGATCTTGTCGAGCTTGTCCTGGGTGGTCCAGCCCATCTCCACCAGATCGGGCAGCGGAATGCCAGCGACGGTGGAATAGCGGATGAGCGGCACCATGGTGTCGCCATGACCGCCGAGCACGAAGGCCGTGACGTCCTCCACCGAGACATTGAATTCCTCGGCCAGGAAATAGCGGAAGCGCGCGCTGTCGAGCACGCCCGCCATGCCGACGATCTTGTGGGCGGGCACGCCGGAATATTTCTGCAAGGCCCAGACCATGACGTCGAGGGGGTTGGTGATGCAGATGACAAAGGCGTCGGGGGCATATTTGGCGATGCCGGCGCCCACCTGCTGCATGACCTTGAGGTTGATGCCGAGCAGGTCGTCGCGGCTCATGCCGGGCTTGCGCGGCACACCGGCGGTGACGATGCAGACGTCAGCCCCGGCAATGGCCTCATAGGCATTGGTGCCGGAGAGCCTGGCATTGAAGCCCTCCACCGGGCCGGACTGGGAGAGATCGAGCGTCTTGCCCTGGGGCAGGCCCTCGGCGATATCGAAGACCACCACATCGCCCAGTTCCTTCAGGGCCGCGAGGTGGGCCAAGGTGCCGCCGATCATGCCGCCACCGATCATTGCGATTTTCTTCCGAGCCATGCCTGAATTCCCTGTCAAACGGAGCCAATTGGACGCCAGCCCAAGGCGGAAAAGGACGCTTTCGCCAGAGGCTATGCTGCTGTGCAATAAGAGGGTTTTCTCTAGCCCCGAAAAGCCTGCGACATCAAGTCATATGAGTCATCCATTGGACTCATTCATGCGGTTTTTCTGATGCATCGGCGAGGTGCCCGCCCCACCAGGCGGCGGATTGCATTTCCATGAGCCGCGAAATGGTGCGGCTGAATTCAAAACGATGATCACCGGCGGGATAGATCTGATCCGGCGGCCCGGCGGCGGTGATGACGAGGCGCGTTCCCGCGTCGTAAAGCGTGTCGATCAGAAGGACGAGGCGCCTGGCCTCGTTGCGCTGGGCGCGGGTCAATTGCGGAACGTCCATCAGAAACAGGCTGCGGTAGCGGCGGGCGAGCGCCAGATAATCCGCCGCGCCCCGGGGCTCTTCGCAGAGATCGGCAAAGGAGAAGCGGGCGGTGGCGTGGGCGGCCTCCGGCACCGGCAGGGGGCGGCCCAGAACGGTGAGGGTTTCAGGGTTGCCATGGGCCGTTCCCGTCAATTCCTGCCACAGGCCTTGCGCCTTGGCCGCGGCCGCGCGGCCCAATGGATGGATATAGGTGTCGCGGGCCGAGAAGCGGCCCAGCCGGTAGTCATGGCCCCCTTGCAGCGACAGGACCTCAAGGCTGTGGCGCAGCCTGGCGATGAAGGGCAGGAAGAGCTGGCGGTTGAGGCCGTCCTGATAGAGGCCTTCGGGCGGCAGGTTCGACGTCGTCACGAAACACACGCCCTCCGCTTCCAGCGCCTCGAACAGGCGGCCGATCACCATGGCGTCGGCGATGTCGGTCACCTGCATTTCATCGAGGCAGAGAAGCCTGGCCTCGCTGGCCAGCGCAGCGGCAATGCGGGTGATGACATCACCGCTCTTCAGCGCCTTCCGCCGGGCGTGGACATCCTGCATGAAGGCGTGGAAGTGGACGCGGCGCTTCGATACGCCGTGCACGGCGGCAAAGAACAGGTCCATGAGCATGGTTTTGCCCCGGCCCACCTCGCCATGGATATAAAGCCCGCGCGGCGGGCTGGCGGGCTTCTGGCCCATGAGCCTGCCCAGCAAGCCGGGCTTTGCCCGGGGCCTGCGGTTCAGTTCCAGCGCCAGGCGGTTCAGGGCGTCGACGACCTGTTCCTGGGCGGGGTCAGGCTCTATGCCGCCCGCCGCGACCCGTTTCCGATAGAGAGTTCTGACACCCATGATGGCTTCCGCTTACGGCATCCCGGCGGCCAGGAAAATCCCTCTCAAAGTTGCGGGGTGGCGGTGAGGAACATCTTGAACAGGGTGAGATAGGCCGTGAGCATGGCCATGTAGCTGAAGGCGGCGATGGCGATCTCAAGGGAGGAGAGCGGGACGATGCCGCGATCGATGGGCCGGGTCTTCAGGTTCAGGACCATGGCAATGACGCCGAAGACGATGATGATGGTGGCCTTGAGCAGGAGGCCGGCGAGGGCAATGACGGCACCCATGGTGATGAGGCCATATTTGGCGCGCTGGCCCATGAGGCGGGCCAGGATGGAGCGGAGGGCGATGCCGCCGTCCAGAGGTTCCACCGGGATGAGGTTGAACAGGTTCAGCCCGACCATGACAAAACCCAGGATGAGCAGGGGGAGCGGCAGGCTGTGCCCCAGCATGGTCGGAAGGGCGATGGCAATGGCGGCCAGGGTGGAAAGCCCCGGCCCCATGAGGGCGGCAAAGACCGCCTGACCCTGGCTCTGGAAGGGCAGGCGCGGCACGGCAATGGCGCCGAGAAAGGGCAGGAAGATGAGCTTGCCCCAGCCCTGGCCCATGAGGCGATAGGCCAGCAGATGGCCGAACTCATGGATCAGGAGCGCGGCCAGCAGCATGATGGCCATGCCGGGGCCCCAGAACAGGGCAAAGGCCAGAAGCGACAGGAGGCCGGTGACCAGGGCGACCCCGGCGTGGATGAGATGATGCATCCGCTCGCTGGGCTTGCCGGTCTCGGCCAGGGTCTTGAGCCGCCAGATGCCGCCCCAGAGATCGCTGCGGGCCAGAAGTTGGGCGATGAGCAGGCGCGGACCCCAATGGTGGGCGATGGCGAGGCGGGTGCCGTCGCCCTCCGGCGTCAGGTGATAGGTGATGCGCAACAGTTCGTTGTTCGGAGAGCGCCCCTCCAGCCCCTCGCGCTCCAGCTCCAGCCGGGCATTATCCTCATGGTGGGCGACGCGGAAGTAGGCTTCGCTCTGGTGGCGGGCCCCGGAGGTGAAAAGACTCTCATAGAGCATATGGTAGATCTGCCGGTCGGCGTCATGCAGCCGGGTGGTGACGCGGCTGCGGCCCCAGTCCATGAGCTTGCCGTCGTGCGGGGTCACCAGGCTGAAGACATGGGCGGGAGCGGCCGCGATGTGCAGGCTGGCGCGGGCGGTGACCCTGGAGCGGCCAAGAATCAGCGCCAGCAGCAGCAACACGGGTGACAATTGCAGGAGGTGGAGGAGAGTCAGGGCGGCTTCCTTTCCTTGGGCACAGCATTATGGCAGCAGCGCCAGGGAAATTCACCGCCCGCCTTGCAGCAGGCTTACCGAATGCCAAAGGCGGGGGACCGGTGCGGGCTCAAGGCGGTGGAAGGCCTTAACCATGGTGCAAACAGGCGGCCAACGCACAATGCCATGCGTTTGGATGTAACAATCCATTCAACAGGTTAGGCTAATGTGTCGGCAGGTTCCGGGTCTGATATGCAAAAATTGCATAGGGGGTAAGCCTTGCTTTTGCTGCAATGCAATACGATTTTAACATTCAACGTAGAGAGTCGGCTGCGGTCGAATCGATTTGGGTTGTTTGCACATGACTGATCATCACGATACCGGCCCCTATACGGTGCGCAAGCTGTGGCCGGTGGACTTTCCCGCCTATCGCCGCCACCTGCTCCGGCTTGACCCGGAAACGCGCCATTCGCGCTTCGGCGGCACGGTGAGCGATTATTTCCTGAACAATTATCCGGATACCGCCCAGCGCATCGGCACGGTGGTCTTTGGCGGCTTCAAGGATGGTGAAATCTATGCCACCGCCGAACTGCGCCCCATCCACCTTGACGGGTCCATGGTCGATGTCATGGCCGAGGCCGCCTTCGTGGTGGAAAAGGGCCACCAGCATCACGGCCTGGGGTCGGCGCTGATGGACCGCATCATCACCACGGCCCAGAACCACGGCATCCACCAGCTGCACATGATCTGCATGCGCGACAATGACCGCATGCGCAAACTGGCCGCCCGCTTCGGCGCCCGCCTCAAGTTCGAGGATGGCGAGGTGCTGGGCGAGATCGAGCCCGCCATGCCCACCCCGGCCTCCATGATGGAGGAATCGGTGCATGATGCCGAGGGCTACATGACCGCCATGCTGGATTGGCGGAGCTGATCCGGCAGCGCACGGTTTGAGCACAGGCACCCGCGAAAGCATCTTTCGCGGGGTTTTGTTTTGCGCGTGGCGTTGTGCCGCTTTCCGGGCTATCAGCAGCGCAAAGGGAGGACGCCATGGTTGCCAATGTCTCACCGCTGGTGGCGGAACTGCGGGCGCGGGCGGAACAGGGCAGGCCGGTGACCGTGGGTCTGGCCGGGGCGGGCCAGATGGGCACCGACCTCATCGTGCAATTGCGCCGCATGCCGGGGCTTCGTCTCGGTGGCGTGGCCGAGGCGCGGCCGCAGCGCGCCATCGATGCCGCGGTGCTGGCGGGCTATGGGCGCGATGACATTGCCGTGGTGACGTCTTCGGCCGCCATGGCCGAGGTCATCGCCCGCGGCAAGCTCGCCATCACCGAAGATCTTGCGGCGCTGGCAGCCTGCGGCCCCATCCAGGTGGCCATCGACGCCACCGGCAATCCCAACATCGGCACCACATTCGCGCTCGCGGTCATCGGCAACGGCAAGCACATGGTCATGCTCAATGTCGAGGCCGACATCACCATCGGACGCCATCTGGCGGCGGCGGCGCGGCGCGCCGGTGTGGTCTATACGGGGGCGGCAGGCGATGAACCGGCGGCGACGCTTGAACTCATCGGCTTTGCCCAGTCGCTGGGCCTTGGCGTGGTGTGCGCCGGCAAGGGCAAGAACAATGCGCTCAATTTCGACGCGGTGCCCGCCGACTATGAGGCCGAGGCGCGCGCCCGCAACATGAACGCGCGCATGCTGGTGGAATTCGTCGACGGCTCCAAGACCATGATCGAAATGGTGGCGGTGGCCAATTGCACCGGGCTGGTGCCGGATATTCCGGGCATGCATGGGCCGATGGCGACACGCGAGGAACTGGCCCATGTGCTGATCCCCAAGAGCGATGGCGGGGTGTTGTCGAAGAAGGGCTGTGTGGACTATTCCATCGGCAAGGGGGTTGCCCCCGGCGTCTTCGTCATCGTCGAGACCGACCATCCGCGGGTTTTGGAACGCATGGTCGATCTGAAGGTGGGCAAGGGGCCGTATTTCGCCCTTCTCCGGCCCTATCACCTGACCAGTCTTGAGGTGCCGCTGTCGGCGGCCCATGCGGTCCTCACCGGCAAGCCGGACATGGTGCCGCTGGACCAGCCGGTGGCTGAGGCGGTGACGGTGGCGAAGTGCGATCTCAAGCCCGGCGATATTCTCGGCCGCATCGGCGAGACGCAATACCGCGCCTTCGCCATGACGGCGGGAGAGGCAAAGACGGCCAAGGCCGTGCCGCTCGGCCTGGCCGAGGGGGCGAAGGTGTTGCAGCCGGTGAAGAAGGGCGCGCTTCTCACCTACGGAAATTGCGCGCCCAACGAGGATTTCGTCATCACCAGGATCCGCCATCAGCTTGATGGCAGGGCCTGATCCTCACACCAGGAAGTCGGCTGAGGTGGTGAGGGTGTCCTCGACGGTG
>CALMUW010000097.1 GCA_937872985.1 uncultured Alphaproteobacteria bacterium
CCATTTCGGCCGGGCTGGGCATGGCGGTGGCGCGCGACCTGCGCGGCGAACACAATCACGTCATCTGCGTCATCGGCGATGGCTCCATGAGCGCTGGCCTCGCCTATGAGGCCATGAACAATGCCGGGGCTTCCGACACGCGCCTCATCGTCATCCTCAACGACAATGGCATGTCGATCTCGCCCGCCGTGGGGGCCTTGACCAATTACCTGTCGTGGCTGGTGTCGTCGCGGCCCTTCCTGTCGCTGCGCGACATTGCCAAGCAACTGGCCAAGAAATTTCCGCGCAGCCTGCGCACCGCCGCCGAGCGGGCCGATGAATATGCGCGCGGCATGCTGACCGGCGGCACGCTGTTCGAGGAACTGGGCTTCTATTACGTCGGTCCCGTGGACGGGCATGACACCGGCACGCTCATCAACATTCTGCAGAATGTGCGCGACGCCAGGCAGCTTGGGCCCGTTCTGGTCCATGTGGTGACCGAGAAGGGCAAGGGCCACCCCTTCGCCAAGCCGGACGCGGAAAACTATCACGCCATCACCGGCTTTGATCCCGAAACGCTGGAACTCAAGTCTTCCAGCGCCAACCGGCCCAGTTTCACCTCGATCTTCGCCAAGGCGCTGATTGCCGAGGCGCACAGGGACAATCAGATCGTGGGCATCACGGCGGCCATGGCCTCGGGCACTGGCATCGACAAGTTCCATGATCAGTTTCCCGACCGCACCTTCGACGTGGGTATTGCCGAACAGCATGCGGTGACCTTCGCGGCGGGCCTGGCGGCGGAAGGGTTCAAGCCCTTCTGCGCCATCTATTCCACCTTCCTGCAGCGGGCCTATGACCAGGTGGTGCATGACGTGGCGCTGCAGGGCCTGCCGGTGCGTTTTGCCATCGACCGGGCGGGGCTGGTCGGTCAGGACGGGCCGACCCATGCCGGCACCTTCGACATTGCCTTTCTGGCATCGCTGCCCGGCATGGTGGTCATGGCGGCGGCGGACGAGGCGGAACTCATGCACATGGTGGCCACCGCCGCCAGCATCAACGACCGGCCCTCGGCCTTCCGCTATCCGCGCGGCGAAGGTTCGGGGGTGGACCTGCCGGAGGTGGGACAGGTTCTGGAGATCGGCAAGGGCCGGGTGTTGCGCCGGGGGCATGATGTGGCGCTGCTGTCGCTGGGGGCGCGGCTGGGCGAGACCTGCAAGGCCGCCGATGGGCTTGAGGCCATGGGACTGTCTGTCACCGTGGCGGATGCGCGCTTCGCCAAGCCCATCGACGAGGCGCTGATCCGCGACCTGGCCGCAGGCCATCGGGCCCTCGTCACCATCGAGGAAGGGGCCATCGGCGGCTTCGGCTCGCAGGTGCTGCACTATCTGGCGGGCCATGGCTTGCTCCACGGGCACCGCGCGGGGCGCACCATGTTCCTGCCGGACCGCTTCGTGGCCCATGGCAGCCAGCAGGATCAATATGCCGATGCCGGACTGATGGCCGGCGACATCATGGCCGAGGCGCAGGGTGCACTGGCCCAGGCGCGACCGCGCTCAGGTGCGGCGCAGAAGACGGGCCGCCAGCACGCCTAGTTCCTGCGCCAGGGGGACGCGCACCAGCACCTCCGCCGCCGCAAAGGCCAATAGCGGCAGGACCAGCACGGTGGCGGTAGCCGAGAGCGTGGCCGAACCCACCAGGAAAAGCGGCGCGGCGCAGGCCAGCACGATGAGCAGCAGGCCTGCCCCTTCGGCCTTGACCGGACCGAAGTGGTGGCCCTGTCCCAGGCTGCGCGAGCGGATGAGCGGCAGGGCATTCAAGGCGAAGCCCAGCACCAGTGACGTCATCAGGGCGGGAAGGTTCTGCGGCGTGACCACCACGCCGGCGTAGGCCAGAAGGCTCCAGCCCGCCATGGCGCCCACGACGAAGCTGCCCGCGGAGGCTCCCCAGGACACGGGCCGGCGGCTGACGATGAGCAGAACGGCGGCGGCGGCCATGAGGCCCAGACCCACGGCGATGAAGAACAGGCGGCGCAGCGCCAGCGCCGCCTTGGCGGCGGCCAGGGCGCGGTCCACGGGAGCAAGACCGAAGTCTTCCAGTTTTTCGGCCAGGGCGGCGGCGCTGAGGCCGCGCACCGGCTCCACGCTCAGGCGGTAGACGCCCTCCGGCGAGAGAAACAGGGCCTTCAGGCGGGGATCGAGACTGGCCACGCCCGGCGGCTCCAGACCGGCCAGAAGGTTGGCGGTGGTGGCGGCCTGATCGAAGCGGGCAAAGAGCAGGGTTTCGAGGCGCAGCAGCGCCACATCATGGTTCTTGGTCTGATCCAGCAGCAGAAGCAGGCTGCGGCGGAAATCATGGGCCGCAGCGCTCAGGGCGGCGGGCGCCCTGGGCGCATTGGCAATGGCCCGGAGGCTGGCATCGAGCGCGGTGAACTGTTCCTCGCTGGTCATGTCCATCTCGGACATGGCGGCGGGGTTGGCGCGCGGAAAAATATCCTTCAGCGGTGCCAGCAGGCTGAGCTTGTCCGGCACGTCGGCGGGCAGAAAGGCGCCGAGCCAGCGGACGGCCTTGACTCCTTGCGCCTCGCGCAGGCGGGCAATCTTGCTTTCGGCAGCATCGGGGCTGTCGGCGAGGATCTGAACCGCTGTGGCCGCGTGGGGGAGCGGTGCGGCGGGTTCCCCGGCGGAGAGCAGCAGGGGCGGCACCACAAACCCAGCGAAGAAAACCGCCCCTTCCGCCCGCCCCGCAAGGGGCCTGCGCCATGGCCCCTCCCAATCCCATGGAACGGAAAGCCGGCGCATGGGCGGCATGGCGGCCCGGGCCGCCGGCCAGAGGCGATGCAGCGTGCGCAACAGCACCGGCACCAGGGTGAGGGCCGCCACCAGCCCGAGAGCCAGGGCGGCGGAGACGATGAGGGCTAGGTGCTGCATGGCACCAAGGCCGGGAACAACCCAGCCCAGCCAGAAGAGGGCGAGCATGAGCGCGAAGGAGGTGAGGCGCGGCCCCTCGCGGTGGGCGGCCAGCATCCAGCTTCCCGCCGGGGAATGGCTGCCATCGTCGGTTTCCACCATGGCCACGGCGAGATGGGTGGCAAGCGGCAGAAGCACGGGCCCCAGCACCACGGGGATGAGCCAGAGATCGCGCGATGCCGGGGGCCAGAACAGCACGGCCAGCAGCACAGTGGGGGCGAGAGCGGCCAGCACCGGCAGGCTGACCAGGGCGGCCAGACGAAGTTCGCCGAAGAGGAACAGGAAGGCCGCCGCAACGAAGGCCAGCGCCATGCCCAGCCCGGTGATCCATTGCAGGGGGGTGAGATCACCCACCCGGTCGGGCCTGGTGGGCAGACCCTCCACCGTGGCCGTGACCACGCCACCCGGCGGCGCGACAAGACCGAGCGCGGTTTTCACCCGCGCCGCCGCCGCCTCATTCTGGCCGGGAAGCGGCCAGGCGATGACCAGGGCCTCGGTGCTGGATGCAGGCACCGACAAGCCCGCGACGTCGCGCCAATCCAGTTCGGCGGGGCTGCCCATCAGCAGCGACCGGATGGCGGCACCGGCCGAGGCGAAGAGCACGTCCAGGCCCTGGGGCTGGCGATCCTGCTGCACGGCGGCGGCGGCTTCGCGCAGGAGGATGTTGACGCCGCCGACGCTGGGCTTGGCGGCAATGGCGTGGAACAGGGGGGCTAGGGCCGTGGCGGTCTCGACGCGGCGCCGCACCTCTTCGGCAGGAAGATAGAGCAAGGCGTTGCGTTCATAGTAGGGCCCCTCCCCCGGCACCAGAACCGTATGGAAGACCGCTGTCTCTGCCTCCAGCGCCCGGGCGAGGCGGGTTTGTGCCGTGTGGCGGCTGGCGGCATCGGGACTGGCGAGATGAATGGTCAGCAAGCCGTCGAGATTGGGGAACTGGCGTTCGAGTTCGGCCAGGCGTTCGCCATGGGTGGTGGACAGGTCGAGCGCGCCCGGGACGGAACGGCCCGCCGGGAATAGCGCCAGGGCGAGGGCGGCACAGATGACCACAAGCATGGCCCAGAGGCCGATGACCGGCAGCGGATAACGCAACCCGGCGCGGGTGACGAGGGCGAAGACATTGGGCCTGAGACGCGGCTGCGGCTTTGGCGTGTGAGCCAGGGGGCTATGCCACTGCGGCCATTCCTGCATTCAACCCGCCACGAGATCCACGACCGCCCAGAGCGGCATCACCGCGCCATCATAGGCAGGGAACAGTAGCCTGCCAACCGGCAGGCCGGAATTACGCCGCTGGATGTGGTGCGGCGGCATCGCGCGCCTTCAACTGATGGTGGCGGCGGATGCTGAAGGGCAAGAGGCATAAATAGCCGCCCCAGATGATGAGCAGCGTGGTCCAGGGGAAGGCGACGAGGCAAACGATGGCGAGCGCCGCCGCCGCCAGCACCGGCAGATAGTTCTCGCGCGGCACGGCGGAGGCGGCGGACTTGCCGGAGAAGGTGGGCACCCGGCTCACCATCAGGAAGGCGACCAGCATGATGTAGGGCGCGATGATCCAGGCGAAGCGGTGGCCGTCGTCGATGAGGCCGAGGAAGCCCATGTAGAAGGGCACCATGGCAAGCCCTGCCCCGGCAGGCGCCGGAATGCCGGTGAAGAAGCCCACGGCCCAGGCGGGCTTCCTGGGGTCGTCGAGCATGACGTTGAAACGGGCGAGACGGAGCGCGCAGCCGATGGACAGCATGAGGGCGGCGATCCAGCCGATGGTGCGCAGGTGGTTGAGGGCCCAGAAATAAATGAGAATGGCGGGCGCCACCCCGAAGTTCACAAAGTCGGCCAGTGAGTCCAGTTCCGCGCCGAAGCGCGACGTGCCCTTGAGATACCGCGCCAGGCGGCCATCCACGGCGTCGAGCACGATGGCCAGAATGACGGCGGAAACGGCGAGCTGGTAACGGCCCTCCAGCCCCATGCGAATGGCGGTGACGCCGCTGCACAGGGCCAGCAGCGTGATGAGATTGGGCAGAAGGTAGCGCAGCGGAATGCGCGACAGCCGGTCCATGGGCAGGTGGTCCGGCGGCGGGCTGAGGGGATCGGGTTCCGGCTGCATGGCGGCCCTAGTCCGTGCGGCCGAGACGCGGCGGTGCGTTCTCTGCCAGATCGGCGATGACGGTTTCCCCGGCGATGGCGCGCTGGCCGACGCAGGCATGGACCGCCGTGCCCTGCGGCACATAAACATCGACCCGGCTGCCGAAGCGGATGAGGCCGAAGCGCTGGCCGGCGGCGAGCGTATCGCCATCCTTGACGAATTTGACGATGCGGCGCGCGACGAGGCCGGCGATCTGGACGACGCCGATACGCCCGCCCCCGGCCCGCTCCAGCGTCAGGGCCTGACGTTCGTTATCCGCGCTGGCCTTGTCCAGTTCGGCATTCACGAAGGCACCGGGAACATAGGTGATGCGGGCGATCCTGGCGCTGACCGGCGACCGGTTCACATGCACATCAAAGACATTCATGAAGACCGAGATGCGGGTATGGGGTTCACGCGGCAGGTCCAGTTCGGCGGGCGGGATGACGCTCTCGATGGCGGAGATGCGGCCATCGGCGGGCGAGATCACCAGCGTGTCGCCCAGGGGCGTCACGCGCGGCGGATCACGGAAGAAATAGGCGCACCACAGGGTGAGGACAATGCCCAGCCCGGTGAGGAAGCGCCAGTCCATGAGCCAGAAGACAAAGGTGATCGCGGCGAAGATCGCGATGAAGCGCCAGCCCTCCGGATGGATGGGCACGAAGGTCTTGCTGATGGTGTCCACGAGCGACATGGGGCTGGTCTAGACCGTTTCGTCTGAAATGCAAGCCAGCTATTGCGGCACGGGCGAGGCCAGGTCCTGCTCCTCGGCGAGGCGGCGGCGGGCCTCCTCGGCCTCCTGCTGGCGCGACCACATGCGGGCATAGAGGCCCCTCTTCTTCAGAAGCCTGGCATGGGTGCCGCGCTCGGCAATGCGGCCCTGATCGAGAACAATGATCTCGTCCGCCTCGACGATGGTGGACAGACGGTGGGCGATGACCAGCGTGGTGCGGTCCCTGGACACGCGGCGGAGCGACTCCTGGATTTCGCGCTCGGTGAAACTGTCGAGGGCCGAGGTGGCTTCATCGAGCACCAGGATGGGCGGACCCTTCAGGATGGTGCGGGCGATGGAGACGCGCTGCTTCTCGCCGCCGGAGAGTTTCAGACCGCGCTCGCCCACAATGGCGTCGTACCCCTTGGGCAGGCTCACCACAAAGTCGTGGATCTGGGCCAGTTTGGCGGCCTCCTCCACTTCGGCGTCGGTGGCGTCCGGGCGGCCATAGCGGATGTTGTAGCGCACCGTGTCGTTGAACAGCACCGTGTCCTGCGGCACCATGCCGATGGCGGCACGCACCGACTTCTGGGTGACATGGGCGATGTCCTGGCCGTCGATGGTGATGCGCCCGCCGGTGACATCATAGAATCGGTAGAGCAGACGCGAGATGGTGGACTTGCCCGCGCCCGAGGGTCCGACGATGGCCACCGTGTTGCCGGCGGGAATGTCGAAGGAAATGCCCTTGAGGATGGGGCGCTCCGGGTCATAGGCGAAGGACACATCCTCGAAGGCGACGCGGGCCTTGCCCACCTGCAAGGGCTCGGCACCGGGCTCGTCCTTGATCTCGGCGTTGACGGAGAGGAGCTGCAACATGCCCTCCACGTCGATGAGGCCCTGCTTGATTTCGCGATAGGACGAGCCGACGAAATTCAGCGGCACATAAAGCTGGATGAGCAGCGCATTCAGCATGACGAAGTCGCCGATGGTGGAGCGGCCCTGATAAATCGCAAAGGCCGAAAGCGCCATGACGACGGTGAGGCCGATGGTGTAGATGACGGTCTGGCCGGAGTTGAGAAAGGCGAGCGACACCCAGGTCTTGCGGGCCGCATCCTCATAGCGCCGCATGGAGGCGTCGAAGCGGCTGGTCTCATGGTCCTCGTTGCCGAAATATTTCACCGTCTCGAAGTTGAGCAGCGAGTCGATGGCCTTGGTGCTGGCGTCGGTGTCGGCCTCGTTCATGGCGCGGCGGATGCCGATGCGCCATTCGGTGGCGGCATAGGTGAACCAGAGATAGAGGACCGCGGTGACGAGGATGATGGCGGCATAGATCCAGCCGAAGGACCAGATGAGCACCCCCGCCACCATGATGATTTCCAGCACGGTGGGGAAGGTGTTGAAGAGCGAGAAGCGCAACACCGTATCGACGCCGCTGGTGCCGCGCGAGATGATGCGCGACAGGCCGCCGGTGCGCCGTTCGAGGTGGAATTTCAGCGACAGGGCGTGGAGATGGCGGAAGGTCTTGATGGCGAGTTCACGCACCGCGCGCTGGCCCACCTTGGCGAAGATGGCGTCACGGAACTGGGCCAGAACCACCATCATGATGCGGCCCATGCCATAGGCCAGCACCAGGAAGAAGGGCACGGTGAAGGCAATGGCCGCCGGATTGCCGGAGGCGGTCAGGGCGTCGGTGGCGTATTTGAAGGCGTAGGGCGTGGCGATGGTGATGACCTTGGACAGCACCAGCGCCACCAGGGCGATGACGACGCGCGCCTTAAGATCGTTGCGGCCCTCCGGCCAGAGATAGGGGAGAAGACCCTTGAGGGTCTGCCATTGGTCGCCGTCACCGGAAAAGGCCGGGTCGGCCATGGTGGTATGTCTGCGCATCATTGATCCGTTGACTGATTATTCCGCCTTGGGCGTGAGGAAGATCTGGCCGGGATAGATGAGGCGCGGGTTGCGGATCTGATCCTTGTTGGCCTCGTAGATGACGGTGTATTTAATGCCCTTGCCGTAGATCTTGCGCGACAGGCGCCAGAGATTGTTGCCGGGCTGGATGACAATGCGCTCCGGGCTGGCGGCGGCACTGTCTACGCCGGCCGCCGGGGAGGCAGCGGCAAGCCTGGCCGGGTCTTCGCGCAGGAAGGGCAGTTCGACGCGACTGATCACCGTGCCGTCCCTGGCCACCTCATCGGTGCGGAGGGTGTGGGTGCCGGGCGTGACGGTGCTGCTGCCGGGGGAGGTCCAGAGACCATCCGGCGCCACGGTGGCTTCGCCCGCAGGCTTGTTGTCAACGTAGAGCCTGACCGTGCTGCCCGGCTTGCCCTGACCGGAAAAGACGATGTTGCCCTGCTGGTCATAGTCCACGGCATTGAGGGCGACGGTCTTGCCAGCGGCGGCAGCCGCCGGGGTTGGAATGGCCACCGCGCCTGATGTCGTTGCCGCAGAGGCGGGACTTTGTGAGACGGTAGCGGGCGGGGGCACCACGGTGGTGGGTTTGCTGGGGTCGATCATGGCCACCATGGCCGCACCCGAGGCATCGGGCTTCACGGCCACGGCCACGGTCTGCTCGGAGGGCGTGATCTTGCCATCCTGCGTGACTTCCAAAGTGAGGGTGCCAGCGCCGGGGGCCAGGGGCTTGTCCGGAATGATGACGAAGGCGCCGGTGGCGTCCGCCGTGGCGGTGCCCACCGTCTCCCCGTCACGCTTTAGCTGCACCGTGGCGCCGGGCATGGCGCGGCCCGCCACCACCGTGTCGCCATTGGGTTCCACCCGCACCGTGTCAAAGGTGGGAATGGCGGGGTCGGGCAAGGCGGCGGGATTTTCCGGGGTCAGCGCCGCCGGCGCGGCCGGGCTTTCCACCGCCGGGGCCGCAGGTGTTGCCGCAGCGTTTTCAGCCGTGACGGGCTGGCTGAGCGAGGCCATGTCGCCGGAGATCTTGGGGCCTGCCACATAATAGAGGCCGCCCAGCGTGGCGGCGGCCAGCGCCGTCAGGCCGGAAAAGACGGCAAGGGGATTATGGGGCTTGCGTTGTGTCGGTTGTGTTTCCGTCATGATAATCTGATCAGCATGGCATCCTTGCGCGCAATCTCTTGGCGCGGCGGCCCGTCCCTGTGTTAGACTCTCTACCCTTGCCCTACATAGGGCTTTGCCACCGGTTTCGCAAAGCGTCCTGAAGGTTCCACAGGGAGATTTCCATGCCTCGCCCACCCCACACGCTCTGCGTCTATTGCGGCTCCGGCCCCGGCAGGAACCCGGCCTTCATGGCGGCGGCGAACGACCTCGGGCGCGCCATGGCCGAGGCGGGCATCGGCCTGGTCTATGGCGGCGGCAGTATCGGACTGATGGGCGAGGTGGCCCGCACGGTCCTCGCCAACGGCGGCCATGTCACGGGAATCATTCCTGATTTTCTGGTGAAGGCAGAGCGCATGCTGGACGGCGTGTCGGAACTCATCGTCACCCACACCATGCACGAGCGCAAGATGACCATGTTCGAGCGCTCCACCGGTTTCGTCGCCCTGCCCGGCGGCCTGGGCACGCTGGAGGAACTCACGGAAATTTCAACCTGGGCACAGCTCGACCGGCACCAGAAGCCCATCATCCTGTGCAATGTCGAAGACTATTGGCAGCCCTATCTGACGCTTCTGGCCCATATGCGGGAGGAAGCGTTCATCCGCGCCAACACGGAATTCACCATGGACGTGGTGGCCTCGCCTTCCGAGGTGATCCCGGCCTATGAGTTCCGGCAGGAACGGCTGAAGAGTCAGCCGCCGTCCCAGGCGCTGCATCGGATTCTTTAGGCTCAGGCATTTTCCGGGGTCACGCCCGCCTTCACCAGCTTGAAGGTGATGGCGTCCAGCAGCGCCTGGAAGGAGGCCTCCACGATGTTGGCCGAGACGCCCACGGTGAACCAGCGGTTGGCGCTCCTGTCGCGGCTTTCAATGAGCACACGGGTGGTGGCGTCGGTGCCGCCGTTCAGGATGCGCACCTTGAAGTCCACCAGTTCCATGTCCTCGATGTGGCGCTGGTATTGGCCGAGATCCTTGCGCAGGGCCACGTCGAGGGCGTTCACCGGGCCGTTGCCCTCGCCCGCGTTGAGATAAATCTGGTCGTCCACCTTCACCTTGACCACGGCTTCCGTGTGCATCCTGCCGTCCTGCTGCTCCACGATGGCGCGGAAGGAGAGAACATCGAAGTAATGCGGCACGGTGCCGAGGGTGCGGCGCGCCAGAAGCTCGAAGGAGGCGTCGGCCCCGTCATAGGCATAGCCCTGCATCTCGCGTTCCTTCACCTCGCGCAGCAGGGCGTCGAGGCGCGGGTCGGTCTTCTTCACCGCGAGACCGATGCGGTCCAGTTCGGCGATGAGGTTGGATTTCCCCGCCTGATCGGAGACGAGAATGCGCCGCCGGTTGCCGACGCTTTCCGGTTTCACATGCTCATAGGTCTCCGGCTCCTTGGCCAGGGCCGAGGCATGAATGCCGGCCTTGGTGGCAAAGGCCGAGGTGCCGACATAGGGTGACTGGGCATTGGGGGCGCGGTTCAGCAGTTCGTCGAAGGCGCGCGAGACGGAGGTCAGACGTTCGAGGCGCTTGGCGGTGACCCCGGTTTCAAAGCGGCTGGCATAGCGCTTCTTCAGGCAGAGGGTGCCGATGAGGGTGACGAGATTGGCGTTGCCGCAGCGTTCGCCAATGCCGTTCAGGGTGCCCTGGATCTGGCGCACGCCCGCATCGACGGCGGCCAGCGAATTGGCCACCGCATGGGCCGTGTCATTATGGGCGTGGATGCCGAGGTGATCGCCGGGGACGACTGTGGTGACGGCCTTGACGATGGCGGTCACTTCATCGGGCAGCGTGCCGCCATTGGTGTCGCAGAGCACCACCCAGCGCGCGCCGCTCTCGTAGGCGGTGCGGGCCACGGCCAGAGCATAATCAGGATTGGCCTTGTAGCCGTCGAAGAAATGCTCGGCGTCGATCAAGACTTCCTTGCCCGCGTCGAGACCGGCCTTCACCGACTCGCGCACCGAGTCCAGGTTCTCCTCGTTGGTGCAGCCCAGCGCCACGCGCACATGATAGTCCCAGGACTTGGCGACGAAGCACACGGCTCTGGACCTGGCCTGCAACAGGGCCTGAAGGCCGGGATCATTGGAGGCGGAGCGCCCGGCGCGCTTGGTCATGCCGAAGGCGGTGAAGATGGCCTTGCTGGGGCGCTCGGCGGAAAAGAGCGCCGTGTCGGTGGGATTGCCGCCGGGATAGCCGCCCTCGATGTAGTCGATGCCGAGGGAGTCGAGCAGACTCATGACCGCTATCTTGTCGTCCACGCCGAAGTCGATGCCCGGCGTCTGCTGACCATCGCGCAGCGTGGTGTCAAAGAGGTAGAGGCGTTCACGGGTCATGATGGCGGCTTTCGCGAGAGTTCATAAGATGAGTCCGAAAATTCAGACAAGGCCTTGATAATGCAGGGCGAAATAGATAACGAGGGCAAGGATGACGAGCTTGATGATGATGTAGTAGATCCAGCGTTTGGGGAACGGCAGGGTGTTGTGCCAGTCCTCCGGGCGCTTCGGTTCCGGTGTCGGGTCGGTCATGATTTCACCTCCCAGGATGTGGTGCCGTCCTTGTTGTCCTTGATGGCGATGCCCATGGCGGCGAGGTCATCGCGGATGCGGTCACTCTCGGCCCAGTTCTTCGCCTGGCGTGCGGCAAGACGGGCGTTGATCAGTGCACTGATTTTTTCGTCATCGACGGCGGGGGCGGCCCGGCGCAGGCGGGCGGGATCGCCCGACAGACCAAGCAGGCCAAGCGCCCCGCGCAGCTCCGCCGGATCATCGAGGGCGAAAAGTTTCGCAATGGCGAGCGGCGTGTTGAGGTCATCGTACAGGGAGTCGAGAACCGCGGCGGGAATGCGCGCCGCCCCGGCCCCGCCCGCCTTGTCATAGAGCCGTTCCAGCGTGGCCTGGCCCTCCACCAGTGCCGCCGTGGTCCAGTCGATGGGCTGGCGGTAATGGGTCTTCAGCATGGCAAAGCGCAACACGTCGCCAGGCCACGGCCTGCCGCCGAAGTCGGCGCTCTCCAGAAGCTGGGCGATGGTGAAGAAATTGCCCAGGCTCTTGGACATCTTCTGGCCTTCGACCTGAAGGAAGCCGTTGTGCAGCCAGTAGTTCGCCATGACACTGGTGCCGTGGGCGCAGCGCGACTGGGCGATTTCGTTTTCGTGGTGCGGAAAGATGAGGTCCAGCCCGCCGCCGTGGATGTCGAAGACCTGGCCGAGATAGCGCCCGGACATGGCCGAGCATTCGATGTGCCAGCCGGGGCGGCCACGGCCCCAGGGACTGTCCCAGCCCGGCTCTTCCGGCGATGACTGTTTCCACAGCACGAAGTCGCCGGGGTTTTTCTTGTGGTCCTTCACGTCGATGCGGGCACCGGCCTGCTGGTCCTCGAGCTTGCGGTTGGAAAGCTGGCCATAGTCAGCCATGGAGGCGACATCGAACAGCACCTCGCCCGCCGCCTCATAGGCGTGGCCGCGCGCCAGGAGCGCCGCGATGATCGCCTGCATCTCCGGGATGTTGTCGGTGGCGCGGGGCTGCACCGTGGGTTCAAGACAGCCCAGGGCGGTCACGTCCTTCTGATATTGCGCGGCGGTTTTTTCCGTCACTTGGCGGATGGCGTCGTTGAGCGGCAGGTGGGGATAGTCACGCAGGGCCCGGGCGTTGATCTTGTCGTCCACGTCGGTGATGTTGCGCACGTAGGTGACGTGTTCCGGGCCATAAAGGTGGCGCAACAGGCGGAAGAGCACGTCGAATACAATGGCGGGCCGCGCATTGCCGATGTGGGCGAAGTCATAGACCGTGGGGCCGCAGACGTAGAGGCGCACCTGCGCGGGATCGATGGGCGTGAAGGCCTGCTTCTGGCGGGTGAGGGTGTTGTAAAGCACAAGCGGCATGGGTTTTCCCGGCTTTGCCGGCCCGGCTTCGCTTATGGTGTGAAAGGAACAAGCGGCGCCCTGCCAGCGATTGAGCTAGCTGATAATAATCCCGCAAATGATGAAGGGGCGCTGCGACATGGGGGCAAAATGGCGGATTGGCGCGCATTCGTCAAGGTGATGGCGCAACCCCCGCCTCCCGAACTTCAGCTTTTGGGCTTCTGGCCGAAAAGGTTGGCGCGCTCCTCGTCGGTCAGGGGAGTCGCATAGCTGGCCTTGGCATCGGCATAGACCTTCTGCACCGCCGGGCGGTGCCCCACGCGCTCGAACCACGCCTTGAGATGGGGGAAGTCGCCGATCGTCTGCCTGTGCTGCTCGTGCGGCACGATCCAGGGATAGGCGGCCATGTCGGCGATGGAATAATCACCGGCAATATAGTCCCGGCCTGCCAGCTGCTGGTTCAGCACCCCGTAAAGACGCGTCGTTTCCTTGGTATAGCGTTCAATGGCGTAGGGGACTTTTTCGGGGGCGTAGTGGTTGAAGTGGCCGTTCTGGCCCGCCATGGGGCCAAGGCCGCCCACCTGCCAGAACAGCCATTCCAGAACCCCGGTGCGGGCGCGGGTGTCGCGCGGCAGGAATTTGCCGGTCTTGTCGGCGAGATAAGTGAGGATGGCGCCGGATTCGAAAACCGAAAGCGGCCCCTGCCCGTCCGCCGGGTCGGTATCGACGATGGCCGGAATGCGGTTGTTGGGCGAGATGGCGAGAAAGGCGGGGGCGAATTGCTCGCCCTTGCCGATGTTGATGGGGTGGAGGCGATAGGGCAAGCCCGCCTCCTCCAGGAAGATCGTGATCTTGTGGCCGTTGGGTGTGCCCCAGGAATGGAGTTCGATCATCCTTGCTCCCCTATTCCGCCGCCTCCATGGAATCATCCAGCGGCGGCGGCCGCGTGGCCATGGACTTCTTGATTTCCTCGGCCAGAAGGAAGGCCAGTTCCAGCGCCTGGGTGGCGTTGAGGCGCGGATCGCAGAAGGTGTGATAGCGGTCGTTCAGATCCTTGTCGCTCAGCGCGCGCAGGCCGCCGGTGCATTCGGTCACGTCCTTGCCGGTCATTTCCACATGGATGCCGCCGGCATAGGAGCCTTCCGCCTGATGGATGGACATGAAGCTGCGCACCTCGGCCAGGATGGAGTCGAAGGGACGGGTCTTGTAGCCGCTGGTGGACTGGACGGTGTTGCCGTGCATGGGATCGCAGGACCAGACCACCACCCGGCCCTCGCGCTTCACCGCGCGGATCAGCTCCGGCAGGTGCTTGTCGATCTTGCCGGCGCCGAAGCGGGTGATGAGGGTGAGACGCCCCGGCTCATTGTCGGGGTTCAGCGTGTCGATGAGGCGGATCAGGTCGTCGCCCTTCATGGTCGGGCCGCATTTCAACCCGATGGGATTCTTGATGCCGCGCATGAATTCCACATGGGCATGATCCGGCTGGCGGGTGCGGTCGCCCACCCAGAGCATGTGGCCGGAGGTGGCATACCAGTCGCCGGTGGTGGAATCGACGCGGGTGAGCGCCTGTTCATAGCCGAGCAGCAGGGCTTCGTGGCTGGTGAAGAAGTCGGTCTGGCGCAGTTGCGGCGCGGTTTCGGCGTTGATGCCGCAGGCGCGCATGAAGCCCACCGCCTCGGTGATGCGGTCGGAGAGTTCCTGGTAGCGCTCGAAGGCGGGCGAGTCCTTGATGAAGCCGAGCGTCCAGTTGTGGACATGCTCCAGATTGGCATAGCCGCCCTGGGCGAAGGCGCGCAGCAGATTCAGCGTGGCGGCCGACTGGCGATAGGCCATGATCTGGCGTTCGGGATCGGGTTCGCGGCCCTCCCTGGACAGGGCGGAGTCGTTGATGATGTCGCCGCGATAGATGGGATAATCGACGCCATCCACCTGTTCGCTCGGATTGGAGCGCGGCTTGGCGAATTGTCCGGCAATGCGCCCGACCTTCACCACCGGCTGGCCGCCGCCGAAGGTCAAAACCACCGACATCTGGAGGAAGACGCGGAAGAAGTCGCGGATATTGTCGGCGGAATGTTCGGCAAAGCTCTCGGCGCAGTCGCCGCCCTGCAGCAGGAAGGCCCGCCCCTCGGCCACCTTGGCCAGGCGGCGCTTCAGCTTGCGCGCCTCACCGGCGAAAACCAGCGGCGGAAAGCCCGCCAGCCGTTTCTCCACCACGGCGAGCCTTTCGGCATCGGCGTAATCCGGCATTTGCTGCACCGGGAAGTGCCGCCAGCTATCCGGGGTCCAATTTGAAACCATTTCCCTTACCTCACGCAAACGAACGGCCAGATATACACAAGGCGGCGCCGGCTTTCCAGACGGCAATCCTGCAAGTTTGAATCAAGCTGGCAAGACTTCGTTAACATTCTGCCCATAGTCTTGCAGGCTCCGAGGGAGCGGGGTTAGAGGCGCGCCAATGTGGCAGGCTGTTCTAGAGGCGAGATGGGCGGAGCTGAGCGCGTTTTTTAGCGCCGGCAATCCCCCGATCATTACCCAGATTCTGGTGCTCAATACGTTGGTTTTTCTGGTGCACCTGATCCGCAAGGCCCGGGGCGCCAACAAGCTGCAATCGCACACCGCCTATTATGTCCAGGGCGTTCTGATCCTGGCCAACCTTTATATTATCTTCGAGCGCAACCTGAGCATGCCGAGCCTCCCGTCGGTGCGTTACATCCCCTACTGGTAAGCCTCAGCCTCTCGCCGGGGCAAGCATGAGATCAGCAAAGGCTTCTGCCGCCGAGCGGTAGGCAATCTGCTTGTCGACGTTCCAGTATTTGAGATCTTCCAGCGGAATGGGATCGCCGGTGACGGCGCAACGCACGAAATCGCCATCCTCGAGCACCGCGTAGTCGGCGTCGAGATAGCGCAGCCTGGCTTCGCGCCGGGCGGGAAAGGGCGGGGTGCGGAACACCATGGCGGCGGTGTAGCAAAGAGCGCGGGCAGTTAGAAGAGCGACCCTTGATCGCGGTCCCGGTTGGCGTGGACGCCGACGCGGCCATCGGCCCATTCGATCTCCAGGGCCTGACCGGGCTTGACCGCAGCGGCGGCGCGCAGCGGGGCACCCCTGGCGTCACGCACGATGGCATAGCCGCGCGCCAGAACCGAGGTGTAGTTGAGTGAGGCAAAGAGCTTGGCCTCGGCGGCCAGCCGGTCGCGGCGGCGGGACAGCGACTGGGTGAGCGCGCGGGCCGCCCTGCCCCATTGGTCGGCAAGGCGGCGGCGCTGGTCGGCAAGGCGCTGGGTGATGGGCCGGAGCGACAGGCGGCCGGTGGCGCGGGCCAGGCGCAAGCCATGGACGGAGAGATTGGCCGAGAGGCCATGGGAGAGTTTTCCGCCCGCCAGGTCCAGGCGCTGGCGGGCCAGCGCCATGAGGTCATCGGGCTTTGGCAGGGCGCGGGCGGCGGCGCGCAGCCGGATGCGGCGCTCGTCCATGGCGCGCGTCAGCCCCCTACGGTGGCGCGCGCCGAGGGAAGCGAGTTCAGCCAGCAGGTCGGCGCGCACCGGCACGGCCTTCTCCGCCGCCGCGGTGGGCGTGGGCGCGCGATAGTCGGCGGCGTGGTCGATGAGGGTCGTATCCGTCTCATGGCCGATGGCGGAGATGAGCGGCACCCGGCTTGCCGCCGCCGCGCGCACCACCACTTCCTCGTTGAAGGCCCAGAGATCTTCCAGCGAGCCGCCGCCGCGCGCCACGATGATGAGATCCGGCGGGGTGGCCATGGCGTTGAAGCCCTGAATGGCCGCGGCCACTTCGCCTGCCGCCGTTTCGCCCTGCACGCGCACCGGCCAGACCATGACATGGCGCGGGAAGCGGTCATTCAAGCGGTGAAGAATGTCGCGGATGACCGCGCCGGTGGGCGAGGTCACCACGCCGATCAAACGCGGCAGATGGGGCAAGGGGCGCTTGCGGGCGGGATCGAACAGGCCCTCGGCGGCGAGCCTCCTGCGCCGCTCTTCGAGCAGGGCCATGAGCGCACCCACACCCGCCGGTTCGATGTTCTCGATGATGATCTGGTAGGAGGACTTGCCGGGATAGGAGGTGATGCGCCCGGTGGCGATGACCTCCAACCCCTCCTGCAACCTGGCCCTGAGCCTGCCGAAGGAGCCGCGCCAGATGACGGCATCGAGCTTGGCGCCTTCGTCCTTGATGGAGAAATAGGCATGGCCCGAGGAGTGCGCGCCCCTGTAGCCCGAAATCTCGCCCCGGACCCGGACATGGCCGAAGGTGTCCTCCAGCGTGCGCTTGAGGGCATGGGAAATCTCGCTGACGGAATATTCCATCAGGTTGGGCTGGCCGGGCGCGATGATCTCGCCGGTTTCGGGATCGTATTCCGGGTTTTCCGCCATGGCTTTTGCTTTGATTCCGCCACCATCAAATGCGAGAAGGCGAGCGAATGCAAGGTGAGTCACAGGACGGGCGGAGATGAAGGTTCTGCTGATCGGGTCGGGCGGGCGCGAACACGCGCTGGCGTGGAAACTGGCGCAGTCGCCGCTCCTGACCACGCTCTATTGCGCGCCGGGCAATCCCGGCATCGCCGGGCTCGGACAGTGCGTGGCGCTGGATGCGGCGCGGCATGATCAGGTGATCCGCTTCTGCCGCGACACGGGGGTTGATTTCGTTGTCGTGGGGCCGGAAGCGCCGCTGGTGGCGGGGCTGGTGGATGACCTGGCGGCGGCGGGCATTCCCGCCTTCGGGCCGACGAAATTCGCCGCCCAGTTGGAAGGCTCCAAGGGTTTCACCAAGGACATCTGCGCGCGTTACGCCATTCCCACCGCCGCCTATGGCCGCTTCCGGGATCATGCGGCGGCGCTGGATTATCTGAAAGCCAAGGGGGCGCCCATCGTCATCAAGGCCGATGGACTGGCGGCGGGCAAGGGGGTCACCGTGGCCATGACCATGGCCGAGGCGGAGGCGGCACTGGCCGATATTTTCGCCGGGCGCTTTGGCGAGGCCGAATGCGTCATCGAGGAATTTCTCGAGGGCGAGGAGGCCAGTTTCTTCGTGCTGGCGGACGGCGAGACCGTCTTGCCGCTGGCCACCGCACAGGATCACAAGCGGGTGGGCGACGGCGACGTGGGGCCCAACACCGGCGGCATGGGGGCCTATTCCCCTGCCCCGGTCATGACCGAGGCCCTGTGTGCCGAGGCGCTGGAAAGGATCGTGAAGCCCACCGTGCAAGCTCTGAAGGACATGGGCCATCCCTATCGCGGCGTTCTCTATGCTGGCCTCATCCTCACGCGCGCGGGCCCGAAGCTCATCGAATACAATGCGCGCTTCGGCGATCCCGAAACCCAGGTGCTGATGATGCGGCTGAAAAGCGATCTCCTGCCGCTGCTTCTGGGCAGCGCCAAAGGGGGGCTTGCGGGCATGACAGCGGCGTGGCGCGCGGAGGCGGCGCTGACCGTGGTCATGGCGGCGGAGGGCTATCCCGGGGACGTGGTAAAGGGAAGCGAAATCAAAGGATTGGATCATGTTTATGGGAAAATGATTCAGGTCTTCCATGCGGGCACGGCGCAGCGCGATGGCCGGCTTGTAGCCCATGGTGGGCGCGTGTTGAACGTGACCGCGCTGGGTGCCAGCGTGAAGGAGGCGCAGGCTGCCGCCTATGCGGCGGTGGACCGGATCGACTGGCCGCAGGGCTTCTGCCGCCGCGACATCGGCTGGCGGGCGGTGGAGCGCGGCGCATGAGCGGCACCCCGCAGCCGAAGATCGGCCTGGCGCTGGGCGGCGGCGCGGCGCGCGGCATTGCCCACATTCCCCTGCTCGAAGTCTTTGACGAGATGGGGGTGAAGCCCGCGGTCATTGCCGGCACCAGCATCGGGTCATTGGTGGGCGTGGTCTATGCGGCAGGCATCAGCGGCGCGGAAATCCGTCAGCATACGGAGCGTCTCTTCGGCCACCGCCTTGACCTGGCTCGCCATCTCTTTGGCATCCGCAAGGCGCGGATCACCGACCTTCTGTCGCTGGCAAGCTTTTCGTCGCTGCACATCCAGACGGAAAAGCTGGTGGACATGCTGTTGCCCGACGATGTGCCACGCCGCTTCGAGGACCTTGAAATCCCCTTCAAGGTGGTGGTGACCGACTATGAGCAGATGACGGAGCGGGTCATCGACACGGGGCCGCTCGTTCCCGCCATCGCTGCCTCCATCGCCATTCCCGGCATTTTCCAGCCGACGCGGCTCGACGGCCGCCTGCATGTGGATGGCGGCGTGACCAATCCGGTGCCCTTCGACCACGTGCGCGAGGGGATGGATTTTGTCGTCGCCGTGGATGTGACGGGCAGGCCGCGCGCGGTGGGAGCCAAGACGCCGTCCAACATGGAGGTCGCGGTGGGGTCCATGCACATTATGTTCCACCGGCTGGCAGAGATGCGGCGGGCCCTGAACCCGCCCGACATCTACCTGCGGCCCGCCGTGGAGCAATTCGCCTCGGGCGATTTCCTGCGCTGGCGGGAAATCATGGCCGCCACCACGGAGGCACAGGAAAACCTGCGCCGCGCGCTCAGGGTTCGTCTGGCCGAAGCGGACGCCTGAGGGCGAAGAACGCCCTGAGCAGACGGGCGGACTCACCTTCGCCGATGCCGCCATAGACCTCGGGCCGGTGGTGGCAGATGGGCTGGCTGAAGAAGCGGGGGCCATGTTCAACCGCGCCCATCTTGGGGTCGCCTGCGCCGAAATAGACCCGGCGGACGCGGGCGAAGGACAGGGCGGCGGCGCACATGGCGCAGGGTTCGAGCGAGACATAGAGATCGCAGTCGATGAGGCGCTCACTGCCGAGCCTGGCTGCCGCCGCGCGGATCACCAGCACTTCGGCGTGGGCGGTGGGGTCCTTCAGTTCCAGCGTGCGGTTGCCGGCGCTGGCGATGACCTCGCCCGCGGCATTGACCAGCACGGCCCCCACCGGCACCTCGCCCCGCCCCGCGGCGGCTTCCGCCTCCTTCAGGGCGCGCAACATTGGCTCTGGCACTTTCAGCTTCATCGTGCGACATGAGCCTGAAATGACGGATCAGGTCAAGACAAGCCCCTTCGCGGGCGAGCGCATCGCCAAGGTGATGGCGCGCTCGGGCGTGTGTTCCAGACGCGATGCCGAGCGGCTGATCGCCGAGGGCCGCGTCTTCGTCAACGGCAGGCCGCTCACCACGGCGGCGCGCAATGTGACGGCCGAGGACGTGGTGACGGTGGATGGCAAGCCCCTGCCGCAGCAGGAGGCAACCAGGCTGTGGCGCTACCACAAGCCGGCGGGCCTCGTCGTCTCGCACAAGGATCCGCAGGGGCGGCCCACGGTCTTCGAGAAATTGCGCGAGCAATTGCCGCGCGTCGTCTCGGTGGGGCGGCTCGACATCAATACCGAGGGCCTGCTGCTGCTCACCAACGATGGCGCGCTGGAGCGGCAGCTGGAACATCCCGCCACCGGCTGGATCCGGCGCTACCGGGTGCGGGCCTATGGTCTGGTAGACGAGGCAAAGCTGGCCGCGCTGAAGGGCGGCGTGGAGATCGAAGGCGTGCGCTATGGCCCCATCGAGGCCCGGGCCGAGCGCCAGCAGGGCGACAACACCTGGCTCACCATCGCCATCCGCGAGGGCAAGAACCGCGAGGTGAAGAAGATCTGCGAGCATCTGGGCCTGAGGGTGAACCGCCTCATCCGGGTGAGCTTCGGCCCCTTCATGCTGGGCGAGCTGGCGCGCGGCGGCATCGAGGAAGTGCCGGCGCGGGTGATCCGCGCCTCCATCGAAGGCCACAAGAAGAAGGACCGGCCGCATGCGGATCGTCGGCGGTAGGTTCAAGGGACATGCGCTGGCCGCCCCCGCCGGATCGGCCACGCGCCCGACATCGGACCGGGTGCGCGAGGCCATGTTCAATATTCTGGTCCATGGCATGGGCGAATTCACGGTGGCGGAGGCGCGGGTGCTCGACCTCTTCGCCGGCACGGGAGCCCTGGGGCTGGAGGCGATTTCGCGGGGCGCGCGCTTCTGCCATTTCATCGACGAGGCCACGGCGGCGCGCGGCGTGATCCGGCGCAATGCCGATGCGCTGGGCGTCATCGGGCAGGCCAAGATCTGGCGGCGCGATGCGGCGCGGCTGGGGCCGTGCGCGCCATTGCCGCCCTTCGATCTCGTCTTCGCCGACCCGCCCTATGGCAAGGGCCTGGGCGAGACGGCGCTGGCCGGACTGGTGGCGGGCGGGTGGCTGGCACCGGGGGCCGTGGTGGTGCTGGAGGAAGCGGCCAAGGCCGAGGTCAAGACGCCTGAGGGCTTGAGCCTGACGGACAGCCGGGAATATGGCGACACGGTGGTGCGGTTTTACCGGGCCTGATCAGCGGCGGCCGAAGAGGCGCTCGATGTCGCCGAGCTTCAGTTCGATGTAGGTGGGGCGACCGTGATTGCACTGGCCGGCGTTGGGGGTCACTTCCATCTCGCGCAGCAGCGCATTCATTTCCTCAGGCCGCAAGGCGCGGCCCGCCCGCACCGAACGGTGACAGGCCATGGTGGAGAGAATGGCGTTGACCTTCTCCGTCACGGCTGAGGTCGTGTCGAGTTCGGCGAGATCGTCGGCGATGTCCTTGAGCAGGCCCGCCATGTCGGCGTGCCCCAGGGCAGCGGGCACCTCGCGCACCACCAGTGTGTCGTCGCCGAAACCGTCGATCACCAATCCGGCCTGAGCCAGAAGATCGCCCGCCCCCAGAAGCCGCGCCGTTTCGATGGGCGGCAGGGACACAACATCCGGCACCAGCAGCGGCTGGGTGATGACGCCCCGGCCCGCCCGTTCGCGCTTCAGCCGCTCATAGGTCAGGCGCTCATGGGCGGCGTGCTGGTCCACCAACATCAGGCCATGGGAAGTCTGGGTGAGAATGTAGGAGGTGTGCAACTGGGCGATGGCGACGCCAAGGGGATAATCCTCGGCGGCGGCGAGCGGTTCGGCGGGGCTGCGCTTTTCCGGCGGCAGCCCGGCATCAAACATATGCTGGGCGCGTTCGGCGAAGGCTTCCATCCCGCCCGCCTCGGCCTGTGGCGAGACGTATCCGCCCCAGCGCGGCGGCGGGGCGGCGGGGCGAAAACCCCCGGCAAAGCTGCGGGCGGTGGCGCTGGACAGCGCGCTGTCCGCCTGCGCGGCGGGCTGGGCCAGAGCCGCGCGGATGGCCTTGACGATCAGCGCCCGGACGAAACCGGAATCGCGGAAGCGCACCTCGGCCTTGGCGGGATGGACGTTGACATCCACCCGGGTGGGATCACAGGTGAGAAACAGCACCACGGCGGGAAAGCGCCCGCGCATCATCAGGTCGGCATAGGCGCCGCGAATGGCGCCGCTCACCAGCTTGTCCCTCACCGGGCGGCCATTGACGAAGGAATATTGCTGTGTCCCCTGAGCGCGCGAGAAGGTGGGGAGCGAGGCATAGCCTTCCACCACCACATCTTCGGCGGCATGATGGACGGCGACACTGGAGGCCATGAAATCGGGGCCCATGATGCGGGCCACGCGGGCTTCCGCCGTTTCGCCCGGCGGGCAGTCGATGAGGCGGCGGTCCTCGGTCACGAAGGTGAAGCCGATGGCCGGGTGGGCCAATGCCAGACGCCGGATCACCTCTGCGGCTTCCGCCGTTTCGGCCCGGTCGGTCTTGAGGAATTTCAGGCGCGCGGGCGTGGCGTAGAACAGGTCGGTCACTTCGATGTCGGTGCCTTGCGCCAGGGTGGCGGGCTTCAGCGCGGCGGTGACACCGCCCGTCACGGCGATGCTGTGGGCAGTGTCGCCCGCCATGCGCGAAGTGATGGCAAGACGCGCCGCCGCACCGATGGAGGGCAGAGCCTCACCGCGAAATCCCAGCGTGGCGATGTGGATCAGGTCATCGTCGGCGAGCTTGGAGGTGGCGTGGCGCTCCACCGCGAGGGCCAGATCAGCGGCGGCCATGCCGGAGCCGTTGTCGGTGACGCGGATCAGGGTCTTGCCGCCGCCGTGAAAGATCACGTCGATGCGGGTCGCCCCTGCGTCAATGGCATTTTCGGCCAGTTCCTTCACCACGCTGGCGGGGCGCTCGATGACCTCGCCCGCCGCGATGCGGTTGATGGTGCCTTCGCTGAGGCGGTGGATTCGCATGGGGACGTTTCTAGAGCAACCTGACTTTTGATGGAATCAGCAAAAGTCAGACAAGGTGCTCGTCATCAATAAGTTAGAGCGGTGGCTTTGATGCCATCAAAGCCAAATCCGCTCGCGACGGGATCAGCCCGCCCCTCAACCCGATGCCGTCACAGACCCTTGGGCCGCCCCACCACGGACAGCAGCAACTGGTCGGGGTGGAGCAGACGCTTCGCCTGTTCCTTCACCTGATCCATGGTGACGGCCTCCACCAGGCTGTTGCGCCGGTTGATGTAGTCGATGCCGAGATTGTCCTGCTGGATGGCGAGAAGCTGGGCGGCGATCTTGGCATTGGAGTCGAACCGCAGGGCATAGGAGCCGGTGAGATAGGTCTTGGCCTGATCCAGTTCCTGCTGGGTGGGGCCGTCCTGGGCCATGCGCGCCAACTCCTGACGCACCAGGGCCATGGCCTCGCCCGCCTTTTCGTTGCGGGTGGAAAAGGATCCGATGAAGTAGCCGGCGCGGCGGAGCGGCAGGAGTCCCGTGTCGATGCCATAGGTGAGGCCGTTTTTCTCGCGCACCACGGTGGAGAGGCGTGACCCCAGGCCGCTGCCGCCGAGAATCTGGTTCATGACATAGGCCGGAATGAAGTCCTGATCCTTGCGCAACAGGCCAGGGCCGCCGAAGAGGATGAGGCTTTGCGGCATGTCCATGCCGATGAGCTTGAGGGCGGGTCCGCTGGCCACGGTCGCCTCCGGCGGTGGCGCAGGCGGCTCGGTGTCCGGGAGCGAGCCAAAGGCCTCGTCCAGCTTCTGGCCAAGGGTGGCGGCGTCAATGTCGCCGACCACGGAAATCAGCATGCCCCTGCGGGTGAAGAGACGCTGATGGGCGGCGCGCAGGTCAGCCGTGGTCATGGCCTGGATGGTGGCTTCGGTGCCATGGTCATTGCGGGCGTAGGGATGGCCGGGCAAAGCCATGGCGGTGAATTGCAGCGAGGCGAGCCGACCCGGATCCTTGCCTTCATCACGCACGCTGGTGAGGAATTGCTGGCGCACCCGCTCCATGGGTTCCTCGGCAAAATGCGGCGCGGTGACCGCCGCCTTGAGCAGTGCGAAGGCGGCATCGCGGTTGCGCGACAGAGTCTGGAAGGAGCCGGTGAAACGGTCCTGGTCATCGTCGAAGGAAAGCTTCATGCCCAGTTCGTCGCGCCGGGCCTGAAAGGTGGGGCTGTCCATGTCGGCGGCCCCTTCATCCAGCATGCCGGTGAGGTAATGGGCCGCACCCTCCTTGCCCGCGGGGTCGGAGGCGGAGCCCCCGGCGAAGGCGAAATTCATGGCGATGAGGGGAATGGTGTGGTCCTCCACCAGCCAGGCGGTGAGACCGGACTTGGTGGTGACCGCCTGAATGGTGACGGCGGCGGCGGGGAGAATGAACAGCGGCAGCAGCAGGACCGGCAGCACACGGCGCAACAGGGATTTCAGCATGGCAACCTCAGGGCGCGGGCTTGGGGGACAGGGTGGCGGTGACCGAGCGCTCGGGCTTCAGCGTGGCGGCGGCAGCGGCCTTCACATCTTCGCTGCTGACCTTGGCGATGCGCTCATCCCAGCCCTTGATGTCGGAAATGCTCGACCCCGTGGTCAGCCCGGCACCGAACATGCGGGCCAGGGCAAACTGGCTGTCGAGGGCATAGACATTGGCATCGAGGATGCGCTGCCTGGCCTTGGCCAGTTCATCCGCCGTGGGGCCGTCGCGGCTGATGCGCGCGATTTCGGCATCGATGGCCGACTCGATGGTGGCAAGGCTGGCGCCATTGGCGGGCGAGACGGCAAGGGCGAAGGTGCCATAGTCCAGCGCCTCGCCGGAATACCAGGCCCCCGCCGCAGAGGCGATCTTCTGCTTCACCACCAGTTCCTTGTAGAGGCGGCCCTGGGAACCGCCGCCCAGGATTTCGGCCAACACGTCAAGCGCCTCCGACTCCAGTCCGGGGTCGCGGCCTGCCGCCACGGCGAGATAGGAGCGCTGGAAGGAGGGCGTGGCGGCGCGGCTGTCGGTCATGATCACGCGGCGCGCGGCAATGGGGTCCGGCTCGGGCGTGCGCAGCCGCTCGCTGGGGATGAAGGTGTTTTTGAGCGGGCCATAGTTCTTTTCCGCCAGACGCTTCACTTCTTCCGCCGTCACATCGCCCGCCACCACCAGAATGGCATTGGCCGGGGTGTAATGGGCACGATAGAAATCGAGCGCATCCTGACCGGTCAGCCGGGTCACCTCGGACATCCAGCCGACGATGGGGCGGCCATAGGGATGGGCGGTATACATGGCGGCCGAGACCTGCTCCACCAGCAGGCGGCCCGGATCATTTTCGGTGGTCTGGCGGCGCTCCTCCACCACCACGTCGCGCTCTGGCTTCACCACGGCATCGGTGAGGGTGAGGTTCTGCATGCGGTCGGCTTCCAGCGCCATCATGGTGTCGAGGCGGTTGGCGGCCACGCGCTGGTAATAGGCGGTGTAGTCGGTGCTGGTGAAGGCGTTGTCGTCGCCGCCGTTGATCTGGACGATGCGGTTGAATTCACCCTCGGGATGGGTCGGCGTGCCCTTGAACATCAGGTGTTCAAAAAAATGGGCGAGGCCCGACTTGCCGGACTGTTCGTCGGCCGCGCCGACGCGATACCAGACCATGTGGGTGACCACCGGGGCGCGGTGGTCGGGAATGACCACCACCTCCATGCCGTTGGCCAATTTGAAATCACTCACCTCGACATTGAGGGCGCGGACCGGCGTGGCAAGCGCCAGGGCAGCGGCGGCGACGGAGATCAGAAAGCGGAAACGGGTCATGCGGCATCCGTGGCTGAGGGCAATGCGGAATTGAGGGCGAACATGGGTTTCACCGGCGCCGAACGCCAGTGAATTTCCTGTCATGGTGAAGGCGCAGGATCAATCGTTGCGGAAGACATTGCCGATGTTGAAGATGGTGCCGTAACCGGGGTTCTGCTGCTGCTTGCGCAGTTTCATGGCGGCGGCCAGTTCCTCATTCATCTCGGCCTGGGTCTTGGGCGTGCCATCAGCCTTGGTGGGCGAGATGCCATATTCGGCATAGGTCGCCTGGGTGATGGGCTTCTTTTCCTTGAGCGTGATATCGTCGGCCCCGGCCACATAATTGGCGGGGTAGCGGCTCTTGGGCTTCTGCTGCGTGACGGGGGTGACTGGCGCGGGAGCCGGGGCCGGCGTTGCGGCATAGGTCTGGGGGGTAGCCGCATAGGGATCAGTGGGCGGGGCCGCCGACACGGGCGGCGTTGCGGCATAGGTCCTGGGGGCAGCGGCAGGCGGCGGTGCCCCGGTTCCGGGGGCGCGCAACTGCATGTCCGGCGGCATGGAAAGCTGATTGCCGACGACGGCATTGTCCTGCGGGCCAGTGGTCTTGGCACCAAGCGCATTCAGCACCCGCGATTCAGAGCAGCCTGCCAGAAGGAAGACAGCCAACAGGCTCAGGGTGGCAGTTTTTGCGGTCATGGCAATGGTCCCGTGTTTGGCAGGCAATCTGGGCGGAGAATCCGGCAAATCCAAGGCTTCAGGCCGCCCGGCCCTGGCGCAGGGATTCATAGAGCAGCAGGGCCACGCCCGCAACGATGGCGACATCGGCGATATTGAAGACATACCAGCTCCAGTCGCCCCAGTGGAGATGGAAGAAATCCGCCACCGCGCCCCGGAGCGCCCGGTCGAGTGCATTGCCCAGCGCGCCGCCAATGACGAGGCCCAGGGCCGCCGCCGTCAGCACCCTCGGGCTCTGCGCCGCCCAGCGCCAGAGAAAGGCGGAAATGATCAGGCTGGCCGCCACCAGCAGGCCCTGCATGTGGGTGGCGAGCAGGCCATAGGAGACGCCCCGGTTCCAGACCATGACAAGATCGAAGAAGGGCGTGAGCGCCACCGCGCCCCTGCCCGCGATGTCATAGACGTTGAGCATCCACCACTTGTGGGCCTGATCGGCCACAAAGACGAGCGCGGCCAGACCCAGAACCAGCGGCGACAGGGGGCCCCAGAGGGAAAGGCGCATCACACCGTCTTCTTGAAGCGGGTCTGCCACTCGCGCACGGCCTCGGCATCACGCGGCGTGATGTCGGGGAAGTCGGCGTCGCTGCCCACGGCCTCGCTCACCTTCCACGAGCGGGCGCAGCGGCGGCCCTTGGCCAGCGCGGGCACCACGGCCACACCCTTGAGGTCATCAAGGCGGAAGGCCGCAGCCGGGCCTTCGCCCTCATGCAGCGTCAGGCCGGAGGTGATGCAGACCTCGGCAAAGTCGATGGACTTGAGCGTGGCCATGGCTTCCGCCCCCAGCGCCACATGAACCTCCGGTGCGGCCTCCAGCGACGAACCGATGCGCTTTTCGGCGCGCTCGATCTCCAGCGCCCCGGTGACGGCGCGGCGGATGTTGCGGATCTGGTCCCATTTCTTCGCCAGCGCGTCGTCGCGCCAATTGTCGGGCGCCATGGCGAAGGGCATGAGGTGAACCGATGACCCTTCGCCGGCAAAGCGCGACAGCCAGACTTCCTCCATGGTGAAGCACAGCACGGGTGCCCACCAGGTGGTCAGGCAGTGGAAAAGCTGATCCATGACGGTGCGGCAGGCGCGGCGGCGCAGGGCCGACCAGGGGTCGCAATAGAGCGCGTCTTTTCTGATGTCGAAGTAGAAGGCGGAGAGGTCCGCCGTCATGAACTGCATGAGCGCGGCATAGATCTTCTTGTAGTCATAGACCTCATAGGCGGCGCGGATGACGCCGTTCAACTCCCACAGGCGGTGCAGGATATAGCGCTCCAGTTCCGGCATGTCCTTGGGATAGACCGTCTCCCAATCCTTCAGCCCGTCGAGCGCGCCCAGCATGTAGCGGAAGGTGTTGCGCAGCTTGCGGTAGGATTCCACCGTGGTCTTGAGAATCTCCGGGCCGATGCGCTGGTCGTCGGCATAGTCGCAGGAGGCGACCCAGAGGCGGAGAATGTCGGCCCCCGACTGCTTGATGACATCCTGCGGCGAGACGATGTTGCCCAGCGACTTCGACATCTTGCGGCCATCCTCGGCCATGGTGAAGCCATGGGTGATGACCTGATCATAGGGTGCCCGGCCGCGTGTGCCGCAGCTTTCCAGCAGCGAGGAATGGAACCAGCCGCGATGCTGGTCCGAGCCTTCGAGATAGACGTCCGCCGGCCACTTCAAATCCGGCCGCTGCTCCAGCACGAAGGCATGGGTCGAGCCGGAGTCGAACCAGACATCGAGAATGTCGCGCACCTGCTCATAGTCCTCGGCCTTGTGCTCCGCGCCAAGGAAGCGTTGCGCTGCCCCTTCGGCGAACCAGGCGTCGGCGCCTTCCTTGGAAAAGGATTCAACAATGCGGCGGTTCACATTGTTATCATTCAATATTTCACCCGTTTCCCGGTTCACGAAAACGGCAATGGGAACGCCCCAGGCGCGCTGGCGCGAGATAACCCAGTCGGGCCGCTGCTCGATCATGGAGCGCAGGCGGTTTTGCCCCGCGGGCGGGAAGAAACGGGTCTGGTCGATGGCGGCCAGAGCCTTATCGCGCAGGCCGTCCTTCGTGCCGTCGCCCATGGAGATGAACCACTGCGGCGTGTTGCGGAAGATGATGGGTTTCTTGGAGCGCCACGAGTGGGGGTATTGGTGGTTTAACCGCGCGCGCGCAATGAGGTTGCCCGCATCGATCAGGGCACGGATGACCGCGTCGTTGGCGGGGCCCTTCTCGCCCTTCTGGGTGATGACGGCCAGCCCCTCGAAGCCCGGCGCGTCCTTGGTGTAGAGGCCGTCGGCCCCCACCGGCGAGGGGATGTGAATGTCGATGCCTTTGGCCACCAGCTCGCGCTGGTGCTCGATCCAGGCCACATAGTCCTCGGCACCATGGCTGGGCGCGGTGTGGACGAAGCCCGTGCCGGTATCATCGCTGACATGATCGCCATCGAGCAGCGGCACATCAAATTTGTATCCCAGTGTTGCTAGAGGATGCTCGCAAGTCAGATACCTTGGATCAACGTCACCGAGAATGCGCCAACTCTCAACTCGAGCCGCTTTCATTGCATCTTCAACCAGCCGTTTTGCGAGAATTAACATCTCGCCGGACTTCACCCAATTGCCATCGGGTGCTGTTGTGATTTCGACCAAGACGTATTCGATTTTGAATGAAAATGAGATCGCCCTATTTCCTGGAATGGTCCAAGGGGTGGTCGTCCAAATTACAACGGCTGATTTTTTTATTTTTTCAACTAGCTCAAGCGTTTGCTTCTCCAGTAGCGATGTCTCACGGTCAGACTCTCCGAAAATAGGTGCTTTTAAAGCTGCGAAAATTGAATTCGGGCCTGTGTCCACGTGCCGCACGGGAAACTTCACGAAGATCGTGTCGCTCACATGGTCCTGATATTCCACCTCGGCCTCGGCCAATGCCGTGTGCTCCACCACCGACCACATGACCGGCTTGGAACCGCGGTAAAGCTGGCCACTCTCGGCGAATTTCAGCAGTTCACCGGCGATGGTGGCCTCGGCCGCGAAGGCCATGGTGGTGTAGGGATTCTGCCAGTCGCCCTCCACGCCCAGGCGCTTGAATTCCTCGCGCTGCACGTCGATCCAGTGGGCGGCGAAGGCGCGGCATTCCTGGCGGAATTCGTTGATGGGAACCTGGTTCTTGTCCTTGCCCTTGGCGCGATACTGTTCCTCGATCTTCCATTCTATGGGCAGCCCGTGGCAGTCCCAGCCCGGCACGTAATTGGAATCAAAACCCGCCATCTGGCGCGAGCGGGTGATCATGTCCTTCAGGATCTTGTTGAGCGCATGGCCGATGTGGATGTTGCCATTGGCATAGGGCGGGCCGTCATGCAGCACGAAGAGCGGCTTGCCCTTGGCCACCTCGCGCAGGCGCCGGTACATGCCCATCTCGGCCCAGCGCCTGAGCAGCTCCGGCTCCTTCTGGGGCAGGCCCGCCTTCATGGCAAAGTCGGTCTTGGGCAGGAACACCGTCTCGCGGTAGCGGTCGGTTTTTTCGGGCTTGTCGGACATGGCGGGTCTTTCGGGGAAAATCAGGCAATGCGGGCCGCGCTTGTAACAGACCGGGCGGGTTGAGGCAAAGCCACTGTTCTGGCGCAACCTTGCTCCAGAGCGGTTTTGGCTGTGCTGGCAGCAAAGCCACCGCTCTACCTTATTGGTGGCGAGCAACTTGTCTGACTTTTGATGGACTCATCAAAAGTCAGGTTGCTCTGGGGGCTGGCGGCTTGTGGGGTGGGGGGTGCGGCCTGTAGGCTTGGCCGTCTTCAGGAGTTTGATGATGAACGGTGCGGAAAGTCTGGTTCATACGCTGGTGGCTGGCGGGGTTGAGGTGTGTTTTGCCAATCCCGGCACCAGCGAGATGCATTTCGTGGCGGCGCTGGACCGCATTCCCGGCATCCGCTGCGTGCCGGGCATGCAGGAGAATGTGGTGACCGGCATGGCGGACGGCTATTTCCGCGTGGCGCGGAAACCGGCGGTGACCCTGCTGCACTGCGGGCCGGGGCTGGCCAACGGCCTGGCCAACCTGCACAACGCCCGCCGCGCCCGCAGCGGCATTCTCAACATCATCGGCGATCAGGCAACCTATCACGCGGGCTTCGACCCGCCGCTGGCCGCCGACACGGCGGGCCTGGCGCGCACCGTTTCCGGCTGGGTGCGGACCAGCGCAGCGGCAGCCCATGTGGGGCGCGACGCCGCCGTGGCATTGCAGGCGGCGCGCACCGCGCCGGGGGAGATCGCCAGCCTCATCCTGCCGTCCGACGCCTCATGGAACGAGGGCGGCGTGGTGGCCGCCCCCCTGCCCGTCCCCGCGCCGCCCGCGGTGGACGCCCATGCGGTGACGACGGCGGCGAAGGTTTTGCGCGAGAAAAGGAACGTGTTGCTGCTTCTGGGCGGCAATGCGCTGATGGCGGGGGCACAGGTTCACGCCGCGCGCATTCAGGCCAGAACCGGCTGCCGGGTCATGGCGGAATCCATCAATGGCTTTCATCAGCGCGGCGTGGGGCGGCTGGCGCTGGCCCGGGTGCCCTATGGCGCGCCCCAGGCCATCGAGGCGCTGAAGGACGTGGCGGAAATCGTGCTGGTCAATGCACGCGTGCCGGTGGGGTTTTTTGCCTATCCGGGTCTGCCGTCGCTGCATGCGCCGGAGGCGGCGGGCGTGACGCAGCTGTCGCGCGTGGAACATAACGCGGAAGAGGCACTGGCGCGGCTGGCCGATGCGCTGGGCTGCGGCCCGGCCCCGGCGGCGCAGGCGGCAGGGGGCAAGGTGGATATTCCGGGCACGGGGCCGATCGACTCCGAAGGCATTGGCCATATGCTGGCGGCCGTCCTGCCGGAGGGGGCCATCGTCGCCGATGAGGGGATTTCGCTGGGCTGGGCGCTGTTTCCCACCACATATGACGCGCCCCCGCATGACTGGATGATGGTGACGGGCGGGGCCATCGGCTATGGCATGCCCTGCGCCACGGGGGCGGCCATGGCGGGCGGCGGGCGGCGCGTCATCAACATGCAGGCCGATGGCTCGGCCATGTACACGCTACAGGCCCTGTGGACCCAGGCGCGGGAGAGGCTGCCGGTCACCACCGTCATCCTGTCGAACCGGAAATATCAGATCCTCATCGGGGAATACGCGGGCGTGGGGGCAAACCCCGGCCCCACTGCCATGAACATGCTGGACCTGGGCAACCCGGACCTTGACTGGGTGAGGCTGGCCCAGGGCATGGGCGTGGAGGCGGCGCGGGCCGAGACACTGAAGGACTGTGCCGCCCTGATGCTGCGGTCGTTCAAAAGCGCACAGCCGTTCCTGATCGAACTGGTGGTGTAGCCCCTCACCCTCCCGCGCCTGAGGGCGCGGGCCCCAACCCTCTCCCCGTGAACGGGGAGAGGGAAATTCCGAATCCCCCTCCCCTTGCCTCTATGCGGGCAGAGAGAATGACTGCCGCGCCAAGAACCCTCTCCCCATGACAATGGGGAGAGGGTTGGGGCCCAATGAGCGCCAGCGAATTGGGAGGGTGAGGGGCATCAAATGAAAAAACCGCCGGGAGTTCTCCCGGCGGTTCTGTAACAGATTGATGTGGCGCTTACTGCGGCAGCTTGTCGTCCACGCCCTTCACGTACCAGTTCATGCCGAGGATGTCGGCGTCGGGCAGCATCTTGCCGTCCTCGCCGACCACGGTGCCGTCCTGCTTGGTGATCTTGCCCATGAAGGGATTGACCGTGCCGGCCTTGATGCCTTCCACCGTTTCAGCCGCGGCCTTGGCCACGTCGTCCGGCATGTTGGTGAAGGGCGCCATGTTCACCACGCCCTCCTTCAGGCCTTCCCAGGACTGGGCCGTCTTCCAGGTGCCGTCCATGGCCTCCTGAACGCGCCGCACATAATAGGGGCCCCAGTTGTCCACGATGGCGGTGAGCTGGGCCTTGGGGCCGAACTTGATCATGTCCGAGGCCTGACCGAAGGCAAGTTTGCCCTGCTCTTCCGCCACCTGCATGCCGGCCGCCGAGTCGGTGTGCTGCACCAGAATGTCCACGCCCTGCGAGAACAGCACCTTGGCCGCGTCGGCTTCCTTGGCGGGATCGAACCAGCTGTTCACCCAGATGACCTTGATCTTGAAATCCGGGTTGACGCTCTGCGCGCCGCGCATGAAGGCGTTGATGCCAGCCACCACTTCCGGAATGGGGAAGGAGACGATGTAGCCCGCCGAGCCGGTCTTGGACATCTTGGCGGCGATCTGGCCGATGACGTAGCGGCCCTCGTGGAACTTGGCGTTATAGGTGGCCACGTTCTCCGCCGACTTGAAGCCGGTGGCGTGCTCGAACTTCACGTCGGGATACTTCTTGGCCACGTCGATGGTGGCGTCCATGAAGCCGAAGGAGGTGGTGAAGATGAGCTTGCAGCCGTCGCGGGCCAGGCGCTCGATGGCGGTGGCGCTGTCGCTTTCCGGCACGTTCTCGACATAGGCGGTTTCCACCTTGTCGCCCAGCGCCTTCACCACATCGAGGCGGCCCTGGTCATGCTGATAGGTGTAGCCGAAGTCGCCGATGGACCCGACATAGACCCAGCAGGCCTTGTATTTGTCGGCGGCAAGGGCGGAGGCAGACGCCGCGCCCAGCGCCAGGGCCGCCACGGCGGCCGAGAGCAGAAATTTCTTCATGACGTTCTCCATGGTTATGAACTCAACGATCAGGCACAAACGGGCGGCCGAGGCAGGCGGGCGTATTGGCCCGCAGCATCAGCCGGTTTCTGGAAATGATGACCAGCGCCACGATGGTGACGATGTAGGGCAGCGCCGAGAGCAGTTGTGACGGGATGCCCAGGGCAAAGGTCTGCACGGTGAAGGCGAGAATGCTGATGGCGCCGAAAAGGTAAGCGCCCGCCAGCAGCCGCCAGGGCCGCCACGAGGCGAAGACCACCAGCGCCAGCGCGATCCAGCCCTTGCCCGCCGTCATGCCTTCGATCCATTGCGGCGTGTAGGACAGCGACAGGTAGCCCCCCGCCAGACCGGCGCAGGCTCCGCCGAAGAGCACGGCGAGATAACGCACCCGGATGACAGGATAGCCCAGGGTGTGGGCCGAGGTGTGATTGTCGCCCACGGCGCGGACAATGAGACCGGCGCGGCTTCGGAACAGGAACCATGACACGGCGCCGGCGAGAAGGAAGGAAAAGACCACGAGAATGTCGATGCCGTCCCAGTTGGGCAGGCGGGTAATGGGCTGGCCGGTGAAGGGCTTGCCGATGAGGCCGGACAGGCCAAGGCCGAGCAGCGTGATGGCAAGGCCGGTGGCGGTCTGGTTGGTGGCGAGCGTGAGCGTGAGGAAGCCGAAGAGCAGCGCCATGGCCATGCCCGCCGCGATGCTGGCGAGGATGCCGAGATAGGGGCTGCCGGTGACGAAGGCGGCACCGAAGCCCGCCACCGCGCCCATGATCATCATGCCCTCGACGCCGAGGTTCAACACGCCCGCGCGCTCCACCAGCAACTCGCCAATGCCCGCCAGAACCAGCGGCGTGGCCGCCGTGACGATGGTGAGCAGAATGGGAATGAGTGCGTCCATCAGCCCCTCCCCTGCCAGCGGATGCGGTAGAGAATGAGCGTGTCGCAGGCGAGAATGAAGAACAGCAGGATGCCCTGGAACACCTTGGCGATATTGTCGGAAACACCGAGCGACACCTTGGCCGCCTCGCCGCCCATGTAGGATAGGGCCAGCAGCAATCCGGCGAAGATGACGCCGATGGGGTTCAGCCGACCCAGGAAGGCGACGATGATGGCGACGAAGCCGTAGTTCGGTTCATAGGGAGCCTGAAGCTGGCGCGATACGCCCATGACATCACAGGCCCCGGCGAGGCCCGCCAGCGCGCCCGACACGGCGAAGACGAAATAGACCGCGCGGTGTTCCGAAAATCCGGCAAAGCGCGCGGCCCGGGGGGATGAGCCCAGGGCGCGCAATTCAAACCCCTTCAGCATCTTCACCATGACCACATAAAGCACCAGCGCGGCCACGAGCGCGAAGAACGCGCCCAGATGAATCTCGCCCCAGGCGGGCAGAACCTGCCAGCCGTCGAAGCGCACGGTCTTGGGGAAGTTCATGGCGTGGGGGTCACGCAGGGGGCCGCGCACCGCCCAGTCATAGGCAAGGCGCACGACATAGACGAGCATGAGCGAGGTGAGAATTTCATTGGCGTGGAAGCGCACCCGCAGGGCGGCGGGGATCATGGCCCAGAGCAGCCCGCCCAGAACCCCCAGCAGCAGCATGACCGCCATGACGGAGGCATCCTGCCAGCCGGAAAAATAGACGGGCACCAGCCCCGCCAGCAGGGCCCCCGCCACGAACTGGCCCTCGGCCCCGATGTTCCAGACATTGGCGGTGTAGCATACGGCAAGGCCCACGCCGATGAGCACCAGCGGCGCGGCCTTGGCGATGAGCTTCTCGCGGTCCCAGCCATCCATCAGTGGGCTGATGAAATAGGTGTAGAGGCCATGCAGCGGATCGACCCCGGCCAGGGCGAAGATGATGCCGCCCGCGATGATGGTGAGGACCAGCGCCAGAACGGGCGAGGCCCACATCCACAGGCGGGCGCGCTCAACCCGGCGTTCAAGGATGAGCATGGCCGCCCTCCCCTGCTGCCTGAGCCGCCGCCTCGTCCATGCCCGCCATGTAGAGACCGATCATTTCCGGCGTCATGTCGCGGGCCGCATGGGCCGCCGACAGTTCGCCGCGCGCGATGACGGCGATGCGGTCGGCGATATCAAAAATCTCGTCGAGGTCCTGCGAAATGACCAGCACGGCGGCGCCGCGCGTGGCGAGGTCCACCAGCGCCTGGCGGATGGTGGCGGCGGCCCCGGCGTCCACCCCCCAGGTGGGCTGGTTCACCACCAGCACGCCGGGGTTCCGGTCCATCTCGCGGCCCACCACATATTTCTGCAAGTTGCCGCCGGAAAGGGCGCGCGCCTCCGGGTCGGGCTTGCCCTTGCGCACGTCGAAGGCGGCGATCACCCGGTCGGCGATGGCGCGCGCGCCGGGGCGCAGCACGCGCCGGTTGGCGGCCACGGTATGGTCCACCGCGTGGCGGGTCAGGACCACGTTGTCGGACAGGTGAAACATCGGCACCGCGCCATGGCCCAGGCGTTCTTCCGGCACGAAGGCCGCGCCATGCTTGCGCCGCCAGTTCACCCCGTGGCGTCCGGCGGGCAGGCCGTCGATCTCCACCGCATGGGCATAGTCGGCCACGCGCTCGCCGGACAGGGCGTCGAAGAGTTCCGACTGGCCATTGCCCGCCACGCCTGCGATGCACAGGACCTCGCCGCCGCGCACCTCGAGCGAGATGTCCTGCAGCGCCACCGAGAAGGGGCCATCGGGCGGCAGGGAAAGCTCATGGACGCGCAGCCGCACCGGCCCTTCCGCCACGTCGCGGTGGGCGCGCACGGCGTGAATGTCGCCCCCCACCATCAGGCGGGCGAGGCTGGCGGGCGTCTCCTGGCGCGGGTCGCAGGCCGCCACCACCTTGCCGTGGCGCAGGATGGTGGCGCGCTGGCAGATGCGGCGCACCTCCTCCAGCCGGTGAGAAATGTAAAGGATGGCGCAGCCCTCGGCGGCAAGGCGCTGCAAGGTGATGAAAAGCTGTTCGGCCTCCTGCGGGGTCAGCACCGAGGTCGGCTCGTCGAGGATGAGGAGCCTGGGGTTCTGCAGCAGGCAGCGCACGATCTCGACGCGCTGGCGCTCGCCCACGGAAAGGTCGGCAATGGTGGCCGAAGGTTCCAGCGGCAAACCGTAATCGGCGGACAGCGTGGCGATGCGCCCGGACAGGGCGGCAAGGTCAAAATCCCCCGGCAGGGCAAGGGCGATGTTCTCCACCGCCGTCAGGGCCTCAAACAGGGAGAAGTGCTGGAACACCATGCCGATGCCGAGGGCGCGCGCCGCGGCGGGGTTGGCGATGGTGAGGGCCTCGCCGTGCCAGAACAATTCGCCCGACGTGGGCTGAAGCGCGCCATAGAGCATCTTGACGAGAGTGGACTTGCCCGCGCCGTTCTCGCCCAGCAGCGCATGGATCTCGCCTGCGGCCACGGTCAGGTCCACGCCGTCATTGGCGCGCAGCGGCCCAAAGGCCTTGACCAGGTTTCTGGCCTCGAGCAGCGGGGGCGTTTTGGGGGCGGGCGTCATGCGAGGCGCAACCTAGGCCACGGGCGCTGTTTTGGCAGCGCAAATCCGTGATTTCTCAACAGGTCATCACGCCGCAACCCCGGTCATCACGGCCGCTTGCACTGCCATTCCGTCCCACCCCATGGACCGGGGGGACGATCCATGGGAAATTGCCGGAAATTTCAGCAGGATTCGCAATCGAGGCCGCCCATGTCCACCGCCCCCCTCGCCCCCCACGCCATGATCATCGGCGGCGGCATTGTCGGCATCACCACGGCGGCGCAGTTGCAGCGTCAGGGCTTCCGGGTGACGATCATCGAGCGCGGCCCGGTGGGCGAGGGCTGCTCCTTCGGCAATGCGGGCATTCTGGCCTTCGCCGATGTGCTGCCCACGGTCAGGCCCCGGGTTCTGCTGAAGATTCCGGGCTGGCTGCTCGATCCCCTCGGCCCCCTCACCATCCGCCCGTCCTATCTGTTCAAGGCCCTGCCCTGGTTTCTGGCGGCCACGCGCAATGCCCTGCCGCAGCGGGTCGCGGCCATCACGGAGGCGCGCGCCGCCCTGTGCCGCAGCGTGGTGGACGACCACCGCGAGCTTCTGAAGGGGGCCAATGCCGCCGACCTGATGGTGGAGCGCGAGACGCTGCGCGTCTTCGAAACCGAGGCGGAATTCGAGGCCGAGGCGCACGAGCGCCAGGTCAAGGCCGAGCACGGCTGCCATTCCACCATCTATTCCGCCGGAGAATGCCGCGAGATGGAGCCGGAACTGGCGCCGCATATCGTCAAGGGGGCCACCCACGGCGGCTGGTATTTCGTGCGCAGCCCGCTCAAGGTGACGCAGGCCATTGCCGAGACCGTGGTGCGCGGCGGCGGCGAGATCATTGCCGACGAGGTGACGGCCATCGAGGTGAAGGACGGCAAGGCCACGGCGCTGCGGCTGCGGTCGCGCGGCACCATTGCGGTGGACCGCGTGGTGGTCACGGCGGGGGCCTACAGCAATCTCCTGCTCAAGCCGCTGGGCGAGAAGATCATGCTGGAGGCCGAGCGCGGCTATCACATCGAACTGCCCGATCCCGGCATCAGCCTGTCGCGGCCCATCACCTTTGCCCGCACGCCCGCCGTCATCACGCCCATGGAGGGCTGCCTCCGCATCGCCGGCACCGATGAGTTCGCAGGGCTGGACGCGCCCGAGAACTGGCAGCGGGCCGACGCCCTGTACCAGAATTACAAGGCCATTCTGCCGGGACTGAAGGCCCCCGGCGACAGCGCCCGGCGCTGGATGGGCCGCCGGCCCGGCACACCCGATTCGCTGCCCGTTATCGGGCCGTCCACCAGGGCCGCCAATCTCTGGTACAATTTCGGCCAGAGCCACATGGGCCTGTCGTGGGCGCCCACCAGCGCGCGGCTTCTGGCGCAACTGATGGCGGGCAAGAAACCGTCGGTGGACATGTCGCCCTACCGGGCCGACAGGTTCTGAGCCGGATCGTCAGTCGGCCAGCGCCTCGATCCTGACGACTTCGGCCTCGCCGCCGGGCACCTCGGCCCATTCACCGACCTTGCGGTTCATCAGGGCATGGGCCATGGGCGTCACATAGGCGATGTAGCCATGGGCGGGGTCGGCCTCATCCTCGCCGACAATGGCAAAGACCTGGCTGCGGCCATCCGCGCGCCTGATGGTGACGCGGGTGGCGAAGGCGACATGGCCGAGATCATCGGGGTGATGGGTCAATTGCGCCGACGAGCGGCGCTGCACCCAATAGCGCAGGTCGCGGTTGAGCCAGGCCGCCGCCGCCTTGTCGTCGGCCGCATGGGCCTCGGCGATGCGCTGGCGCAGGCTGTCCATCTCCGCGTCAATGGCGGCAAGCCCGCGCGTGGTGACGAGATTGGGATGAGTGCTGATGGGACGTTCGGCCAGTTCTTCCGGGGCGTCGTCCTGATCTTTGACAAAGGCACGGCTCATGATGTTATGCCTCAAACCTCTCCGTCATGGATTCTCGTCATGCCAACAGCCTCGCCACAGCCCATTCTGCTCAAGGACTACCAGCCCACACCCTATACCATAGACTCCGTCGGCCTTGATTTTCAACTTGATGCTGAGGCGACCCGGGTGACGGCCCGGCTGGCGCTGCGGCCCAATCCCGCCAGCACGGCGGCTGCCGCGCCCCTGGTGCTGGACGGGGAAATGCTGACGCTGGAGAGCCTGACGCTGGATGGCGCGGCGCTGGGGCCGGAGGGTTACAGCGTATCGGAGGCGGCCCTGACGCTCGCCCGCCCGCCGCAGCGGCCCTTCACGCTGGAGATCGTCACCACCATCAACCCCACCGCCAACACCGCCCTGTCCGGCCTTTACATGTCGAACGGCATGTTCTGCACCCAGTGCGAGGCCGAGGGCTTCCGCCGCATCACCTATTTCTACGACCGGCCCGACTGCATGGCGCGCTTCTCGGTGCGCATGCGCGCCGATGCCACGCGCTTCCCGGTGCTCCTGTCCAACGGCAACCTGGTGGCCGAGGGGCCGGGCTTTGCCCAGTGGGACGATCCCTTCCCCAAGCCGTGCTATCTCTTTGCCCTGGTGGCGGGCGACCTGGGGTCCATCCACGACAGTTTCAGCACGGCTTCGGGGCGTCAGGTGGCGCTGGGAATCTACGTGGAACAGGGCAAGGAGGACCAGTGCGGTTTTGCCATGGCCGCCCTGAAGCGCTCCATGGCGTGGGACGAGGCCCGCTTCGGCCGCGAATATGACCTCGACCGTTTCAACATCGTCGCGGTGTCCGACTTCAACATGGGGGCCATGGAGAACAAGGGCCTCAACATCTTCAACGACAAATACATTCTGGCCCGGGCCGAGACCGCCACCGACGCCGACCACATGGCGGTGGAGTCGGTCATTGCCCATGAATATTTCCACAACTGGACCGGCAACCGCATCACCTGCCGCGACTGGTTCCAACTGTGCCTGAAGGAAGGGTTGACGGTGTTCCGTGATCAGGAATTTTCCTCCGACGTGCGCTCGCGCGCGGTGAAGCGCATCGCCGATGTGAAGACGCTGCGCGCCCGGCAGTTTCCCGAGGATGGCGGACCGCTGGCCCATCCGGCGCGGCCCTCGTCCTATATCGAGATCAACAATTTCTACACGCCCACGGTTTACGAGAAGGGCGCGGAAATCTGCCGCATGGTCGAGACGCTGGTGGGCGCTGAGGCCTTCCGCCGCGGCATGGATCTCTACTTTGCCCGCCATGACGGCGAAGCCTGCACGGTGGAACAGTTCATCGCCTGCTTTGCCGAAGCCTCGGGGCGTGATCTCGGCCCGTTCTTCACCTGGTATGAGCAGGCGGGAACGCCGCGCCTCTCGGTCAGCAGCACCTATGATGCCCAGCGCCAGCGCTACAGCCTGCACATTGCCCAGCACACGCCCGCAACCCCGGGCCAGGCGGAGAAGAAGCCGCTGCACATGCCCCTCGGGCTGGGGCTGCTCGACCACCGGGGCGAGGACATGGCGCTCACTCTCGAGGGCGTGGGCGTGCTCAATCGCCCGGTCATCGAACTGACGGAGGCCGAGCAGACCTTCGTCTTCCATGAGGTGCGGGAGCGGCCCGTGCTGTCGCTCAACCGCGGCTTTTCCGCCCCGGTCATCATCGCGGGCGGGCCAAGTTCTGCGGATCAGCTTTTCCTCATGGGCCATGACCGCGATGCCTGCAACCGCTGGGAGGCCGGGCAACGGCTGGCGAGTGATCTGATCACGGCGGCGGTGGCGGCGGCGCGGGGTGAAGGGCCAGGGCCTGACCTTACCCCCTATGCCCGGGCGCTGGGGCGGGTGCTGGCGGACGATGGGCTGGATGACGCCTTCAAGGCGCTGATGCTCGGCCTGCCGACGGAGGCCGAGATCGCCGCGCAGATCGGCAGCGATGTCGATGCCGATGCGGTGAGCCTGGGGCGCGAGCATGTGCGCGGCGGCGTGGGGCGCGCGCTCATGGCGCAACTGGCGGAGATTTTTGCCGCCACCACCGACGATGCGCCCTATCAGGCCGATACCGGGCCGGCGGCGCGGCGGGCGCTGCGTTATGCGGCGCTGGCGCTCATGGCGGCGGCGGATGGCGAAGCCACGGTGCCGCTGATCCGGGCGGAAATTGCCGGCGCGCGCAGCATGACGGCGGAAATGGGGGCGCTGGCGGCGCTGTTGCCGCTCGATCTTCCCGGGCGCGAAGAAGAGCTGGACGCCTTTTACCAGCGGCACAGCGCCAATCCCCTGCTGGTGGACAAGTGGCTGATGCTGAATGCGCAGATGCCGGGACCGGAGGCGGCGCAGCGCGTGGCGGCGCTGACCGAGCATCCGGCCTTCAATTTTGCCACGCCCAACCGCGTCTATGCCCTCATCGGCGGCTTCACTTCCGGCAATCTCTCGGGCTTCAACGCGGCCCATGGCGAGGGCTATCGCGTACTGGCCGATGTCATCCTGCGGCTCGATGCGGCGAACCCGCAGGTGGCGGCGCGCCTGGCCACGGGCTTCCGTTCGTGGCGGCTGTTCGATGCGGCGCGACGGGTGAAGGCGCAGGGCGAAATGCAGCGCACTCTCGACCAGCCCGGCCTGTCGCGCGATGTCTATGAGATCATATCGAGAACATTGCAGGGCTGAGGCGGCGTCACAAGCGGGTTGGCAAATCAGCCCTCGCCGCGTATGCCTCAAACCGTGCCGTGGCTTGGCGGAGGCACAGGTTTTTGGGGCGCAGCTTGCCGGGCTTCTGACGTCGCGTCAGAGCGCAAGTTGCGGTTGGGGCAGGAGCAAGGCTTGGCCAGAGCGCAAATCAGCGATCTGTTCTTCCGCGACCGGGTGCTGCACTTCGGCCTGCCCTTCATGCGGCGGCTCTCCATCACCATCAGCGAGCGGGTGCTGCGCCTGGCCATCACGGTGCTGACCGTCCTCTTCCTGCTGGCGCTGTCCATCTCGCTGCTCACCCAATTGTTCGACAGCCGCAGCGGCCACATGGCGGCGCAGAACCGGTTGACCGTGCTCTATGCCCAGTCCACGGCGCAGACGATCGAGATGACGCTGGACAAGGACGCCGCCGGCGGCAAGACCGCCGCCAGCCTGTCGCCTGCCCTGCTGGCCGCCGCCCTGCCGCCCCAGGCGCGCGATGAAAACCGCACCTTCGTGCTGGTTGACGGCATGGGGCTGGTGGCCGCCAGCCTGCCGGAAGCGGCGGCGGCGGCGGGCAGTCCCCTGTCGCTGCTCATGGGGCCGGACTTCGCGGTGCGGGCCGAGATCAACGGTTCCGTGCCCTTCGCCGCCACACTGGCCACGGGCGAAGAGGCGCGCGTCATCTCGCAGGACCTCGGGCGCTTTCCCGGCAGCCTCATCGTGCTGCAGCGCAAGACTGACATTCTCACCCAGTGGCAGAACAATGTGACACGGCTCGCCGTCCTGTTCGCCGTCACCGTGCTGGTGCTGATGCTGCAATCGGGCGCCTTTCACTGGCAGTCGGCCAAGACGCGCGAGGCCGACCAGACCCTGGCCATGGCCACCTCGCGCATGGACAAGGCGCTGGAGCGCGGCCAGTGCGGCATCTGGGATTGGGACTTGGCCTCCGGTTCGCTGTTCTGGTCCAAGTCCATGTATGATCTTCTGGGACTGGAGCCGCGCGAAGGCCTGTTGCGCTACGGCGAATTGGCCGAGCGCATGCACCCCGACGAGCCACCGCTCGACGATGTGCTGGAAGACCTGCTGGCCGGACGGCGCATGGTCTTCGACCAGGAATTCCGCATGCGCCACGAGGACGGCCACTGGGTGTGGCTCAAGGCCCAGGCCGCACTGGCGCCGGGCCTCGGGCCGGACGCGCCGCACCTCATCGGCTTCGTGTTTGACGTGAGCCCGCTGAAACAGGCCGCGCGCATCAATCAGGAGGCGGAACTCCGCCTCAAGGACGCCATCGAGAACATCTCGGAAGCCTTCGTGCTGTGGGACCCCAACAACAAGCTGGTGGTGTGCAATTCCAAATACCAGCAGTTCCATTCGCTGCCCGCCGCCGCCTGCCAGCCGGGCACCGACTATGCCACGGTGACGCGCGCCGCCAAGGAACCCATCGTGCGCCAATATGTGCCGACCACGGGCGAGTCCTCCGAGGCCAAGTCGCTGGAAGTGCAACTGGGCGATGGCCGCTGGCTGCACATCAACGAGCGCCGCACCAAGGACGGCGGCTTCGTCTCGGTGGGCACCGACATCACCGCGCTGAAGCGCCATGAGGAACGCCTGCTGCAATCGGAAAAGACCCTGATGACCACGGTGCGCGACCTGCAGAAGCAGCGTCAGGTGGCCGAGGAACAGTCGCAGCGTCTGGCGGAAATGGCCGACAAGTTCTCCATGGAGAAGGCCCGGGCCGAGGCCGCCAACCGCTCCAAGTCGGAATTCCTGGCCAACATGAGCCATGAGTTGCGCACGCCGCTCAACGCCGTCATCGGCTTTTCCGAGATGATGCAGCAGCAGGTCTTCGGTCCCCTGGGCAATGCCAAGTATGCCGAATACAGCCACGACATCCGGCGGTCCGGCCAGTTCCTGCTCGATGTCATCAACGACATTCTCGACATGTCGAAGATCGAGGCCGGGCGCATGGACCTGGAGTATTCCGAGGTCGGCATGGCCCAGACCATCGAGGATGTGACGCGCATCATCGGCCAGCGCGCCCATGAGGCGCGGGTGACGCTGGATTTCGACAATGGCGTGCAGGAACCCTTCCCCGCCGACCGCCGGGCGGTGAAGCAGATCCTCATCAACCTCCTGTCCAATGCGGTGAAGTTCTCGCCCGAGGGCGGGCGGGTGCGCCTGACCACGCGCGATGACGGCAAGGTCATCACCATCGCCATCGCGGATAACGGCATCGGCATTCCGCAGCGCGACATCGACAAGCTGGGGCGGCCCTTCGAGCAGGTGGAAAACCAGTTCACCAAGACCAAGGGCGGCTCGGGCCTGGGCCTTGCCATCTCCAAGTCGCTGGCGCAGTTGCACGGCGGCCGGCTGGATATCAACAGCGCCGAAGGCAAGGGCACGACAGTGACAGTGACCTTGCCGCGTCAGCCGCCGCAGGCGGCCTGAGCATCGCTTCAGTTATGTTTGTAGCCGCGCGGCTGGCGCAGCTCCAGCGCCAGCAGCTTGCGTTCCTCCGGCGTCAGCCTGGCCAGCAGATCAAGCAGCACCGCAGCGCCCCGGTCGCGCAGGGCGGTATTCTGGCTGAGATAATCATCGACCAGAGCCTTCACCGCCGCCGCATCATAGGTTGAAGGTTCGATGAGATCGGCCAGACGCATGGCCGTGGCACTGGACGCCTGCCGCAGGGCGTCAATGTCGGGCCGGTTCTGGACCAGACCGGCCATCAAGGCGCGGCGGCGCTCACTGGGCAGTCCGGCAAAGAAGCTGCGCGGCAGGAGCTGGACAAAACCGGGGCCGGCGCTCGGCCCCCTGCCGCCGCCAAAGCCATGGCCGCGCGGACCAAAGCCAAGGCCGTCATCATCGCGCATGGCGTGGCCGATGATGGCCCCGCCGACGAGAAGATTGCCCATGAGGGACAGGCCGAGCAGCAGCGTCCACCAGCGCGAGCGCAACGCGGGCAGGAAGCCGGGGCCGGTGGGAGAGGACAGGTCGGAACTCATGAGGCGCTTCCTTCCGAAATCGCCAGCACGTCGTCAAGGCCGGGGGCGGCGCTGTCATCCATGGCGGCAACGGTATCGGTGGTGGTCATATAGGGATCGGCAAAACCGGCGGCGCCGAGATAGATGCCGCAGGCCAGCGAGGCCGCCAGCGGCAGGGCCGACAGCCAGGGCACCAGGCGGCGCTGGCGCGGTTTGAAGGTCACGACAGTCTCCCCCGCCTCGGCCCGGGCGAGGCGCGCCATGAGCCGGGCTTCCGCCCCCTCGGGCACGGCGGGCACAGTGGCCAGGGCCAGAAGCCGGTCCAGCTCGGTATCGCTCATCACGTCGCGCGTCATGTCATTCCCTCCCGTCGGCCAAGGCCGCCAGCAATTCCTCTTTCCGGTCCACCAGCGCTTCCTTCAAGCCGCGGCGCGCCCGCGCCAGCAGCGATTCCAGCGCCTCGACGCTGACCGCCATGGTGGCGGCGGCGTCGATGTTGGACATGCCGTTCATATGGACGAGCGACAGCGCCATTTTCTGTCGCTCCGGCCGGGCGGCAATGGCGCGGTCAACCGCCGCACGGGCCTCGGCCCCGGCCATGAGCCCCTCCGCGGTCGGGCTGGCATCGGCCACCTCGGCCGCTTCATCCAGCGGATTCATGGGCTTGCGCCGGGCCCGGTCGGTCACCAGATTGCTCCCCACCCGGCACAGCCAGCCGCGCAGGGCCCCGGCGTCGCGCAATTGGGCGGGATCGCTCCACAATTTCAGGAAGGTCGCCTGGGTCACGTCCTCGGCGTCGGCATGGCCGTTCATCAGCCGCCAGACCAGACCATAGACCACCCGGTAATGGCGCGACACCAACATGGCGAAGGCCTGCTGGTCGCGCTCTGCCGCCCGCGCCAATAACTCCGCGTCGGACGGTTCCGGCACGGCGGTAGCGGGGGTGGCGGGCGCGGCAATGCCCATGGTCAGGTGCAACTCCTTTCGCCCATCTCAGGTCAGACGGATCGGGCGGTTCATTCCGTCGCCACCGGGCCGATGAGCCGGTCAAAAATCCCGGCCACGGCGGCCTGCATGTCACGCAGCAGGGATTCGGTGGCGGCGAGGTCCGGCATGGCGGCGGCGCGGGCCGCTGCCTGCTTCAGGCCAAGGGGGGCGCTGGCCGGGTCGAAGGGGCCATCGACGCAGAGCCGCAGCAGTTGCGTCATGCGGTGATAGAGGTCGCAGGCGGCAATCAGGCTCTCGGCATCGGCGGGCGCAAGAAGCCCGTGGTCGCGGAGCTTCAGGAGCGCGCCATGGGTATTGTGATCGAGAATGCCCGGATGGTCGGCGGCATGGATCACCTGCAGGGTCTGGGCGATGAATTCCACTTCCACCAGTCCGCCGCGCACCCGCTTGATGTCCCAGAGCGAGGTGGCCTTGTGCTCCTTCACCATCAGGCGGCGCATGTCCAGCACATCGGTCCGCGTCTTGGCGGCATCGCGCGGTGCCGCGAGGGCGGCACGAATGGCGGCATCCAGCGCGGGGCGCAGGGCCTCGTCGCCCGCCACCACGCGGGCGCGGGTCAGGGCCAGCTTCTCCCAGGTCCAGGCCGAGTCTTCATGATAGGAGATGAAACTGGCGAGGCTGGTGGCCACCGGCCCCTTGCTGCCGGAGGGGCGAAGCCGCATGTCCACCTCATAGAGCGTGCCCTCGCCCGTGGGGCTGGTGATGGCGGTGATGAGGCGCTGGGTGAGGCGGGTGAAATAGGGGGCGATGGCCAGGGGCTTGGTGCCATCGGATGACTCCGCGCCGGCATCCGCGGCGTAGACCAGAATGAGATCGAGATCGGAACCCGCCGTCATCTCGCGTCCGCCCAGCTTGCCCATGGCGATGACGGCGCTGGCCCCGCCTTCCACCGCGCCGTGGCGCGCCGCCACCTCGGCCTGCGCGCCCTGATGCAGGCGCTGCACCAGCAGTTCGGCCAGTTGCGAGAAGCCGTGGCCCGCCTCCTCTGCGCTCACCGTCTCCGACAGAACGCGCACGCCAACGCGGAACATCTGTTCGCGGCCCAGAATGCGGGCCCGGTCGGCCAGTTCATCGAGGCTGATGTCGGCGGGCATCATGGCGTCGATCTGCCCCGCCACCTCGGCGCGCCTGGGCAGGGGGCCGAAGAAGGCGGGATCAAGCACGGCTTCGAGAATGCGGGGCTGGCGGCTCAATTGTTCGGCAAGCCGCGGCGCCATGCCGAGGATGTTGGCGATCAGGTCGAGCAGGTTGGGATTGGCCTTCAGCATGGAGAAAAGCTGCACCCCGGTGGGCAGGCCGGCGATGAAGCGGTCGAAGGCCAGAAAGGCCTGATCGGCCTCGCCGGCGCGGGCCAGCGCGGTCAACAGCGCGGGCATGAGTTCGGTCAGGCGTTCACGGGACTTGGCCGAGCGCGTGGCGGCATAGCGGCTGAAGTGCCAGCCGCGAATGGTGGCGGAAATCTCGCTCACTTCCCTGAAGCCCATGCGGCGCAGCGTTTCCAGCGTGCCGGGGTCGTCCTCGCCGCCGGTGAACACCAGATCGCCCGCCGTGGTGCCGAGATCGCCCGCATCCTCGAACAGGCGCGCATAGTGGCGCTGCACCCGTTCCAGCGCGGCGCGCACGGCAGCGGCGAAACTTTCGGAGCTTTCAAAAGCGCAGAAACGGGCGAGCGCGTCGAAGGCCGGACCAGCTTCCGGCAGGGAGTGAGTCTGCTGGTCGTCCACCATCTGTACACGATGCTCGATGGTGCGCAGGAAGCGGTAGTCTTCACGCAGCTCGCGCGCCGCGATGGGCGAAATCCATTGTGCCTCGGTCAGCGCCTCGAGCATGTCGAGGGTGCGGCGGCCACGCAGCTTCGGGTTCTTGCCGCCGGCGATGAGCTGTTGCGTCTGGACGAAAAACTCGATCTCGCGGATGCCGCCCCGGCCCAGTTTCAGGTTGTGGCCTTCCACCGCGATCTCGCCATGGCCCTTCACCGCATGAATCTGGCGCTTCAGCGACTGGACATCGGCAATGGCGGCGAAGTCGAGATATTTGCGCCAGACATAGGAACGCAGCCGGTCGAGGAATTCCTGCCCCAAGGCCAGATCCCCGGCGCAGGGCCGCGCCTTGATCATGGCGGCGCGTTCCCAGTTCTGGCCCATGTTCTCGTAATAGATGGCGGCGGCTTCGAACGAGATGGCCACCTGCGTGGCGCGCGGATCGGGCCTGAGGCGCAGGTCGACGCGGAAGGCATAGCCATCGGCGGTGACCTCCTGCAGCAGGCGCACCAGGTTTTTGGTCAGCTTCACATAGAAGGCCCCCGGCTCCACCCCATCGGCCAGCGCGGGCGGCGGATCAAACAGAACGATGAGATCGATGTCGGAGGAATAGTTGAGTTCAAAGGCGCCATGCTTGCCCATGGCCAGGGCGACATAGCCGCAGGCCGTGGCGGGCTGGTCCGGGTCGGCCAGGGTGAAGCGCCCGGCGCGGGCGGCCTGCCGCAGCAGGAAGGCAATGGCCGCCGCCACCGTGGCATCGGCAAAGCGGGTGAGCGCGCCGGTCACGGCGTCAAGTTCCCAGGCGCCGCCGACATCGGCCAGCGCGATGATGAGAGCCGCCCTGGCCTTGGCATGGCGCAGGGCCGCCATGAAGGCATCTTCAACCTCCAGCCGCGCGGCCGCCGCAACCGCCGCGCACAGGTCCGCCACCTCGTCCTCTGGCGCGCGCGACAGGGCCGCCACGGCGAAATCGAGATTGTGCAGCAGCAGCCCGCGCAGATAGGGCGACCCCGCCACCACGGACTCGATCAAGGGCCGGGCGGGATAAAGCCCCGCGCCCGCCGCCCCGGCATCGGCCCAGAAATGGGCCACCATCTGGGCGTCCAGGGCGGGCGGATAGGTCGGTTGAATGCGGGCGAGCAGCGGGCCGGTCATGCCCGCTTTCTATGCGGTTTTTGCCAGCAAGGGCAGTAGGAGTTTTGCCTTAAGGCCGGGGTTATTGTCGTCCAGCCGCAATTCGCCGCCATGCAGCTTGACCACGCTGGCCACCAGCGCCAGCCCCAGGCCATTGCCGGGCTTGGAGCGGCTGTCGTCCAGCCGGACGAAGCGTTCGACCACGCGCTCGCGATTCTCCGGGGCAATGCCGGGACCGTGGTCGGCCACGATGAGAACCACGCGGTTTCCCTCAACCGCTCCGGTCAGGGCCACGGCCACCGCGCCATCGGCGCCTACGCCATATTTCAGGGCATTGTCGATGAGATTGCCCAGCGCCTGAGCCAGCAATTGCCGGTCGGCCTTGACCCACAGGCCTTGCGGCGCGGCAAAGGTCAGCGTCCCGCCCTGTTCCTCGACCATGGGTTCATAGAGTTCGGCGATGTCGGCCATGACATCATGGGCATCGAGATCGTGCAGGCCCTCGCGCGACTGGCCCGCCTCGGCCCGCGCGATGGAGAGCAGCGCGTTGAAGGTCTGCAACAATCGGTCCGACTCCTCCAGCGTCAATGTCAGGGCCTCGCGGTAGTCCGCCTTCTTCTCGCTGCGGAGCGCGTCCTCCACCCGGGCACGCAGCCGGGTCAGCGGGGTTTTCAGATCGTGGGCGATGTTGGAACTCACTTCCTTCATGCCGGCCATGAGGCGCTCGATCTGGTCGAGCATGTCGTTGAGGGAGCGCGCCAGCCGGTCCAACTCGTCATTGGTGCCGGACACGGGCATGCGGCGCGACAGATCACCGCTCATGATGGAATGCGATGTGGCGGCGATGTCGTCGACCCGATTCAGGAAGTTGCGCGAAATGAGGAAGCCGCCGGAGAGACCGAAAATGAGCGCCATTCCCAGGGCCCAGAACAGGCTGGAGCGGATGAGATCGGCGAACTGCCGCAATTCCTGCACGTCGCGGCCCACCACCAGCGTGTAGCCGCCGGACAATTGCGTGTGATAGGCGCGGGCCGAATGGCGCTTGCGCGAGGCCCCCTGCCCCACCTCATAGGGAAAATCGATCCAGCCGGACTCGGCCACATCATTCTGCGGAAAGCCGGTGAGATTGCCCGCCAGGCGCAACCCATCCTCATCCGAGAGGAGATAGAGGGCGCCATTCTCCTCATCGATGCGGCGCTGGATGACATCGCGCATGCCGACTAGACGGCGCACGCGATACTGGTCGGCCAGGCCCTGCACCTCGGCGCGGATCGTCTCGTCCACCTGGCGCTCCATCAGGCCCGCCGTGTTCCAGAAGACATAGGACAGGATCAGCGCCATGGAGAAGGCAAAGATCAGGAGATAGAGCGCCGACAGCCGGAAAGTCGAGGTGCGGAGGATTTTGGTGTTAATGAGCACGGATCATGTAACCCGCGCCGCGCACCGTCTGCAGCAGCGGCTCATCAAAGCCCTTGTCGATCTTGGCGCGCAGGCGCGAGACATGGACATCAATCACGTTGGTCTGGGGATCGAAGTGATAGTCCCAGACATTTTCAAGCAGCATGGTGCGGGTGACGATGTGGCCGGCATTGCGCACCAGATATTCGAGCAGCTTGAACTCGCGCGGCTGGAGGAGAATGGGCTTGCCGGCGCGGGTGACGGTGCGGCTCAGCAGGTCGATCTCCAGTTCGGCGGCGCGCAGCCTGGTTTCCTGCCCCTCGCCGACCTTGCGCCGCGCCAGACCTTCCACCCGGGCCAGAAGCTCGGCAAAGGCATAGGGCTTGGCGAGATAATCATCGCCGCCGGCGCGCAGGCCCTTCACGCGCTCGTCCACATCGGACAGGGCCGAGAGGATCAGCACCGGAGTCTCCAGACCCTTGGCGCGGAGCTGCCGGATGATGGAGAGGCCATCGAGCCGGGGCAGCATGCGGTCCACGATCAAGGCATCGTGCAATCCCTCCAGCGCCATGGCCAGGCCCTGCTCGCCATCGGCGGCGTGGTCGGCCACATGGCCGCTTTCAGCAAGACCCTTGAGCAGCCAGGTGGCGGCGTCGCGGTCGTCTTCGATGACAAGAATGCGCATGGGAGTGAATGTGGCGCCCGAAATCTCTGGTCTGGAACTGGCCATTGGTCGCACAAATCACCTTACAAGAAAAGAGTGGCGCGGAAACTGCGTTCGAGGGGCTTGGGGAGGTCGCAGTTTCCGCGCCGGGATCGCGGTGCAGGGCAAGGGCAACGCGATGAGCTATGGCTATGGTCAGCCCTTGTCCTTGGGCAGGGCAACGAAGCGCTGGCCATCGCCGGACTTGACCAGCAGCAGCACGCGATTGGCGGCGACCTTGGCAATGGCGTCCTTCACGTCCGCCGGATTGTTCACCTGGGTGCCTGCCACCTCGAGGATGACATCGCCGGGCTGCAAGCCGCGCTGGCTCGCCACCGAGTCCGGGTCAACATCGGTGATGGCCACGCCTGTGCCATCCGGCGCGCTCTGGAGCTTGAGGCCCAGCGCCGCCAAAGCGGAACTCTCATTCTGAGCCGGTTGGCCGGGTTTGGCGCTGGCGTCCGTCTGGCCGGGCATGGTGCCGATGGCGACATCGAGGGTCATGGGCTTGCCGCCACGCATGATCTCCATGGGCACGGTCTTGCCGGGCTGAACCTTGGCCACCTTGCGGGCAAGGTCACGGGCGTCGGCCACCTCCTCGCCGTTCAGCTTCAGGATGGTGTCGCCGGATTTGAGGCCCGCCTTCATGCCGGGGCTATCCTGGGTCACTTCCGAAATGATGGCGCCCTTGGCCTCCTTCAGGCCGAGACTGTCGGCAATGTCTTGCGTGACCGGCTGGATCTGCACCCCAAGCCAGCCGCGCGTCACCGCGCCATTGGCCTTCAGCGAGTCGACCACGTCCCTGGTGATATTGGCGGGAATGGCAAAACCGATGCCCACCGAGCCGCCGGAGGGCGAATAGATGGCCGTGTTCACGCCAATGACCTGGCCCGCGAGATTGAAGGCCGGGCCGCCGGAATTGCCCTTGTTGATGGAGGCATCGATCTGGAGGAAATCGTCATAGGGGCCGGAGCCGATGTCGCGGCCACGGGCCGAGACGATGCCGGTGGTGACCGTGCCGCCGAGACCGAAGGGATTGCCCACGGCCATGACCCAGTCACCGACGCGGGCCGGGGTGTCGGCGAATTGTACGAAGGGGAAGGCCTTGTCGGCCTTGACCTTGATGAGGGCAAGGTCGGTCTTGGGATCGGTGCCGATGACGGTGGCCTTGTATTCATCGCCATTCTGGGTGCGGACCATGACCTCGTTGGCGTCCTTCACCACATGGTTGTTGGTGACGACATAGCCATCCGCCGAAATGAAGAAGCCGGACCCGGTGCCGGCGCTGGGGCCACGCTGCGGCCCCTTGCCGCCGGGCATGCCCTTGAAGCCGGGGAACTGGTCGAAGAAGTCGCGCAGTTCCGGCGGGACATTGCGCATGGAGGGACCGGCGGCACCGTCCTCAGCGGACGCGTTGGCGAACTTCACATCGACGCTGACCACGGCGGGCATGACGCGATCAACGAGATCGGCAAAGCCGGCGGAGGGATCGATGGCCTGGGCCGCTTCGGCATGGGCCATGGGCGCGGGCGGCAGCAGCGTCATGCTGCCGGTCAGCACGGTCGCCCCCAGAAGACCGGCGGCGAGCAGGCCAAGGACAGTCTTGCGCGGGGTGGCGGGGGATTTGGACATGGGCAACTCCATCAGACAGCAGGGGATGATGGAGACATAGGTGATGCCACCTTACGGCACCATGTCAGAGCGATGAAATAACCGTATGACTTGCGGCAAAAGGGTGGCGATTTCAGGACCCGATCAAGTCCTTGAGTTTCGCCTGCTCTTCCGGGGTCAGGGCTTCCTCGGCCACGGCCCTGTCGCGGCGCGAGCGCCAGGCGGCGGCCCCCGCCAGCAGCAGCACGGCAAAGGGCGTCACCCAGAGCACCAGGTTGCGGGCGGAGAAGACCGGCTTCAGCAGCACGAACTCGCCATAGCGCGAGACCAGGTAATCCATGATCTCGCCGTCGCTCTTGCCGGCGCTGATCTGATCGCGAATCAGCACGCGCAGATCCTTGGCAAGGTCGGCATTGGATTCGTCGATGGATTCATTCTGGCAGACAAGGCAGCGCAGTTGCGCCGAAAGCCCGCGCGCCCGCGCCTCCAGCCTGGGGTCGGCCAGTTGCTCATCGGCGGTGACGGCCAGCACCCGGCGGGCCTGCACCGCCCCAAGAACCGCCAGAGCGGCTGCTTTGATCATCCGGCGCATGGATCAGACCCTCCCCGCTTCTGTGGCTGGCGTGGCAACCGTGGCCCGGCGCGGCGCGCCCACGCGGAAGCGCCGGTCGGTGAGCGACAGGAGCCCGCCCAGGAACATGATGGCCGCCCCCCACCAGATGAAGGAGGCCAGCGGGTTGTAATACATGCGCACCGAACGCCCGCCGTTCATGGCCTTGTCGCCCAAGGCGATGTAGACATCGCCCGCCACGGTCTGGTGCAGGCCCACTTCGGTGGTGGGCATGCCGCGCGGCTTGAACTCGCGCTTTTCCGACGTGAGCACGGCGACCGGCTTGCCGTCACGCAGCAGATCGAATTTGCCGGAAACACCGGTGTAATTCGGCCCCTTGAGCGGCGTCTCCCCGACGAAGACAATGGTGTAGGCCCCAACCTGGGCCGTGTCGCCTGACTGCATGGCCACGATGTTTTCCACCCGCCAGAAGGACAGGCCGAAGATGCCGATGAGGGCAAGGCCCAGACCGGCGTGGGCCAGCGTCATGCCGATGGCGGCGCGCGGCATGCCTTTCAACCGGGACCAGGAGGCGGCGAGCGGCACCCGCCCGGCGCCCAGACGCTCGGACAATTCCCAGAGCGCGCCGATGATGAGCCAGGCGCCAACGCCCACGCCCAGTGCGGCCAGCCATGGCCCGCGCACATTCACGATGAGCACGGCAATGCCGATGGCCGCGGCCAGCGCCGCTGCCAGCCACAGCCTGCGCCCCACGGCGGAGACCGAGGCGCGCTTCCAGGTCAGCATGGGGCCCAGCGGCACCAGCAGCAGAAGCGGGATCATCAGCGGTCCGAAGGTGAGATTGAAATAGGGCGCACCCACGGTGATCTTGGCGCCGTTCAGCGTTTCCAGCGCCAGCGGATAAAGGGTGCCGACAAAGACCGCCGCCGCCGCCGCGCAGAGAATGAGGTTGTTGACCACGAGCGCCCCCTCGCGGCTCACCGGCGCGAACAGCCCGCCCGCCTTCAGCACAGGCGCGCGAATGGCAAAGAGGGTGAGCGACCCGCCGATGAAGAGCGTGAGGATGCCAAGAATGAAGAAGCCACGATCGGGATCCACCGCGAAGGCATGCACCGAGGTCAGGATGCCGGAGCGGACCAGGAAGGTGCCCAGGAGCGAGAGGGAGAAGGCGAAGATGGAGAGCAGCAGCGTCCAGATTTTCAGCGCATTGCGCTTTTCCACCACAATGGCGGAATGGATGAGCGCGGTGGCCACCAGCCAGGGCATGAGCGAGGCATTTTCCACCGGGTCCCAGAACCAGAAGCCACCCCAGCCCAATTCGTAATAGGCCCACCAGGAGCCCATGGCGATGCCAATGGTGAGGAAAGTCCACGACGCCAGCGTCCAGGGCCGGACCCAGCGCGCCCAGGCGGCGTCCACCTTGCCCTCGATCAAGGCGGCGACGGCGAAGGCAAAGGCCACCGACAAGCCGACATAACCGGCATAGAGAAAGGGCGGGTGGAAGGCGAGTGCGGGGTCCTGCAGGATGGGGTTCAGCCCCTGCCCTTCGATGGGCGCGGGCGAAAGCCGGGTGAAGGGATTGGAGGTGAGGACGACGAAGAGCAGGAAGGCGAGGCCCACCGAGCCCTGCACGCCCAGTACGCGGGCCTTCAACTGCGGCGGCAGGTTGCGGCCAAAGAGAGCCACCGCGCCGCCGAAAATGGCGAGGATCAAAACCCAGAGCAGCATGGAGCCTTCGTGATTGCCCCAGACGCCGCTGATTTTATAGAGCAAGGGCTTGGCCGAGTGGGAATTGCGGAAGACATTCTCGACCGAGAAATCGGACACGATGTAAGCGTGCATCAGCACGAAGAAGGCCAGACCGATGAGCACCGCCTGCGCCAGTGCGGCCATGCGGCCCGCCGCCATCAGCCCGGCATCGTTACGGCTTGCGCCATAGAGATTGACGGCGAACTGATAGGCCGCCACCGCCAGCGCCAGAACCAGCGCGAAATGTCCGACTTCAACGATCATGGACCGGCTCCCTTGCCGAGGTGGACGCCCTTGGCCTTCAGACTGTCGGCGACCTCGCGCGGCATATAGTTTTCATCATGCTTGGCCAGCACCGTGTCGGCCTCGAAGCTGCCGTCCGGCTGCAACACGCCTTCGGCCACCACGCCCTGGCCCTCGCGGAACAGGTCGGGCAATTGCCCCTTGAAGTGAACCTTGGTGGTGGCGATGGTGTCGGTCACCACGAAATTGTGATTGACGCCATCGGCGCTGGCGACCGATCCGGCCTCCACCATGCCGCCCAGGCGCAGGCGCTGGCCGGGGGCCACGTGTTTCTCGGCCATTTCGCTGGGGGTGAAGAAGAAGACAATGGTGTCGCTGATGGCATAGAGCACCAGGCCCGCCGCCAGACCAAGGGCAGCAAGGCCAGAGAGGATCATGACAAGGCGTTTCTGTTTGCGGGTCATGGAATATTCGCTTCCTTGGCGAGGGCATCGAGGGCGGACAGGGCTTCCGCCTTGTCCTTGAAATGGTCACGGGCGTCCTTCAGGGTCGCGGCAGCGGCGGCGGCATCACCCAGCACCAGACGGGCGCGGATCAGCCGCTGCCAGCCGTCGAGATCATCCGGGCTGGCCTTCAGCTTCTCGGCCAGGCGGTCCACCATGGTGCGGATCATGGCCTGACGGTCCTCCGCCGACATGTTCTGGGCGGCATCCACCTGTTCCTGCGTCGGTCCGGGCATGCCTGCCATGCCGGCCATGGGCGGCACGGCGGCACCGCCACCGGCTCTGGCCTGCTTCACCCGGTCCAACTGATCCTGCACCGCGCCGCGCCAGGGCGCATCGGCGGGGGTTCGCCCCGACCGCGCCGCCCAGGCCCCCCCCCCCCCCGCCCGGCCGCCCCCCCGCGGAGCCGC
>CALMUW010000098.1 GCA_937872985.1 uncultured Alphaproteobacteria bacterium
AACCGGCGGTCAGTTGGACTCAACTGCCGCCGACAAGTTGCTCGAAAATCAATATGTTGGCGCAACTTTCCGCTCTCAAATCGTTCCGATTTGATCGTCCGTTGCGCTAACTCATGCCCAGGATTTTCTTGATCCGCCGCAGAAGGGTGATCGGCATCACCATCAGCGCCAGGGTGCGCGCCAGTCCGGCCCAGGTGTGATGGTCAGCCCAATCGGCAAAGCGCCATTGCAGCCGCAGCCGGCTGAGCAGTTGATCGCGCCGCTGATCGCGCGACAGCGATTCCTTAAGCTCCACCGCCGTCAGCAACACCTCCGGCAGATTGAGCATGCGATAGCCCGCGGCCTGCGCCATGAGTTCCAGCGCATAGCCCTCTGCCGCCGGATATTCCGGCGGATAATCACCCACGGTGCGAAACACTTCGGCCCGCACCATCATGGTGGTGTCAATGATCGGCGTATTGTAGCGCAGGAAACGGGCGCAGCCCTCGGCGCTGTCGGGATAGCGCGCGGTGAATTCATAACCGTGGCGCGGGTAGGAGAAGGTGACCCAGGAACCCACCAGGGCGATGTCGGGGTGCTGGTCCAGGTATCCCACCTGTCGGGCAAACCGCTCCGGCGCGCACAGGTCGCCGTTGTCCATGCGGGCGACAAGCGGCAGTCCTTCGGCCAGAACCACCTTCAGGCCTGCGTTCAGGGCCCGCGTCACGCCGACATTCTGCGGCAGTTCCAGCACCCGGCAGTCCAGTCCCCTGGTCAAGGTCTGGTAGTCCGGTTTGTCACTGCTGCCGTCATCCACCAGATAAAGCCGGAACGGCACCGTCTGGGCGCGCAAGGTGTCCAGCGTCTGGCTCAGGGCAGCGCCCGGATTATAGACCGGCATGAGAACGGCAAGGCGGAGGTCGGTCATTGCGGTTTGCGTCGCTTGCGGAGCAGGCCGAAGACGGAAGGATCGATGCCGATCTCCCGTCTGGCCACATGGATGATCAGGATATTGTAAACGACAACTCCTAACGCATTGGGAATAGCGATGCCTAACGCCCCATAACGGGGAGCCAGCACCAATTGGGCCGCCAGCGTCAGCATATAGGCAATGGCCATGATCTTGAGGTAGGTGCGCTCGCGACCGCTCATTTGCAGCACGTAGCCCGTGGGACCGGTGATGGCGTCAAAGGTATAGCCCGCCCCCAGCACCATCAGCACGGGATAAAATGCCACGAAACCGGCATCGAACAGGCCCAGCAGAAAACTGCCCGCGATGGCCAGAAAGATGAGGCCGAAGAGGGTGGGGGCCGCCACCGCCACGGCGATGATATTGGTCATGCGCTGCAGCTTGGCGATGTCGCCGGCGTGATAGTAGGTAGCAATGAGAGGCCCCGCCACCAGGTTGCCCGCAATCAGCAGCAAGGTCAGGAGGCCTGCGGTCTTCTGGGCGGCGAAATAGGCCCCGGTTTCAGCAGGTGTGAGATAGATGCCGGCAATCACCACGTCGAATTGCTGCACCAGAACATAAAGGATTCCAGCTCCCCACAGGGGCAGTGTCGCGCCGCGCCACAGGGGCAGGTCGGAAGCGGCAGGGGCCGGTGCCTGATGGTTCACCTGCCGCCAGGCATAGAGCGTTTGCGGCACCACCACCGCCAGCAGGGTGGCGGTGGTGATGGCCAGCGCCGTCGCCGCCGAAAAATGCAGGCCTGATGCAATGCCGGACAGCGCCGCGATGATGATCATGATGCGCCAGATGACATCGCGCGGCATCAGCGACAGGAAGGTCTTGCCCATGGCCCGGAGCAGCGACGCCACATATTCGCTGAGCGCGATGAGCGGCACCGACAGCGCCATGACCAGGAGATGCAAGGTGTCGGCGCTGCCGCTCACCCGCGCGATCAATGGCGCGGCGGCAGCCAGGAGACCGGCGCAAAGCAGGGTGGCCGCAAGCGTCACGCCGCCGCCCGTCACGGCCGAACCCCGCGCCAATGCGGGCTGGCCCTGCACCATGTGCTGTGGCCAGAAGCGCAGGATGGCCGTGGCGGCACCCAGACCCGCGATGGTGCTCATGGCATTCGCCAGGTTGAAGGCAAAGGCGAAGTGGCCATATTGGTCGGGGGCGAGAAGGCGGGCAAAAACCACAAAGATGACATAGCTCAGCGCTGCCCCACCCGCCTTGGCGACGAAGGCGATGGCCCCGGCGCCAAACAGGCGCGCCGCCATGGCCTTCAGTGACTCGCCGGTGTCAGACGCCGCAGACATGGGACTCACGCCGGCTGATCATCGGCGTCGGCATCGCGCGGCACCTGTGGGGTGAGGGTATAGGTTGCGGCAAACAAGCCCCACATCGCCCCCAGCAGCCAATAGAAATGACGCCAGTGCTCGGTGTCGATCTGCACCCCCTGCAACGCCACCGCCACGAAACAGGAAAAGATGGCGATGGCATAACTCTGCCACGGCGATCTCCTGAGAATGGATTTGACCCCGATCACCAGCGTACTGACGACCATGGTGAGGTAGGCTATCCCCCCGAGCCAGCCGAAGGAGGCAAAGGCATTGAGGAAGACATTGTGCGGGTCGTGGCCGAGGTAATGGCGGAATTGCACCGGCCCGAAACCATTGGGCCGCACCAGCAGCATCGGGATGCTGCGCAATTGGTTGCCGAACCGTCCGGTTTCGCCCACGTCATAATAGTTCATGACGTTGGCCCGCTCACTGAACAGGGCAGAAATGCGGGGGTTGGAGAGCATGATGGCCAACAGTAGCGCCGACAGCACGAAGCCGCCGATCGCCAGGACCATGATCCGGGTTCGCATTTTCGGATCGGGCGAGAGCATGAAGGTCAGCCCCACCAGAAGTATCGCCGCCAGGACGACATTCATCCACGCACCGCGTGAAAACGCCAGGAACTGGGCCGCCAGCAGGATCATGAGGTTGATCAGGGCCAGGATCTTGCGGCGATGTGTGCCCTGCAGGAAGCCCCGGATAGACAGGATGGTCGGCGGAATGATGAAGGTGGAAAAGACGTTGGGGTCCTTGAACAGGCCCTGGGCCCGGCCGATGGGCGACAATATTTCATGCAGGCTTCCGCTGGCGAGATAGCCGCCGAGGGCAATGACGCTGGCGATGACTGCCGCGACCATCCAGCCGCGTTCCACCACCTGAATGGCCTTGAGGGGATCGTCGGCGATGTAGCCCCCCATGACCACCGCCGAGACCGCCATGTAGGTCGATGTGATGACGAACATGGCCGCGCGCGGATCTTCGTAAACCTGAAGAAAGCTCACCATCCCGGCGAGATTGTAGATGAGCAGGAAGACCGCCAGCGGCACTGCCGCCACGGAAAACCGCAAACCCGTCGCAACCAGAATGATAAGAGCGCCGACAAAGAACAGATCGACCGGCGCAGGCTCGATGATGACCACGAAGGCCGAGGCGAGCATCAGCCATATGGCAGCATCGCGCATTCCCGCCGCGGTGAAGCGAAGAGGGCTGGCATGGGCCGGCGCAACGTAGGGTCCTGGCATCCTCAATAGGCGTTGTCGGTTTTCAGGAGGGACAATGGAGTTCTTGCCAGGATGTAAAGATCGAAGGTTAACGACCAGTTGTCGATGTAGTAGAGGTCATGCTCGACCCGGCGTTCAATCTTTTCTTCCGTATCGGTTTCACCGCGCCAGCCGTTGATCTGGGCCCAGCCGGTGATGCCCGGTTTTACCCTGTGGCGCGCGAAATAGCCGTCAACCACCTGCTCATATAGCGCATCCGCCGCCTTGGCCTTGGTGGCATGGGGTCGGGGGCCGACCAGCGACAGGTCGCCCAGCAGAACGTTGAACAATTGCGGCAATTCATCCAGCGAGGTCTTGCGGATGAAGCGGCCCACCCGGGTCACGCGCGGATCACCCTTGGTGACGAGCTTGCTGGCGTCGCTGTCGAGCTGATGGGTGTGCATGGAGCGAAACTTGAACACTTCGATCAGCTCGTTGTTGAAGCCGTAGCGCTTCTGCCGGAACAGCACCGGCCCCTTGCTGTCGAGTTTCACCGCCAGCGCCACCGCCGCCATGACCGGCGCCAGCAGGATGAGGGCCAGCGTGGCGATCACCTTGTCTTCCACCGCCTTGACCAGCGGCCCCCAGTCACCCAGCGGCTTGTCGAAGACATCGAGCAGCGGCAGGTTGCCGATGTGGGAATAGGCGCGCGGACGGAAGCGCAGTTTCTGGTCATGGGCCGAAAGCCGGATGTCGACCGGCAGAACCCAAAGCCGGTTGAGAATGGTGAGCAAGCGGTTTTCGGCGGTCAGCGGAATCGTGACGATGATCAGGTCCACGCGGGTATTGCGAACGAAGTCCACGAGATCGGCAACCGTGCCCAACTTGCGCAAGCCCCCGGTTTCGGTCGGCGCGCGGCCATCGTCGCGATCATCGAAAATGCCAAGGAGGGTCACGTCGGTATCGGTTGAGGCATCGAGCGCCCCGATCACCCGTCCCGCCGTTTCACCGCCGCCCACCAGCACGGCGCGCCGGTTGAACTGGCCATTGGCATTCCAGTGCCGCACCAGGGTTGAACTGAACAGGCGGGTGGCGAGCGCAAAGAGCAGGCCGGAGCTGAACCACAGCGCCATCCAGACGCGGGAAAAGGCTTCGGTGTATTTTGCCATTACAAGGCCGCTAGCCACCACGGCAAAGGCGATGAGCCAGGCCAGGGCAACCCGCGGCACATGGCGCAGCGGCCGGAGCAGGGCGGTGAGTTTATAAAGCCCCAGAAACTGCAGCACGATGGAATAGGTGACTGCCATGGCAACGGCCACCGCCAGATAATGATAGCCGTTGGGCGCGCCTTTGAAACCGGGATAATACCACGCCACGGCCAGGGCGATCACCGGGACCATGACCAGTTCGGCGATGCCCACCACCGTGGTCGCCACCCGCGGCGCGATGAAGGCGCGGTTGGGCAGGCTTTCGCCGATGGCGGTGCGCAATTCTTCCGCGCTGGCGCTGTCCGGATTGGCGATGCGGTCCGCCGGCACCGTATATTTCAGATTGGCTTCATGATGCTGCATTCTGTACCACCTTGATACAAGCCGTGAAGCCTGCCCATTTGGTGAAGCAAACTCCAGACCTCCCCCCGGAACGTCCCGAGGTGGGCAGAAAACTGGGTAAACGGTGTGTTAAGCCTGCCGGGCCGTCGGCGTCAACAGGTCGCCGTAAAAGGCCAGGATGTCATCGGTCATGCGCTCGGCGGAAAACCGCTTCTTTGCCATTTCCCGGAGTGTGACGGCCTCTTCCGCGGCATGTGCCCCGGGGGCCAGGCGCTCGTGGATCTTGTCGGCCAGGGTGGGAGGATCAAGCTGCTTGAGCATGAGATGGTCGGGCAGGGCCTCGCCGATGCCGCCAACCCGCGAGGTGATGATCGGCACCTGGCCGGCCAGGGCCTCCAGCACCGTATAGGGGAAGGATTCGTGCCGTGACGGCATCACCAGCAGGCGGCCCTTGCGCAGGGCCTCCTTGGTGGGCAGCCGGCCCAGAAACTTCACCTGGCCATCAAGGTTGAGGCGCGTGGCCAGCGCCTGAAAACTGGCCATGTCGGGACCGTCGCCGACGATATGGGCGCTCACCCTCTGCCGGGAGTTGAGCAGGGCCAGTGCCTCCAGCAGGATGTCCACGCCCTTGACCGGGCGCATGTCCCCCATCAGCACCACGTCGGCGGCGTTGGCGTCCGGCACCAGGGTCTCGAATTCCTCGCCCCACAAGCCGTTATAGGCAATGATATTGCGGCTTTTCGGGTGGCCCAGCAGATCCATGAAACGGTTGCGCTCAAAGGCGCAGACGAAGCTCTGGGCATCGACAATGCGGGCCAGCGCCCATTCCGTGGACAGGAACATCTTTCCCGCCCGGCTCGACCAGTCATAATAGAGGCTGCCGCCGTGCGGCGTGTAGAGCGAGGCAATGCCGAGGCGCTTGCCCGCCAGACGGGCGTAGAGTCCGCCCTTGGCGCCGTGGCCGTGGATCACATCCGCCCTGATGTCGCGCGCCATGGCCAGGGTGTGGCGAATGCCCGCCGCGTCACCAACCCCCGGCATGCGCGAAATGGGTTTGCGCCGGATCCCGAGGCGGCAGTATTTTTCGCTGTCGGACAGAAGCTGGCGCGCCATGTCACCGCCGCCTTCGGAATCACACAGCATGGCGACGTCATGCCCGCGCTGGCTTTGCCCCCGGGCGAGATCGCGCACATGGCGGAACAGGCCGCCGACCGGAGCGCGAAAAACTTGCAAGATGCGCATGGGGCGAGCCTCAGAACCAGCGTTCTCGAACGTAGATGATATCGCCGGGATAGATCTGGGTGGTCACCGGCACGCGATAGGTCTTGGTGCCGTCGACATTCTTGCGGGTGATGAGCACCAGCCCCTGATCGGCGCGCACGCCATAGCCGCCCGCTACCGCAATGGCGCTCTGCACCGTCATGCCCGGCTGATAGGCAAAGCTGCCCGCGGTCGTTACTTCACCCATGATGAAGAAGGGCCGCAGGGTGATCACCTGGGCCGAAACCTGGGGATTGCGCAAATATCCGGCGCGCAGTTTGCGGGCGATGAGCTTTTCGATCTGCGATGTGGTCATGCCCGCGACGGTGATCGTGCTGACATAGGGCATCGAGATGGTGCCGGACCCGTCCACCAGGTATTCTCCGGTGATGTCGGCCTCGCCGGCCACCTTCACCGAAATCTTGTCGCCCGCCCCCACCTTGTAGCCGGTGCCGTATTCATAGGCGGCGGCAGTGCCCTGCGCGCCATAGGGGGGCACCACGCCTGCCTTGTTGTAGGCCGGCAGTTGTGAAACCGACGACACCGCGCCCGGACCTTCCGCCAGGGTATCATCGGCCATGAGGCCGGTGCCCCCCGGTGCGGAGAAGGGTGCATCTGCATCCCAGCCCCGGGCGCAGGCCGCCAAAGGCAGACAGAGAAGAAGTGTGATGACCGGACGCATACGCAATGGAAAACCCTGAAACTGAGGACAGACTGAATGCGCCACAGGAGGCTGCGGCATGCCTCACCCTAGTGAATTATGGTTAGCAAGGCCTTAAACGCTGGCGGATCAAGGCGTTAAGGAAATGGTTACCATGTTGGCCGCAAAACGGCCCCAGATTCCTGTCCGGATTGGACCGTCATGACCAAATCACGCGCCGCCCCATCCATCAGCATTATTGATGTCCTGCGTGGTGTCGGCCGCCGCAAATTGCTGATCCTCTCCTGCCTAGCGCTGACGCTGGGGGCGGGCGCGGCCATTCTCAGCATCGTGCCGCCCTCCTATACGACCGAGGCCCAGGTTCTCATTGAAAACCTGTCCACGCCCTTTGACCGGACCCAGGGTGAAGCAGCCCCGACCGCCGGCCAGATCGATGACCGGGCCGTGCAGACCGAGATGAACGTGATGAAGTCGCAGGACATTGCGCTGCGCGTCATCAATGCGCTCAAGCTCACCGAGGACAAGCGCTTCAACCCGCTGCTGCATGCCCCTTCCAGTCTCAAGCAGCTCAGTGTGCGGATGGGTTTCAGCGCCGACCCCAGCCGCATGACGCCGGAGCAGGGCGCCCTTGCCGCCATGGAAGAGGGCCTGACAATCTATCAACTGCCCCTGTCCAATGTGATCGCCGTGAAATACAGCGGCGGTTCGGCGGAGCAGGCGGCCGTCATTGCCAATACCCTGGCCGAAACCTACGTGACCTCCACCCGTGAGGCGCAGTATTCGCCGACCGAGCGCGCCCGCGAATGGCTCGACCGGGAAATCAAGAAACTGCGGGCCAAGGTGGTGGAGTCCGAGGCGGCCGTCGAGGACTACCGCACCAAGGCGGGCCTCATTCAGGGCCAGACGACCACCATCGGGGCCCAGCAACTGTCGGAGTTGAACAGCCAGATAACCCTGGCCCAGGCCGCGCGCACCGAAGCCGAGGCCAAGGCCGAGGCCATCCGCCGCGAGTTGGCGGACAAGGGAACCGTCGAGTCAGCGCCCGAAGTGACCGGCTCCGCCATGATCCAGAACCTGCGTCAGCAGCAGGCCGCCGCCACGCGCAAGCTGTCGGAACTGTCAGCCACCTACCTGCCCAACCATCCGAAAATGATCGGCGCGCGCGAGGACTTCGCCAACCTCGAACGCCAGATCAAGCGTGAGTCCATCAAGATCGCCACGGGCCTGGAAAGCCAGGCCAAGGTGGCGGCGGCGCGGGAGAAGTCCCTGCGCGACAGCCTGGAACAATTGAAGGCCAAGGAATCGACGGCCAATGTCGATGAGATTCAACTCAAGGCCCTGGAACGTGAGGCGGCGGCCAATCGCTCGCTGCTGGAAAGCCTGCTGTCGCGCTATGCCGATGCCAGCGTGCGCCAGGACGAGGACCTCCAGCCGGCGCGCGCCCGCATCATTCAGCAGGCCGTGGCCCCGGTTGAGCCATCTTTCCCCAAGCCCGGCCCCCTCATGCTGCTCATGACGGCGGTGGGGCTTGCCCTGGGACTCGGTCTCGCCTTTGTTCTTGAAGTCATGCGCGCGGCCTCGGCCTTGCAGCAGGCCGATGAGGACTATGCCATGGCCCATGGGCGCATGACGGCCATTGCGCCAGAGCCAGCGCCCCTGCCGGGCTTTCGCGGAGGGGCCGAAGCGCCGCCGCCCGCACCGGATCTTGCCGCGCCGATCGCGGCGGCCACGGCCGCTGCCGCCGCTGCCGGCATTCACACCCCATCCTCGTTCCTCGCGCCCGTCGCCCATATGCCCGACTTCGCCACGGTTGAAGCGGCGCAACGGGCCGCCGAGAGCCTCAACAGCGGCGACACCACCGGCCTCGCGGAGGCTGCGGCCCGCATCACCGGCACGCTTCTTTCCTTGCGCCAGTCTCAGGGCTTCAGCCGATTCGGTCTCGTCGGCATGAGCACCAGCCCCACCGCCACCGCCGTTTCCGCCCTTGCCGTGGCGCGTGGCCTTGCGGCATCGCGTCAGCGGGTCATTCTCCTCGATCTCGACTCCGATGACCGCGCCTTCGACCAGATTGCCGGCCTGCAGCAGAGGCAAGGCCTCTCCGACCTCGCCAGCGGCACGGCGGAGTTCAATCAGGTTGTTCATCGCGACAGTCAGTCCTCGGCAGCTCTTGTGGGCTTCGGCACCGTGCATCATGCCGCCGCTGCCGCGCTGGTGCGCGAGCGCCTGGCGCACACGCTGGAGTCCCTGGCGTCGGTTTATGACGTGGTCCTGCTTCATCTCGGCCCGGCCCGCCCGGTCACGCCGTCGCTGGCGGTATCATGCAACGGCGTCGTCCTTCTGGCCGCGCCCGCCCGGGCGCGCGAGGCCCAGGCCGCCGCGACGATCCTGGCGAACCATGGCGTGCAGGAGATCGTCCACGTCGAGATGACCGAACCGACCTGATGGTTTTGCACAGAGCAATCTGACTTTTGCTGGCCTCAGCAAAAGTCAGATAAGTTGCTCGCCATGAAAAGTTTGCGCGGAGGCTTTGATGCGATCAAAGCGCATTCCGCTCTAGCGCCAGGGAGGCAGCCAGCCCCTGATGCTGCGGTGCAGGTCCTTGAGCAGCGGCGTGTGCTTGGCCACGCGCTTGGCATGATAATAGCCCGCCACGGGCAGCCACAGCGCTGCGCCGCGCGCCGTGCGCGGCCGCACCAGACTGAACAAGGGCACCACGCGATCGGCCCAGTGCTGCTTGTAGGGTGTGTCGCCGCTGGCAAAATCAATGGACTCCAGACCTTCGGCACAGCAGGCTTCGATCATGCGCCGCAGGGCGAGGTCGCCTGGCGAATATTTGCGCTCCGGCCCCGCCGCCAGCGATGAAATAAGGGCCCAGAAGCAGCCGCCATGCACAGCGCCAAGCTTGACCGCGAGAATGCGGTCGTCGAGACGCAGCACATAGGGGCGGAGCAGGGGGCTGCCCGCATCATCATTGGCCCCGAGGGCATGGACAAAGGCCTTGCCAACATCATCGAAGACGCCGTGCACGTTGGCTTCCGCCATGCGGTTGCGATGGTCGGCGAACATCCGCTCCAGCACGTCCTGGCGCTCGGCCGCCGAATGGGGCAGGCCGAAGCTGAGGCGTCCCATGGCCTCAAGCCTCGTGTCGCGCTTGCGCGTCGAACGCCGTGTCTCACCACTGCGCTTTGCCGCATGCAGGGCGGCAAAATCGCTTCCGATGTCCATGGCGTAGAGCGCGTTGGCGCCGCGCAGGTTGAACAGGGCCGCGAAGGGATGGGGCATCGCAAACAGCTCGGCCGGCATGTCGTGCAGGGCCCACAGGTCAAAGGCCGGCAGCCGCTGGGCCAGGTCGGTGTGATGGCGGGCGAACCATTCTCCCGCCCTGGGCAGGAAATCAGCCGCGTAGAGACCGTAGCCATAGCTGGCATGCGGCCACGTCTGCCATTGCAGCAGCGTGGTGCCCCAGCGCCGGTCCAGTTGCAGCGGCAGCACGAAGAGGGGGCGCCCTTCGGCGTCCTGGCCCATCACCACCACGGGCGTGATGCCTCGCGCCCGGCCCACCGTGTCGCGCCAGGCGGCGCACCATGCCCAGCTTTGATAGAGCGTCGATTGCCCCGCTTCTTCCAGCGTCTGCCACGCCGTCCGGGCGGCAGCCGGATCAGTCGTCACGGCAATGTGCACCCCGGAAAGGGCGGCCGTGCTCTGTGCATTGATGGGGTTCAGGGGCGGTCTCCGCGGCTGCATTGGCAAAGGATTGTCAAACTTTGCCCCATAGCATACGGAAAACCTTTCAATAATCTCACCCCCGACAGCCATGCCCGCAAGCCGCCGACTGCGCCATATCCTCGATCTGCTGCATTACAGCGGCGCCGCCCGCGCGGGCCAGCCATTGTTCGGCGGCATTGGCGCCATCTTCATGCTGCACCATGTGCGCCCCGGCGGCGGCGCGGACACCGGCTTTGCCCCCAACCGCCTGCTGGAGGTGACGCCGGAATTTCTCGATGCCGTGATCACGCTGGTCAAGCGGGAAGGCCTGGAAATCCTTGCCTTTGCCGATGCCGTGGAGCGCATCCGCGCGCCGCGCGGAGAGCGCTTCGTTACCTTCACGCTGGATGATGCCTATCGTGACAACCTCACCCACGCGCTGCCGGTTTTCGCCCGCCACGCCTGCCCCTTCACCATTTTCGCGGCTCCCGCCATTCAGGACGGCACCTGCGAGTTGTGGTGGCGCGGGCTGGAATGCGTCATTCGTGATAACGCGGAAGTGATGGCCGAGATCGGCGGCGAGACCCTGCGTCTGGCCACCACCGGCGATGCCCGGCGCCATGCCGCATGGAACGCCCTCTACTGGCCGCTGCGCAACCTGCCGGAAGCCGAGCAGCGCCGCTGGATCAGGCACTTCTGCACCGCCCACGGCTTCGATCTCGATGCCTACGTCAGGGCGGAAGCCATGAGTTGGGACGAGTTGCGCCGCATTGCCGCCCATCCGCTCTGCACCATCGGCGGCCACACCATTCATCACTATGCCGTGGCGAAACTCCCCGAAGCCGAGGCCATGACCGAGCTTGCGGGCTGCGCCGACCGGCTGGAGCAGGAACTGGGCCGGCGTCCGCGCTTTCTCGCCTATCCCTATGGCGATCCGGGGTCGGCGGGCCAGCGTGATTTCCGCCTGACACGGGAGGCGGGCTACGAAGCAGCCGTCACCACCCGCAAGGGCATGGTCTTCGCGGGCCATGCCGATCATCTCACCGCCCTGCCGCGCCTCTCGCTCTCCGGCGAATTTCAGGAAGTGCGTTATGTGCAGGCGCTGCTGACCGGCACGCCCTTCGCGCTGCTCAACCGCTTCCGCCCGCTGAACGTGAGCTAGATGTGAGGTCAGGGCGGAATGCGCCTTGAGCCAGCAAAGCGAGAACCGCTCTAATCGGGCCGCGACATCCAGCGGATGATCGCCATCTCAAGGGGGAGCCAGGCCGTGCCCGCCACCGCGAAATAGATGAGTTCGACGAACTTGCCCTTGTCCACCGCCAGACGCACCCCCAGCACCATGGCAAGGAGGGAATAGACCGGAATGTATATGATGGTGAGGATGATCCCTACCAGCTTGCGCTGCCGCTGTGTCATGCCGGGGATTTAGCCGCTCGCCGCCGCCGATGCAATTCACCGGCGCAAAGACAAGGCGCCGGATTGAAACCCGGCGCCAAACCACTGGTGAGATTCGAAGATCAGGCCAGCGCCTGTTCCAGATCCGCGATGATGTCGGCCACATCCTCGATGCCGATGGAAAGCCGCACCACGTCCGGCCCGGCCCCGGCCTTCACCTGTTGTTCGGGCGAAAGCTGGCTGTGGGTGGTGGAGGCGGGATGGATGATGAGCGAGCGCGTGTCGCCGATATTGGCCACATGCGAGAACATCTTGACCCCGGCCACCAGATCGATGCCTGCCTGATGCCCGCCCTTGAGGCCGAAGGTGAAGACGGCACCGGCCCCCTTGGGCGCATATTTCTTCTGGAGGGTGTGATGTTTCGACGATTTCAGCCCGGCATAATTGACCCAGGCCACCTTGGGGTGCTTCTCCAGCCACTGCGCCACCTGCAAGGCATTGTCGCAATGGCGCTGCATGCGCAGGCCAAGGGTCTCCATGCCGGTCAGGATCATGAAGGCGTTCATCGGCGCAATGGCGGGGCCGAGATCGCGCAGGCTCAGCACGCGCGCCGCGATGGCAAAGGCCATGGGCCCCATGGCGGCATAGAGATTGACGCCGTGATAGGAGTCGTTCGGCTCGGCGATCAGCGGATAATTGCCGCTTTCGGCCCAGTTGAAATTGCCGCCGTCGACGATCACGCCGCCCATGGAGTTGCCATGCCCGCCCATGAACTTGGTGAGCGAATGCAGCACGATATTTGCGCCATGCTCGAAGGGGCGGCACAGATAGGGCGTGGCCAGCGTATTGTCGACGATGAGCGGCACACCGGCCTTGCGCGCAATCCTGGCCACCGCCTCGATGTCCATGACCGCGCCGCCGGGATTGGCGATGGACTCGATGTAGATGGCGCGCGTCTTGTCCGACAGGGCGGCTTCGATGGACTCGGGCTTGTCGCCATCAGCCCAGACCACGTTCCAGCCGAAGCTTTTGAAGGAGTGGTTGAACTGGTTGATGGTGCCGCCATAGAGCTGGCGCACCGCCACGAATTCATTGCCCGGCCGCATCAGCAGATGGAAGGTGAGAAGCTGGGCGGCATGGCCGGAGGCCACCGCCAGCGCCGCCGATCCGCCCTCCAGCGCCGCGACCTTGCCTTCCAGTGCCCCCTGGGTGGGGTTCATGATGCGCGTATAGATGTTGCCGAAGGCCTTGAGGGCAAAGAGATCAGCGGCGTGCTGGGCATCCTTGAAGGCATAGGCCGTGGTCTGATAGATGGGCGTGGCCCGCGCCCCCGTCGTCGGGTCAGGGGCGCAGCCGGCGTGGATAGCCAATGTGTCGAAGCCGGGTTTTTTCTCGGTCATGGTTTCCTCCCAAGCGATGGATCAGTGCGGTGACATGCGGCTGAGAACGCCGTCTCTGTCGATGAATTGATGCTTCAGCGCCGCGAGAACGTGGAGCACGGTCAGCGCGATGGCCAGATTGGCGCCCAGCTTGTGCATGGCAATGGCGGGCAGGCCGGGATTGGGAATGAGGGGCATGGGGAAGAGGCCGAGCACATTCACCGTCGCCCCGTCCATGTCACGGCTGGAAAAGCCGGCAAAGCCCAGGGCCCCCGAAATCGGCAGGCCGATCATCAGCACATAGAAGAGAATGTGGGTGACCTTGGACAGGGTCACCTCCCAGGCCTTGGATTCAGCTTCCAGCGGCGGCGGCGGATTCATCACGCGCCACAGCAGGCGCAACAGGCTGAGCACCAGAATGAGCACGCCGAGCGACACATGCACCGCCACCGGGCCGTTATCGCCCAACTCGGCGCTCTGCATCATGTCTTCGCCCTTGACGAGCATGAAGATCATCAGCGCGGCAATCAGCCAGTGCAGGATAATGGCAACAGTGTTGTAACGCAGGCGGGCAGGGTGGGACATCACGGCACTCCGGTAGGGGTTGTGGGATAATGACGATTGCGGACGGAATTATCCAGCGCAGGCGGCGCAAAGAAAACTAAAATGTCAGATGAATCGATTTACTCACACCATGCCGAGACGCGGCATCTCGATGGCCGGGCAGCGGTTCATGACCATGGCCACGCCGTGCGCCTCGGCCCGGGCGGCCGCCGCGTCGTTGCGCACCCCCAGTTGCAGCCAGATGGCCTTGGGCAGGGGCGAGAGCGCCAGCGCCTCGTCAACCGTTTCGCCCGCCGCTTCTGAATTACGGAACACATCCACCATGTCGATGGCCTTTGGCACATCGGCCAGGCTGGCATAGACCATGCGGCCCAGCAGCGTCTTGCCCGCCAGGCCCGGATTGATCGGGTAAACCTCGTAGCCCTGATGCAGGAGGAATTCCATCACATGGTGCGAGGCCCGGTCCGGGTTGGCCGAGGCGCCGACGAGGGCAATGGCTTTGACGCTTTCGAGAATGCCCCGGATATAGGCGGCGGAATAACTGTCGTGGTCCATTGCGCCGCTATTCTCCCTCGGTTTCCAACTGTTTGAGCTTCTCGGCATAGGCCGGGTCCTTGATCAATTCCTCCACCACCTTGCGGTTGTTCTCGGAGGGGATCATGGCAGTGAGCGAGGTGATCATCCGGTCCTTCATGTCCTGGGCCAGTTCGGTGTCGGCCTTGATGTCCTCGATTTGCTGGCGGATGTCCTCGGTCTGGTCGTCGACCACATTGGTATAGGTGAAGACCAGCGTGGTGATGGCCAGGTTCCAGTCGTTCACATTGGCAAAGCCGAAGCCCTTGATGTCGGCCTCGAAGGCCTTGCCCTGGGCGTTCTGGTCCACGAAGTCCTGCAGGTTCTCGTAGTTCTCGAGGTCGGCGTCCTTGTACTTCTCCTTGACCAGCAGATAGGCATCGAGCGCCTTGCGGGCCGTGTCCGCCATCATTTCGATGGTCTGGATTTCCGGGATTTCGCCCAGGCTCACCTCATCATCCGCCGGGGGCTGACCTTCGGTGGCGTTGGCGTCGGGCGGCGTCTGGCCACTGGCCGCGCCGTCTTCAGGGGTGGCGGCGGCATCAGGCGTTGCCGGAGCCGCCGGGCTGGCGGCATCAGGTGTCGCCGGGGCCGCAGGCGTGGCCGGGGCAGGAGTGGCGGCCGCCGGTGCTGCCGGTGCGGCTGGCGTTGCTGCCGGAGCCGTGGGGGCCGCCGGTGTGGTGGTGGTGGCGGGCGGCACCATGGGTGTTGCCGCAGGCGGGGTTGGCGCTGCCGTTTGCGCCAGCGCCACAGTGGCCGCGCCCGCCAGCAGCAGCACGGCGGACAGGCCCATGATCTTGCGAGAATAAACCGTCATGACTTCCCCCCTTGGAACTGCGAGTGGACACGGCAGCTCTGGTTGGCCTGCACCATAAAGCAAGCGCGGGAAAAACTGAATGCCCTGACAAATTGCCAAATTCATGGCGGGGCCCCGCCCCCCCTTTAACGGGGATTTAAAAACCACAAAAAATTTACGGCCATTTTTTCCGGATTTTTTTTACAGGGCAGGGGCAAAAACCCATTCGACGCGCCGTGATGGCACTGCTTTCGGGCGGTGCCTTTTGATTGACCCAGCAAACGACCCAGGATCATCCCATGAAGACCTATTCGGCGAAAGCCAAGGACATCGTGAAGGATTGGGTGCTGATCGACGCCGAAGGTCTGGTGGTTGGCCGTCTTGCCACCATCATCGCCAACCGGCTGCGCGGCAAGCACAAGCCCACCTTCACCCCGCACATGGATTGCGGCGACAACGTCATCGTCATCAATTGCGAGAAGATTGCCTTCACCGGCAACAAGCGCAAGGACAAGCCCTATTACTGGCACACCGGATTCCCCGGCGGCATCAAGGAGCGCAAGGCGCACCAGATCCTCGACGGCAAGCACCCGGAGCGTGTGCTCGAAGCGGCGGTGAAGCGCATGCTGCCCGGCGCCTCGCTGAAGCGCCAGCAGATGACCAACCTGCGCATCTATGCCGGTCCCTCGCACCCGCATGAGGCCCAGAACCCGGTGAAGCTCGACGTCAAGTCGCTGAACCCCAAGAACGCTGTGAGAGGCTGACGCCATGGCTGAGACCACCACTCTTTCCAACCTCGGTGCGGCCATGGGGATGGCTCCCGCTGCTGCCGCCGCCCCGGCCAAGCCCAAGCTTGACGCCAAGGGCCGCGCCTATGCCACCGGCCGCCGCAAGGACGCCATCTCGCGCGTCTGGGTGAAGCGCGGCTCCGGCAAGATCACCGTCAACGGCAAGGCGATCGAGACCTACTTCGCCCGCCCCGTGCTGCGCATGGTCGTGCAGCAGCCGCTGGTCACCGCTGGCCGCGCCACGCAGGTCGACATTGACTGCACCGTTACCGGCGGCGGCCTCTCCGGCCAGGCCGGTGCCGTGCGTCACGGCATTTCCCGCGCCCTCACCTACTTCGAGCCGGAGCTGCGCGCGGTGCTGAAGAAGGCGGGCTTCCTGACCCGCGACGCCCGCGCCGTGGAACGCAAGAAATACGGCAAGCCGAAGGCCCGCCGGTCGTTCCAGTTCTCCAAGCGCTAGGCGCTGCGGCGAGACACAAGATCAAAAGGCCGGGTTCGTCCCGGCCTTTTCTTTTGCGAGGGACCACAGTGTCACTGCCGCTTCAGGGTGTCGAGATAGGCGATGATGGCGGTGATGTCGTCCGGCTCGAATTCAAACTGCGGCATGGTCTCGTGGCCTGTGGCGATGCCCTCGGCCAGGGCCTCCTGCAATGCTTCCGGCGGATAGCGCGTCACCACCTCGCGGAAGGGCGGGGCGGTCTTGAGCACGCTGTCCCCGGCGGGATGGATGGCGTGGCAGGCGGCGCATCGGGCGGCGAGAATGGCGCGCCCCGTGGCGGCGGGTGAATTTGCGAGATCGGCCTGGCCCGGCGTCATCAACGTCATGATATAGGCAGCCAGATCTTCCGCCTGCTCCATGGTCATCTGCCAGTCCGGCATGCGCGGATCGTGGGTGGAGAGGCCCTCCATGAATCCATCGATCAGGTCCATCCTGTCATAGAAACCGGCGATGTCGCGGAACGGCGGTGCGGGCGGCGGGGGGCTTCCGCCGGTGCCGCCGATGGCATGACACTGGGTGCAATTGGCCTCGGCCAATTGCCTGCCGTGCGCCGCATCGTCCGCCGCGAAGGCTGCGGCAGGCAGGGCGGATAGCAAAAGTGCAAGCACCAGACGGATCATGAGCCATCATATCACGGCGCGCCGGGCGGGATGAACCGCCAAGTGGCCGTCATTCACTGCGCGCCTTCACATAATCGCCCGGCGCATCGCCGATGGCGGCAAGCCCGCCCTCGCCCGGCACCCGCGCCGGCACTTTCCCGCCCGACCGCTGGCTGATCCAGGCGAACCAGTCCGGCCACCAGGATCCCGGGTTTTCCCTGGCGCCCTTCATCCAGTCCTCTAGCGTCTCCGCGGCTTCGTCGTTGGTCCAATACTGGTATTTCTTCATCTCCGGCGGATTGATGACGCCCGCGATATGGCCGGAGCCGGAGACGACGAGCCGCGTTTCCCCGCCGAGGAAGCGCCCGACCCGGAACACCGAGGGCGCGGGCGCGATATGGTCTTCCCGCGTCGCCAGATTATAGACCGGCACCGTCACCTTCTTCAGGTCGATCTGCACCCCGTCCAGCATCAGCTGGCCCTGGGCCAGCGAGTTCTTCATGTAGGTCTCGCGCAGATAGAAGGAATGCACCCCCGCCGGCATGCGGGTGGAATCGCTGTTCCAGTACAAGAGGTCGAAGGCCATGGGCTCGCGCCCCAGCATGTAGTTGTTGACCACGAAGGACCAGATCAGGTCGTTGGAGCGCAACAGGTTGAAGGCGTCCGCCATGCGCGTGCCGGGCAGATAACCCTTGCCCTCCATGCGCTCCTCGATCCAGCGCACCTGCTCGTCGTCCACATAGACCTTGAGATCGCCCGCCAGTTCAAAATCCACCTGGGTGGTGAACAGCGTGGCGGAGTTGACGCGATTGTCGCCCTTGGCCGCCATATAGCCCAGCGCCGCCGTCAGCATGGTGCCGCCGATGCAGTAGCCGATGGTGTTGACCGTGTCGGAGCCGGTGGCCTCGCACACCTTGCTCACCGCCGTCAGGAAACCTTCCTTCATGTAGTCGGTGAAATTCTTGCCGGCCTCGGCTTCGCCCGCGTTCACCCAGCTCATGATAAAGACTGACAAGCCCTGCGCCGTCGCCCAGCGCACGAAGGACTTCTTCTCGTTCAGGTCGAGAATGTAGAACTTGTTGATCCATGGCGGCATGATCAGCAGCGGAATGGCGAACTGCTCCGCCGTCGTCGGCGCATAGTGGATGAGTTCAAAGAGTTCGTTGCGGAACACCACCTTGCCCGGCGTCATGGCGATGTTGCGCCCGATCTCGAAGGCCGAGAGGTCGGTCTGGCGGATGCGCAGGCGCCCTTCCGGATTCTGGAAGTCGCGCTCCAGATGCTTCATGCCCTCGATCAGGTTCTCGCCATTGGTGGCGAGCGTCAGGCGCAGCACCTCCGGGTTCGACACGATGAAATTGGACGGCGACAGCGCGTTGACGATGTTCTCGACATAGAAGCGCGCCTTGTGGCGGGTGTGGTCATCCAGGCCCTGCGCCTCGTTCACCATCTCGACCGCCCAACTGGCCGAGACGAGATAGAACTGCTTGAGGAAATCGAAGATGGTGTTTTCCTGCCAGTCCTTGTCGGCAAAGCGCCGGTCGGCGCGCGGCGGACTGGCCACGGTTTCCGCAGGCTGGCCGAGGAAGCGCGCCCAGGCGTTCTGCCACAGGCTGCCATAGCTGGCCCACAGCTTCATCTGGGCGTCCATCAGGCGCTGCGGATCGGCCATGTAGGATTGCATCACCTGCGACAGGGTGGCCATCACCTGTTCCACCGGCGTCACCTGGCTTTCCTGCTCCTTGCGTTGCAGGTCGGGCCGCTCCGCCAGGGTGCGGGCGATCTTCGAGGCCTGCTCGAAGACCTGCGCCATGTTCTGTGCCAGGCGTGCGGGATCGGCCAGCCGGTAGGCGCCGGGATCAGCAGGAGTCTTGTCGGTCATGGCTCCTCCAAGGGGACTTTTTGTCGCACTCTAATGCGGATTCTCCGGCGCGCAACAGATCAAAGGAACAAGGTCAGGGCGGAGCGGCGCCTTCCTTGCCAAATCGGCCTGCCGCCGCCATAGTCCGGCCCGGGTCGGATATGGATTGATCATGACGAATGCACTGCGCCTGGGGCTGGCCGGGCTGGGGAATGTCGGCGTCGGCGTTCTCGATCTGTTGAAAAGCAATGGTGGGCTTCTGGGCCAGCGCGCGGGCCGCCCGGTGGCGCTCACCGCCATTTCGGCCCGCTCCAGAAGCAAGAACCGGGGCCATGACCTCAGCCCCTTCGCCTGGTTTGACGATCCGGTGAAGCTGGCCGCCAGCCCCGATGTCGATGTCTTCGTGGAGTTGATCGGCGGCGACTCCGGCCCGGCCAAGGAGGCGGTGGAAACCGCCATCGCCACCGGCAAACATGTGGTCACCGCCAACAAGGCGCTGCTCGCCCGCCATGGCGCGGCCCTGGCCCGCGCGGCTGAGGCCAGAGACGTGCAACTCAGCTTCGAGGCGGCGGTGGCGGGTGGCATCCCCATCATCAAGGTGCTGCGCGAGGGGCTGGCCGGAAACCGGGTGAAGAAACTCTTCGGCATCATGAACGGCACCTGCAACTATATCCTCACCAAGATGGGGGATGAGGGCCGGGCCTTCGCCGATGTGCTGCGCGAGGCCCAGGAACTGGGCTACGCCGAGGCTGATCCCACCTTCGACATCGGCGGCTTCGACACCGCCCACAAGCTTGCCGTGCTCACCTCGCTCGCCTTCGGCACCGAGGTCAATCTCGACGCCATCACCATCGAGGGCATCGAGGCCGTCACCATCGACGACATCCGCAACGCCGGTGATCTCGGCTTCAAGATCAAGCTGCTCGGGGTCGCCGTCGATCATGGCAACGGCATCGAACAGCGGGTTCACCCCACGCTGCTGCCCAAGGACAGCGCCGTCTCGGAAACCGATGGCGTGTTCAACGCCGTGGTGGTCAAGGGCGATTTCGTCGGCGATCTGATGATGGAGGGGCGCGGGGCGGGCGCTCATCCCACTGCCTCCGCCGTGGTCGGCGACATCGCCGATCTGGCGCGCGGCCAGCGCACCCCCGCCTTCGGCATTCCGGCGGACCAGTTGCGCCGCTATCACAACGTCGGCAACCAGCCCCACACCGGCGGCTTCTACGTGGCGCTTGAACTGCTCGACCGGCCCGGCTCGGTCGCCGCCGTGGCCAAGGTCTTCGCCGACATGCAGATCTCCATCGAGAGCATCGTGCAGCGCGGCCTGACGCGCGGCTCCGGCGTGCGCGAGACGGCCCCCTTCATTCTCATCACCCATGATGCGCTCGACGCCACGGTGCGCCAGGCGCTGGCCCATATCCGCCAGCAGAATCTGGTGGCCCTGCCGCCGCGCGTCATCCGCATCGAGCGGACATGACGGCAGGCCAGCCCGCCTTTCTCGGCATTGAACGCTCGCTCACGGGCCGCCGCTGGCAGGCGCGGCTGGACAATGCCCGGGCCGCCCAGGCCATCGCCCAGGCCCACGACCTGCCGGAAATCCTCGGCCGGGTGCTGGCGGGCCGGGGCGTGAGCGTGGCCGAGGCCGAAGCCTTCCTGACGCCGACCCTGCGCACCCTCATGCCCGCGCCCGGGAGTTTCCGCGACATGGAAAAGGGCGCGGCACGCTTGGCGCGCGCCATCCGCGACGGCGAAGCCATCGGCATCATCAGCGACTATGACGTGGACGGCGTATCCTCCGCCGCCCTCATGCTGCGCTTTCTGCGCGCCGTGGGGTCGGATGCGGCGGTCCATATTCCCGACCGCCTGACGGAGGGCTATGGCCCCAGCCAGCAGGCGGTGGAGGCTCTGAAGGGGCAGGGCGTGGCCCTGCTGCTGACGCTGGATTGCGGCGTCCTCTCCCATGATCCCCTGGCCCACGCCGCGCACCTTGGCCTGGCCACCATCATCGTCGATCACCATCAGGCATCAGCCGACCTGCCGCAGGCCGAGGCCGTCATCAACCCCAACCGCCAGGATGACGTCTCGGGGCAGGGCCATCTCTGCGCCGCCGGCGTCACCTTCATCCTGCTCGCCGCCACCCTGCGCGCGCTTCGCCACCTCGGACATTTCAGCGCGGCCCGCCCGGAACCCAACCTGCTGCATTGGCTCGACCTGGTGGCCCTGGCCACGGTCTGCGATGTGGTGCCGCTGAAGGGTCTGAACCGCGCCTATGTCACGCAAGGCCTGAAGGTCATGGCCAACCGCCGGAATGTGGGGCTGGCCACGCTGGCGGACATGGCGCGCCTGCGCCGTGCGCCCGATGTCCATGGCCTGGGCTTCATGCTCGGTCCGCGCCTCAACGCGGCAGGTCGCATCGGCCACGCCGGTGAGGCGCTGGAACTGCTGGTGACCCATGACAAGGGCCGGGCCGCACACCTGGCCCAGAACCTTGAGGCCCTGAACCGCGAACGTCAGGAAGTGGAACTTCGGGTGGTGGATCAGGCGGTCCATCAGGCCGAGGCCAATCTGGGCACGCGCGCCAATCTCTCCTCTCTGGTGGTGGCGGCGAAGGGCTGGCATCCCGGCGTGGTCGGTCTGGCCGCCGCGCGACTCAAGGAACGGTTTCAGGTGCCGAGCTTCGTCCTCGCCGTGGATCCCGATACGGGCAAGTCCACCGGTTCCGGCCGCTCGGTGGCGGGAGTCGATCTCGGCCGGGCCGTGCGCGCCGCGCTGGAGCAGGGCCTCATCGTCAAGGGCGGCGGCCACGCCATGGCGGCGGGCCTCACGGTGGAAACCGAACGGCTGGCCGATCTGCGCGCCTTCCTCGAACAGGAACTGGGGGCGGAGCTTTCCGCCGCTGCCGCCCGATCGCTGGCCATCGACGGCGCGCTCACCGCCTCGGGGGCCACGCTGGAGTTGCTGGAACTGCTGGATCAGGCCGGCCCCTATGGCGCGGGCCATCCGGCTCCCACCTTTGTCTTTCCGGCCCACCGCGTGGTCTATGCCGACCCGGCGGGTTCCGACCATATCCGCTGCACCCTGGCCTCCTCTGACGGCACGAGGCTCAAGGCCATTGCCTTCCGCGCCATGGCAACGGAACTGGGCGAGGTGCTGCTGACCGAGCGCCAGTTCCCGCTCCATGTGGCCGGACGCCTCACCCTCAACGACTGGAACGGCAAGCGCGCGGCCAGCCTTCATATTGAGGATGTGGCCCGGGTGGGGTGAAAGCCCATTCTGATGCTTGAAAGGGCGCACGAACCCCTCTATAGAGGCCCCGGTCCCGGCGTCGCGCCGGGATTTCCGTCACCCCATATGCCCTGGCACAGGGGTGCGCGGATTGAGTGCGCAGGCGCCCTTCGTCTATCGGTTAGGACGACAGCCTTTCACGTTGTAAAGACGGGTTCGACTCCCGTAGGGCGCGCCACCCCCCTCAGAGCAACCTGACTTTTGATCGACTCAGCAAAAGTCAGACAAGGTGCTCGCCATCAATAAGTCAGAGCGGTGGCTTTGAGCCATCAAAGCCAAAACCGCTTTAGGGGATTATTACCCACACTTGTCAGTATCATTGTCCTCTTGTCACCACAGTGCGGGGGCATGATATGTTTTGCCACGCCATTACCGACAGAGCAGGGATCGATTGGAATTCAACATGGAAGTCTGGACCCAAGAGCAGATCATCGACAACCTGCTGCGGAACAATTTCGCATGGACGACGCCAACCATCAGCTATGGCTATCTTGCGACGGCCCCCAGCTTTTCCATCGGCTATGAGGCAGCGGGCTTTTCCGCCCTGTCAGCGGCACAGAAGGTGGTGGCGGAAGCCGCGGCCCGCGCCTGGGATGACCTCATTGCCTCGACCCTGGTGCACAACGACACGGTGCCCAATATTTCCTTCGAGAATACCAGCACCATGGGCGGCAGCTATGCCTACACCTGGCAGGACGTCTATCCCCAGAATGGCTTGATCACCCAGGCCATCTGGCTTAACTCCGCCTACAACACGCCCGGAGACATCAACAACCTGATGACTCCGGTGCAGGGCGACTGGGGCTATCTCACCTATATGCACGAGATGGGGCACGCCCTCGGGCTGGCTCATCCCGGAAACTACAACGGCGGCGATCCGTCCTATGCCGTTGATGCCCTCTACACCCACGACACCGTGCAATATTCCATCATGTCCTATTTCGACGCCGACAATCTCGGTGCCGACTGGTATGGCGTCGATGACTATTGGCATTATCCCACCACGCCCATGTTGGATGACGTGGCGGCCATCCAGGCGCTCTATGGTGCTGACCTCACCACGCGCACCGGCGACACGGTCTATGGCTTCAACAGCACGGCGGGTGCGGCATTCTACAATTTCTCCCAGAACGCCTATCCCATCTTCACCATCTGGGATGCCGGCGGCACCGACACCATCGATTTTTCCGGCTTTTCCACCAGTTGCGTGATTTCGCTGGCCCCAGGAAGCTACAGCAGCTGCGCGGCGATGACCTACAACATCGCCATCGCTTACAACTGTAACATCGAAAACACGATGGGCGGCAGTGGGGCAGACACCATTACCGGCAACAATGGCGCCAACACACTTTCTGGTTTGGGCGGCGATGACCTGCTCTACGGCCTGGTCGGCAATGACACGCTCGCGGGCGGCGACGGCAATGACACGCTCTA
>CALMUW010000099.1 GCA_937872985.1 uncultured Alphaproteobacteria bacterium
GTTTGAATCACACAAATACTGATTTGTGAATCCGTTTAAATCAGACGGACTCTAGATAACAATAACCTTATCGCCCAGGGTGATCTGGTCATAAAGCTCGATCACCTCCTGGTTCAGCATGCGGATGCAGCCCGACGAGGCGGCCGAGCCGATGGACCAGGGTTCATTGGTGCCGTGGATGCGGAACAGCGTGTCCCGCCCGCCGGCGAAGAGATAGATGGCCCGCGCCCCCAGCGGGTTCTTCGGCCCGCCCGGCATGCCCTTGGCCCATTGCGCCAGTTCCGGCTTGCGCACGATCATGCTCCGGGGCGGGGTCCATACCGGCCATTCCACCTTGCGCCCCACCTTGGCAATGCCGGCCCAGTCGAAGCCCGCCTTGCCCACGGCCACGCCATAACGCATGGCCACGCCGGGGGCGATGATGTGATAGAGCGCCTTTTCCCCGGTGTTGACGATGATGGTGCCGAGCCGTTCCGGCGAGTTGAAGCGCACCATCTCGGCCCCGTAGTAGGGCTGGCGCTTTTTCGCCTGGCCCGCCGCCAGTGCGGCAGGCGAGGCGGCCGCGGTGGCGGCAGCGGCAAGCAGAAAACGGCGGCGGGAGAGTATTGCGGTCATGCCCGGCATTAAGCCCCCGCTCTTGGCAAAAAAATGACGGCCCGGGATTGCGCCCGGGCCGCCCCTGTCACTGTCCGGTGAATTACAGCCGCTTGTTCTGGCGGTGCTCGATGAGGTCGTCCACCACCGACGGATCGGCCAGGGTGGAGGTATCGCCCAGCGCCGCAAAATCGTCCTCGGCGATCTTGCGCAGGATGCGGCGCATGATCTTGCCGGACCGCGTCTTGGGCAGGCCGGGGGCGAAGTGCACCTTGTCCGGCGTGGCCAGCGGCCCGATCTCTTTGCGGACATGGGCCACCAGATCCTTTTTCAATTCCTCGGTGGCTTCCTCGCCCTCCATCAGGGTCACATAGCAATAGATGCCCTGGCCCTTGAGGTCGTGCGGATAACCCACCACGGCGGCTTCCGACACCTTGGGATGCGCCACCAGCGCGGATTCGATTTCCGCCGTGCCGAGGCGATGGCCGGACACGTTGATCACATCATCGACGCGGCCGGTGATCCAGTAATAGCCGTCCGCATCGCGGCGGCAGCCGTCGCCGGTGAAATACATGCCCTTGTAGGTGGAGAAATAGGTCTGCACGAAGCGGTCATGATCGCCGAACACGGTGCGCATCTGGCCCGGCCAGGAGTCGAGGATGACCAGATTGCCCGAGGCCGCACCCTCGATGAGGGTGCCCTTGTCGTCCACCAGCGCGGGCTTGACGCCGAAGAAGGGCCGCGTGGCCGAACCCGGCTTCAGCTTGGTGGCGCCCGGCAGCGGCGTGATCAGGATGCCGCCGGTTTCGGTCTGCCACCAGGTGTCCACGATGGGGCAGCGGTCGTCGCCCACCACGCGGTGATACCACTCCCAGGCTTCCGGATTGATCGGCTCACCCACCGAGCCCAGAAGCTTCAGCGACTTGCGCGACGACTTGCGCACCAGTTCCTCGCCCGAGCCCATGAGCGCGCGGATGGCGGTGGGCGCGGTGTAGAAGATGTTGACCTTGTGCTTGTCGATGACCTCCCAGAAGCGCGAGGCCGTGGGATAATTGGGCACGCCTTCGAACATCAGCGTGGTGGCGCCATTGGCCAGCGGCCCATAGACGATGTAGCTGTGGCCGGTGACCCAGCCCACGTCCGCCGTGCACCAATAGATGTCGCCGTCCTTGTAGTCGAAGACATATTGATGCGTCATCGCGGCATAGACGAGATAGCCGCCGGTGGTGTGCAGCACACCCTTGGGCTTGCCGGTGGAACCGGAGGTGTAGAGGATGAACAGCGGATCTTCCGCCTTCATCTTCTCCGGCTTGCACTCGGCATCCACCTTGGCGAATTCCTCGTGGTACCAGATGTCGCGGTTGGGATACATGGTGATGGGCGCGCCCGTGCGGCGCACCACCAGCACCTTCTCATTGCCCGCGCAGCGCTTCAGCGCCTCGTCGCAATTGTGCTTGAGCGGCACCTTGCGCCCGCCGCGCAAGCCTTCGTCGGCGGTGATGATGAGCTTGGAATTGGCGTCGTTGATGCGGCCCGCCAGCGAGTCCGGCGAGAAGCCGCCGAAGACGATGGAATGCACCGCGCCGATGCGGGCGCAGGCCAGCATGGCATAGGCCGCTTCCGGGATCATCGGCAGGTAGATGGTCACGCAATCGCCCTTCTTCACGCCGTTGCGCTTCAGGACGTTGGCGAACTTGCCCACCTGCTCGTGGAGTTCGTTATAGGTGATCTTCTTGTCGTCGTAGGGGTTGTCGCCTTCCCAGATGATGGCCGTCTGGTTGCCGCGCTTCTTCAGGTGGCGGTCGATGCAGTTATAGGCGACGTTGAGAACGCCATCCTCGAACCACTTGATGGAAACCTTGGGATAGCCGTAGTTGACGTTCTTGATCTTCTTCGGCGTCTTGAACCAGTCCAGCCGCTTGGCGTGCTTGGCCCAGAACACTTCCGGCTTGTTGACCGATTCGGCATACATGCGCTGATAGGCCGCGTCATCGACATAGGCCGTCTTCTTCCACTTGGCCGAAACCGGATAGACTTTCTCGGACATGCGTCGTCCTCCCATGGGTTTTACCTGCTTGCGCCGATTGAAGCCCCAATGGGGCCGGGCGCGCAAGGGGGGAGGCCATCCGACTCCTGTCTAATGTCTAATGGCTGGCCCAGGCTCAGACCGGCTGCCACACCGCCGTATGCTTGATCTCGGCGTCCTCAAGGTCGCGGCTCACCGGCACGGCATAGTCAGCCAGGCGGGGGAGGCGCTCGCGCGGCAGATAGCTCCGGCCCGGATCGCCGATGAGAATGACGGCCCCCGTCGCCCGCGCCGCCATCAGCCAGGCCCACGCTTGCTCCGCCAGGGTCTTCTCGTAGAACAGGTCGCCCACCAGGATGACGTCCGCATCGGGCGGCGGCGCGGCCAGAAGATTGTCGCCGCTCGTCGCCAGCACCACCCCATTGCGATCGGCATTAAGCCCCATGGCCGCCAGCGCAAAGCCGTCGATATCCGCCGCCAGCACATGCGCCGCTCCCGCCATCCTCGCGGCAATGCCCACCAGCCCCGAACCGGCGGCAAGGTCGATCACCCGCTTGCCGCGCACCAGCTCTGGCCGGTCCAGAACATGGCGCGCCAGCGCCTGTCCCCCCGCCCAGGCAAAGGCCCAGAAGGGCGGCGGCAGGCCCATGGTGCCCAGTTCCTCCTCGGTCTTCTGCCACAGGGGCACCGCCTCATGCGCCAGGTGCAGCCGCAGTTCCGGCACCAGCGGCGGGGCCATCACTTCCGTATGCTCGACGATGAAGCGGGCGCGGTCGGCGATGCTATTCATCCGACAGGCGCGGCGGGCGCTTCACTCCGCCCATGTCGCAGATCACCGCCCATTCCGCCGCCGTGACCGGCTGCACCGAGAGCCGCGAATTGTTGACCAGCACCATGTCCGCCAGACGCGGTTCGGCCTTGATGACATCCAGCGTCACCGGCCTGGGCACATCCTGCAAGGCGCGAATGTCCACACAGTCCCACTCGCCCTTGGTCCCCTTTTTCACCGTGACGTCAGGGTGAGCCAGGGCGCAGACCTCGACAATGCCGACGATCTCGCGGCCCTCGTTGGAATGGTAGAAAAAGCCCTTGTCGCCCAGCTTCATGGCCCGCATGTGGTTGCGCGCCTGATAATTGCGCACCCCGGTCCAGGCCTCGCCGTCGCGGCCCTTGGCCTTCTGCTGCGCCCAGCTCCAGGTCGCGGGTTCCGACTTGAACAGCCAATAGGCCATCACGCTGCCCCCGGTTCGCCGATCACCCATTTCCACGGCCGGATCTCCACCCTGGAAAAGAGGCCCGCCTTGGCATAGGGATCGCCCGCCGCGAATTGTTCGGCCTGGGCGCGGTCGTCCACATTGATGATCAGCATGGAGCCCACCATGCCGCCCTGATCGTCAAGAAAAGGCCCGGCGGCCTTCACGCTCTCGGAATAATCCATGAGATAGGCGAGATGGTCGGGCCTGACCGCCATGCGCATCTCGGCATGGTGGGGCTTGTCGGTGCACAGCAACACAAAATAGGCCATGGTTTCCTCTAGCGGTGTTCAGCGCCCGCAGGCCGCGCCAGCAGCCGGGCGATTTCGGTTTCGGGGTCGGAACCCCGGTTGATGATGGCATCAACGGCCTCGGCAATGGGCATGTCAACGCCCTTGTCATGGGCGATTTTCACCGCGATGGCCGCCGTGAAGGCCCCCTCCACCACGCCCTTGGCCGCGCTCATTGCTTCATGCGCCGTGCGGCCCTCGCCGATGGCAAAGCCGAAGGAATAATTGCGCGATTGACGGCTGGAACAGGTGAGCAGCAGATCACCCAGACCCGACAGTCCCATGAGGGTTTCCGGCCTGGCCCCCAATGTGCGGCCAAAGCGCGACAGTTCGGCAAAGCCCCGCGTGGTCAAGGCCGCCCGCGCGCTGTCGCCCAGCCGCCGCCCGTCGGCAATGCCGCAGGCAATGGCCAGAACATTCTTCAGCGCCCCGCCGATCTCCACCCCGCGCACGTCATCCGAGGCATAGATGCGGAAATGCGGCAGCGACAGGGCATCGCCCCAGTCCTTGGCCATGGCGAAGGTGGGTCCCGCCAGGGTGACCGCCGTGGGCAGGCCCTTCACCACATCGGCGGCAAAGGACGGGCCGGAAAGAATGAGCGCATCCACGGCGGGGGCCACGGCCTCCGCCACCTCGTTCATGAAGCGCCCGCTTGCCTGCTCGATGCCCTTGGCGGCGATGATGAGTTTCGGACCGTGGGCCAGGTCGAGGCGCTGCACCACCGCGCCCAGTGCCTGCGCCGGCACCGCCATGATGATGGCCTCGGCCCGCGCGATCACCCCGGCGTCAGGGTTTTCCCGGGTCCACAGGGCAACGTCATGGCCCGCGCTGCGCGCCACATGGGCGAGCGCCGTGCCCCAGGCCCCGTCCCCCGCCACCGCGATCCGTCTCATGCCTTGGCTCCCAGCTTGCCATGACCATAGACAGGGGCCGACACCTGATCCAGCGGCCAGCGGGCGCGGGCTGAAAAATCAAGCCCGTCCTGCTCGCCCAGTGCCAGGCGTTCGGCTCCCGCCCAGGCGATCATGGCGGCATTATCCGTGCACAGATGATTGGGGGGGGCCGCAAGGCTTGCCCCCCCCCTGGCGGCTTCCTCCTCGATCGCCCGGCGGAGCGCCCGGTTCGCCGCTACGCCCCCCGCCACCACCAGATGCGGGCGGCACAAGCCGGGATGCGCTTCCGCGAAGATCGCCAGCGCGCGCCCCAGCCGGTCGACCATGACCTCGGCCACCGCCGCCTCGAAGGAGGCGCAGACATCGGCCACATCCTGATCGGTAAGCTGACCCAGATCCTCGATCTGTTCGCGCACCGCCGTTTTCAGGCCGGAGAAGGAGAAGTTGCAGTCCTTGCGGCCCTTCAGCGGCCTGGGAAATTCAAACCGCTGGGCATTGCCGCGCCTGGCCTGGGCCTCCACCTGCGGCCCGCCGGGATAGCCAAGGCCCAGAAGCTTCGCCACCTTGTCGAAGGCCTCGCCCGCCGCATCATCAATGGTGGTGCCGATGCGCACATAGCGCCCCACGCCCTCCACCATCTGGAATTGCGTGTGCCCGCCGGACACCAGCAGCAGCAGATAGGGGAAGGGATAATGCCCCAGCAGGCGCATGGTCAGCGCATGGCCTTCGAGATGATTGACCGCCAGGAAGGGCAGCCCATGGGCCATGGCCACGCCCTTGGCGAAGGTCAGGCCGACCAGAAGCCCGCCCAGCAGCCCCGGCCCCGCCGTTGCCGCCACGCCGGAGAGATCGGCAAAGCCCACGCCCGCCTCGGCCATGGCCTCGGCCACCAGCCGGTCGAGATGCTGGATATGGGCGCGCGCGGCAATCTCCGGCACCACCCCGCCATAGGGCGCATGGTCCTGCACCTGCGACAGCACGCGCTGGCCCAATACCTCGCCGCGCCCGTCCTTATGGCGGCGCACCACGGCGGCGGCGGTCTCGTCGCAGGAAGTTTCAATGCCAAGGATGGTCAAGGGGCCCGCGGCCATGAACGTCTTGCCAAATCCGGTTAATCGAATAGAGATTGCCGCTCTACCATTGAGACCCTAGACTTTGCAAATGACCCGCTTGCGCATTGGAACCCGTGGTTCCCCCCTGGCCCTGGCCCAGGCCCATGAAACCCGCCGCCGCCTCATGGCGGCCCATGGCTTGGCCGAATCCGATCTCGAGATCGTGGTGATCTCGACCACCGGCGACCGCGTGCGCGACCGCCCGCTCGCCGACATAGGCGGCAAGGGCCTTTTCACCAAGGAGATCGAGGAAGCGCTCCTCGACCGCACCATCGATCTCGCCGTCCATTCCATGAAGGACGTGCCCGCGCAACTGCCCGAAGGGCTGGACATGGTGGCCATCCTGCCGCGTGAGGACGTGCGCGATGCCTTCCTGTCGCTCAAGGCGAATACCATCCACGAGCTGCCGCAGGGGGCGGTCCTCGGGTCCTCCTCGGTCAGGCGCACCGCCCAGGTATTGCGTCTGCGCCCCGATCTCCGCCCGGTGCAGTTTCGCGGCAATGTCGAGACGCGGCTGAAGAAACTCGCCGATGGCGTGGCCGATGCCACCTTCCTGGCCTGCGCCGGGCTGAACCGACTGGGCTATACCGAACACATCACCTGGCGCGTGCCCACCGATGTCATGCTGCCCGCCGTGGCCCAGGGTGCCATCGGCATCGAGACGCGCCGCGACGCCCACCGGGTGCGCGACCTTCTTGCGGCCATCAATCACGAACCCTCCGCCATTGCGGTGGCCTGCGAGCGCGCCTTCCTCGCCGCCCTTGACGGTTCCTGCCGCACCCCCATTGCCGGCCACGCGGAACTGCAGGACGGCAGGCTGCATTTCCGGGGTCACGCCCTGACCCTGGATGGGCTAAAGTGCTTTGAAACCACCCGCGTCGGTCCTGCGGCGGATGCCGCCGCCATGGGCCACGATGCGGGCGAGGAGGTGAAACGTGCGGGAGGGTCGGCAATCGCCTGAGGCATGAAACTTCTCGTCACCAGACCGGAAGAAGACGCGCGCGCGCTGATCGCCAGACTGGAGGGCTTGGGCCATGAGGCCGAGGCCCTTCCTCTCCTCGACATTGTATCCAGGACCGACGCGGTAATTCCCGAAGGCAACTGGCAGGCCGTCGTCGCCACCAGCGCCAATGCCCTGAAACTGGGCTCTGCCCTTGATGCCCTGAAATTCCTGCCCATGCTTTGTGTCGGGCCGCAGACCGCCGCCTTTGCCCGGCACGAGGGCTTTGTCTTCGCCACCGCCCAGGGCGGCGACCTTCAGGGCCTGTCGCGCCACATCCTGAAGCATCTGCGGCCGGAGCATGGGCCGCTGCTCTATCTCTCGGGCGTGGAAACCGCCGGCGACCTTGCGGGCCTGCTCAAGAAGCAGGGCTTCAGCCTCACCCGCGTCATCACCTATGACGCCGTGCCGCGCGCCATCTCCGGGGCGGAGGACAGGGTGAACTGGGCCGAAGGCGTGCTGCTCTATTCGCCGCGCACCGCCCGCGTCTGGGTGGATGAGGTCAAGGCCCACGGGCTTTCCGGCCATGTGGCGCGCCTGCCCCACTTCTGTATCTCGGCCAACGTGGCGGCAAATCTGCCGCCGGATTGGCCGCGCCATGTCGCCACGGCCCCCAACGAAGGGGCCATGCTGGAGCTGCTTGAACCGCCGGAAGCGAAGGATTAGGTCTGTGTCATGAGCAAGAAACCCTCCCCCGCCGACCGGCCCGATCCCGCCATCAAGCCCGCCGTCCTCGATCTTCATGCCGAGGACATCACCCCGGCGGCGGCGAAGCCCGCGGCCGAAACTTCATCCCGTGATGATGATCTGGCACCCTCGCCCCCACCCCCGCCCCCGCCGCCGCCCAGAAAAAAGCCTGCGGCCTATTCCGGCAAATGGGTTTTGGCGGCCCTCGTCGGCGGCGGCCTCATCGGCGGCTGGCTGTTCCGTGATGTCCTGTCGCAATGGTTGCCCACCAACGAGATGACGGCGCTGTCCAGCAAGGTTGCGGCCCTTGAGGTGCAGGACAGGTCGGCGCTCGACCAGATCGCCGGCCTTTCCGGCCAGATCAGCAATCTCAGCGGCGATATTTCCCGCATCGAGGGCGTGGCCAATGACGCCACCGCCAAGACTCTGGCGCTGGGTGACGCCAGCAATCAGACGGCGGCGCAACTGGCCCAGCGCCTTGCCGTCGCCGAAAAAACCATCGCCGATCTCAAGAACCTGGTGGCGCTGGCCAATCCGCCCGCCGCCGTCACCGGTGGGACGGGCATTCCGCCCGCCGCGCTGGCCGCTCTCGCCCAGCGCGTGGAAGCGCTGGAGAAGGATGTGGCCAGCCTGAAGGCGCCGAGCGCTGACGGTGGCGCGGCCATTGCCACCATGACCACGGCGCTGGCCGACCTGAAGGCCAGGATTGCCGCAGGCCAGCCCTATGAGGCGGAATTCGCCCGCCTCCAGACGCTCGTGCCCGCCGCCGCCGGACTTGATGTGCTGGGGCCGCAGGCCAGGCTCGGCCTGCCCAACGCCGCAGTCCTGGCCGATGAGTTGAAGGCCGCCATCCCCACCCTGCCCGCGCCGGAAGCCGCCGCCGCCGCACCTGCCGAAGAACCGGGCTGGCTGGGCCGGTTGTGGAACCGCATGGGCAGCCTCGTCACCATCCGCAACGAGGGCGACAATGACTGGCGCACCCTTGCCGACAAGGCCGCCGCCCTTGCCGTCGCGGGCGATCTCAGCCAGGCCATCGCCACCATCAATCAGGGGGGGGAGCCCAGGCCCAACGCGCTGACCCAATGGCGCGACCGCGCCCAGGCCCGGCTTGATCTTGAATCCGCGCTCGCCGCCGCTTCGGAAGCGGTGATGCGCGCCATTGCCGCCAAGGGGTAAGGCCATGATCAAACTTGTCTGGCGCTTTGCCCTGCTGGCGGCGGCGGCCTTCCTCTTCGCCTGGCTGGCCGACCATCCCTCCACCGTCTCGGTTCATGTGGCGGGCCGGGTCGTTGAAACCTCGCTCATGGTGGCCGCTGTCATCCTCGGCCTTGCCACCATGGCCATGGTGTTTTTCTGGTCGGTCGTGAAACGCGTCTGGTCCAGCCCGCGCGACGTGAAAAGCTATTGGCTCTTCCGCAGGAACCGCAAGGCCTATGAGTCGCTCTCCCGCGGCATCATCGCGGCGGGCGCGGGCGACGCCCAGGGGGCATCCAGACATTCCGCCATTGCCGAAAAGACCCTGCTGGATGAACCCCTGGCCAAGGTGCTGGCGGCGCAGGCGGCGCAATTGCGCGGCGACCGCCCGGCGCTGACCCGCATTTTTCAGGACATGGCCGACCGCGACGATACCCGCATTCTGGGCCTGCGCGGCCTCTTCACCGAGGCGCGCGCCGCGGGCGACCACGCCGCCGCCCAGCGCCATGCCGAAGCCGCCCTCAAGGTCAATCCCAACCTCGCCTGGGCTTCCTCCGCCGTGCTGCAATTGCAGACCGCGAGGAAGGACTGGACCGCCGCCGCCATCACCCATGCCCGCAGCCTGAAACACGGCGGCGACAAGGCGGCCCGTCATCAGGCGGCCCTTCTGGCCGCGGAAGCCCTGAGCCTTGAGGACAGCAATCCCCATGGCGCGCTAAATGCCGCGCTCAAGGCCCACAAGCTCGATCCCGCCCTGGTGCCCGCCACCCTGGTGGCGGCCCGCGCCTATATCAACGACGGCAGGCCGCGCAAGGCGCAATCCATGCTGCGCGACACCTGGGCCTTGACCCCCCATCCCGACCTGGCCGAGGTGGCGGGCCACATGAAACCCGGCGGGGCCGAGCCCCGCTTCGAGCGGGTCCGTGATTTCGTCGGCGACACGGCGGACAACGCCGAAGGCGCCTATGCCCTGGCCCGCGCGGCGGTGGCCGCCCGGCGCTGGGACGTGGCGCGCAAGGCGCTTGAGCCGCATCTGGCCTTCCAGCCGCAATCGCGTCTCTGCGGCCTCATGGCCGAAATCGAGGAGGCCGAGGGCGACAAGGGCAAGGCCCGCGAATGGCTGGCCCGCGCCATGAGTGCACCGCGCGATCCCATGTGGGTGTCGGACGGGGTGGCCAGCCACCGCTGGACCGCCGTCTCGCCGGTGACCGGCGAGATAGCGCCCGCCGAGTGGAAGGCCCCCTATGAAACCATCGCCGCGAAACCGGCGAGCCATGCGGCGGAAACCGAGGACGCGCCCGCTCCCTCCCGTCTGGCCAGACCCAGGCAGGTCGAACCCGCCCGCCCGCCGGACGACCCCGGCACGAGCGATGATGAGGCCCTGGGTGATGACCCGCTGAAAGCCCTGTGACAGCGGGTTGAAAATCACTTGGAAACCGTCTATCGCAGAGCCGTTCCGGGCCGCCTTAGCTCAGCCGGTAGAGCACCGCATTCGTAATGCGGGGGTCGCGTGTTCGAGTCACGCAGGCGGCACCACTTCTCCCCTGGAGCAACCTGACCTTTGCCGGAATCGGCAAAGTCAGAAAAGTTGCTCGCCATCAAGAAATCAGAGCGGACGCTTTGATGCAATCAAAGCCAAAACCGCTCTACCACTTTGTAAGCATGGCGATTTGGCGCAGGCGCTCCGCGCATCTCCGCTTTGAGCGCGCGGCAAGGGCTGCTATAGCGCGCCTCCTTCATGTCAGGCCCGCGCGGCGGGCGGCATGACCAGCGCTGGTGAAACTTTTGGCGGAGGGTTTTGACATGGCACTGACGGCGGACAGCGTTTTGACCCGAGCAGGCATCGGCCCCTTTCAGAAAAAACTTCTGGGCGTTTTCGGACTGGTCTGGGCGGCGGATGCCATGCAGGTCCTGGCCGTGGGCTTCACCGCCGCCGCCATCGCCAGGACCTTCGATCTGACCGTGCCGCAGGCGCTGCAGACCGGCACCGGCTTTTTCCTTGGCATGCTGATTGGCGCCTCGCTCTTTGGCCGCCTGGCCGATCGTTTCGGGCGGCGCCGGGTGCTGCTCTTCACCGTGGCGCTCGATGCCGTCTTCGGCCTGCTCTCGGCCTTGGCACCCTCCTTCTGGGTGCTCGTCATTTTCCGCTTCATGACCGGCCTTGCCGTGGGCGGGACCCTGCCGGTGGATTACGCCATGATGGCGGAATTCCTGCCGCCGGAACGACGCGGCCGCTGGCTCGTCATTCTTGAAGGCTTCTGGGCCGTGGGCACGGTCGCCGTGGCGCTTGCCGCCTGGTGGGCCGCCGCCAGGGGCATAGCCGACCCCTGGCGCTACATCTTCGCCTTCACCGCCATTCCGGCCATCATCGGCCTGGGCTTGCGCTTCTGGGTGCCGGAATCGCCGCTTTATCTGCTGAAGACCGGACGCAGCGCTGAAGCCGCCACCGTCATGAACCGGGTTCTCACTGGCAATGGCAAGGCCCCCCTGGCACCAGGCGAAAGCCTGACCCTTCCCGCCGCCCCCCGGGGCGGCAGCATCTTCGCTGGCCCTCTGGCCCGCCGCACCTTCGTCATGCTCGCCCTCTGGTTTCTCGTCTCGCTCTCCTATTACGGCGTCTTCACCTGGATGCCCGGCAAGCTGGCGGCGGGCGATTTCGGCTTCGTGAAAGGCTATGGCTTCCTCGTCGTCGTGGCGCTGGCGCAAATCCCCGGCTATGCGCTCGCCGCCTTCGGGGTGGAGGCCTGGGGCCGCAAACCCACGCTCACGGCCTTCCTGATGCTCTCCGCCCTGGGCTGCCTGCTCTTCACCGTGGCCAACAGCGCCATCATGGTGGGTGGCGCGCTGCTGCTCATGAGCTTTGCCCTGCTGGGCTGCTGGGGCGCGCTCTATGCCTACACGCCGGAGCTTTACCCCACCCATCTGCGCGCCACAGGCATGGGCACGGCCGGGTCCATGGCGCGCCTCGGCGGGCTGCTCGCCCCCTCGGCTCTCGCGGGCATCGCCGCCCAGAGCTTCGGCACGGCGGTCGCCCTCTTTGCCGCGCTTCTGGCTCTGGCGGGCCTGCTGTCGCTCTTCATCGACACGGAAACCCGCCACACCGCCCTGGATTAATTGTCTAGACAGGTTGGGCATCCGAATGGGTGCTAGAGCAACCGGCGGTCAGTTGGACTCAACTGCCGCCGACAAGTTGCTCGAAA
>CALMUW010000100.1 GCA_937872985.1 uncultured Alphaproteobacteria bacterium
CATAGCAAGCGTAGTCCGCGAGATGGTCGCGCCGCGTCAGATGGCGGCTGCTGAATGACCATGCCAGACGATACGATCCGCGTGCTGATCCCGCTCAACGTACGCAAGAAGAACGGGCGGCCGAAGATCATGCCGCCCGCCGACTACCGCCCCAGCGAGGATCAGGCGCAGGATCCGCACATCCTGCGCGCCATCGGCCGGGCATGGGGATGGCGGCGGCGCATCGATGCGGGTGAGTTCGCCACCATTCAGGAACTGGCCGAGGCGGTCGGACTGGCGGAACGCCATGTCAGCCGCCAACTGCGGTTGGCCTATCTGGCGCCGGAGGTGTTGAAGCGACTGACCTGCAGGCGCGAGGCGACGGCGGTCAGCCTCTATGATCTGTGCTTCCTGGCGGGCGAGGCTTGGGGGGAACAGGTGGGACGAGCGGTCGGCGAAGCTGTGGCCAAGAACTGCCACTCGCCATCTACAACTGTTGAAGCTGCTAATCCTCCATCGCAGTTTTGAACTCCAGCTCCCGAACCCGCCGCAGCGATTCCTGCAATTGCTCGAAGTCGCGCATCAATCTTTCATAGTGCTCGTTATGTGCGATGACGCGGCCATGCTCGATAAGGCCGCGGTGATAAACCTCCAGCCGTTCCTCGACCATTTTGAGGTGATCAAGTAGGACCTGACTACCTCGGTCGCGCTTGTGTTCTGGCTGGTGCTCCGCCGCAGGCGGTGTCGAGAACAGATCCCCGATCAGTTCCGGAACAGGGGCCGGTTGGGGTTGAGCTTGGGCCGATGGCGAACCAAGCATCCGCGCATAGTCAGATTTGCTCCGAAGAATTATTACACGATCCAGATCGCGTTGCTCGCATTTCAACAATGCCGCCTTTTCCGTCGGCGGCCCGTCCGCTAATAGCAAGTTCGCTTGGATCTTTGCTTCCGATCGCGAAATGTCCTGATCGGTTGGGAACGGCACAGCAAGCCAGCGTCCGTAACCAAGGGACGCACGTGATGCATGCAGGCTTCCGCCTTTCAGATCCGATTGAACCATCACCACACCCTGTGCGAAGCCGGACTGGATACGGTCGCGCTTCACGAAATTCGTAGGTAATGGCTCTTGGCCGAACTTGTACTCTGTAACAAGGGCCCCGCCAGATTCCAAAATCCGCGCCGCCAGCTTCTTGTGTCGGCTGGGGGCGACAGTCTGCAAGCCGTGCGCCAAAATAGCCACCGTGTGCCCTTCGGCGTCCAAAGCTGCCTCGTGCGCCAAGGCATCGCATCCGAGTGCGAGACCGCTGACCACGCTCCAACCCTCCCTAACGAAGAAGCCCGTCAGTCTTTGCGCGATGATCCTGCCATGCTCGGTAGGTTCCCGCGTGCCGATAATCGCCACCGACTTTTCGGGTTCTTCAGCGAGCTTCCCTTTGACGAACAGGATTTGAGGATCGTCTTTGGTCTCCTTTAATAACAAGGGGTACTCTGAGTCAGTAGTCGATATGATCCGCGCATCTGCAGCCTGAGCCAAGTCAACCTGGCGATCAGCCTCGATCACGGCCGCCGCAATGACAGACGCGTCGATGTTTGCCCCTGCATGGCGCGGTAGTCGTGCGAGCAGCTCGGCTATGCCTTCCTCTTCGAAGAAGGGGATCTGCGCAACGTTCCTCAGCGCTGCCGGACCGATGCCCTTGAGCATGGATAGCGTGAGGAGCATATGGGTTTTGGTGCTGATGGCTTTCATACGACTTTGCTTACGTTCATTGCGATTGAGAGCCTAGTTACCTCACTGGCCCCGGCTTCCTGGAGGTATTTCCCCGCATAGATAAGGCTAGCGCCTGTCGTGCAAACGTCATCGATAACCAGTACCTTCTCATTGTTGGCTACGAGTTCTGGCTTGGCGACAGCTAGGTGATCACGAACGTTCTTGAACCGATCAATCGCACTCAGGCCATCGCCGTGATGAGAGCGAACACCATCCTGGTACACTAGAAGGTCAGGGCAGAAAACCAACTTTTCTTTATTAAACTTGGCCTTTTCATGAAACCCCTTCTCCAATTGCGCAAGAAAAAATGCAAGCCTCGGCTTGCGCTCTGGTCTTGGGGGCACAACGGTCACCACTACCTTCTCGCCAAACCCAAATTTCAAATATGGGAAAGTCTTTCTTATAAATTCAGATACCGAATCAACCCACTCTTGGGGGAATTCCACAGAATCTTTGTTGTCGTATATACTTTGATTAATCGGGTGCCAAGATCTTCTTCTGTCAAGGGAAGGGTCCGCGGAAAAGTATCTACTACATGTATGTACCGGAAATCTCGTATTATCTCCGCCAACATCAGTGGGGATGAATTTACCAACATCATCGAATCTTGATGATGAGGGTGTTTTTCCTTTCTGGACCATCCTCGTCTCTAGATCGAGTTGGTATCTAGGCAAATCAGCCAAAACTTGTGCTAGTTCTTTTGGGCCGTCGATCATGGCATCTGGCATGTGCCCAAGTGCCCGCCAGTTGTCACTGACTCTTTTTCTCTGCCATGTATGGCAATCCAATATTACAGCAGAGCCAGCATGGTAAGCGGATCGCACATCATTATCCCCATCGCCGATCAAAGCGACTTTTTGGACATCAGATATACCCAACTCCGCAATTGCGTGAGCTATTCCGTCTCCATAAGGCTTTGTTCTTTCAACGGTTTCGTATGCAATCCCGATATCCCATTCAAAATTTGGATACGCTTGATTTACAATTGTTTCCGCGTAGGATTTTGGGGATCGCGTGAATATCCCAAACTTCATTTTTGGAAACTGTGCTTTGAGGTCATTCAAAAAATCCTCCGAGTACACGATGCGGTTTGATTTAGATCCATACGCGGCGAGAACTGACTTTCGATATGCATCGGTATCAATGTTCTTTCCTGACATCCGCAACTCATCCATGTCGGCGGTGCGGATCAGCGTATCATCCAAGTCGAAAAGGCAAAGTTCAAATTCTTCTTTCATCTTTCCTACGTCACCTTCTGCCGTTTCCTGCAATTTAGACTGCCGATACTGGCTGAAACTACCCTTTCCGAGCATCCCAGAAATGCTTTGTGCGCCCGCTACCGATTGTTTTGTGGATATTGAACCCACGATGCGGCCGTTTTTATCCCTAATGAATGCCATCAAGCCCCCCATATCCTTGTTCTACGCAAGCATAGATCGGCTTTCGGGCAAGAGTGAGGCTTTGGTCAACTTCCCAAAATTGGCGTTCAATGGTAGGATCGCTTGAACTTGTGTGATGATCAAGTGTTCTGCCTGTCGGGCGCTTTCGCGCTTGCTTAGCCGCTTGATTTTGGTCGCGCTGACGTCTGCTCACGGGCAACGCAGGTTCCGGACGGTGTTCTTGGCATGATGGAAAAACCGGTCCTGCCCCTTTCGTGTCGTTTGGATGCCGTTGGCAGCCACGCACACTACGACGAAGTTCGCAAATCTTCGGATTGCGGCAAGATTGGCCCTGGACATTGGGGGAGCACCACAACCTCGGCAACTTGATATCTGATAACTCGGGCGTGGAGCAACACGCTGGCGCTGATCTCGGTCAAGCCTTCGCATCTTCCCGCACAACCACGCCGCCTTCGGGTGTTTCAGTTCGCACCGACAGCGGTCGAACGCGCCTCAACCTCGGCGCAATCCGCTTCTGCCAAGGGACTGAAAAACCGTACTTTTTGGAATCCGTCTCGATTTGGATGAAGGGCGGATGGAAAGAGACGCGGAGGCTTCAGAGACCGATTTCGGCCAAACCTCTAGTCTCCGAAAGTCGGATGGCAACGCTAAACCCCTTTGAAACAAAAAGAAAAAAGGCCCTATCAGGGGCCTCGTCTCGGGTTTGCGATATGCAAGTGGCGGAGGGGGAGGGATTCGAACCCCCGGAAGACTCGCGCCTTCAACGGTTTTCAAGACCGCCGCAATCGACCACTCTGCCACCCCTCCGCAGGATCGGCTTCTGTGCTGTAGCCATCGGCGGCGATGCTGGCAAGTCCCGCCTGGTCTTTGCGGCGCATTGGCCGCGTGGATGTGGCGATGGTGTAAAATTGCCCCAATTGCGCCGCGGGCGGTTCATGATATTGCCATGGCAAGAGGCGACGGTGGGGGCAGCAATATTTTTTCGTGTCCCTTGCGTGAAAGTCATCGTGCCCCCATTTTGGGAGGCTGACCTGCGGGGGGTAGTGCCGTGCGGCGGTGGAGCAGGGAGTTGGGAGTCTTATGGCAAAACGTTTGATGACAGTCATTCTGGCGGCGGGCATGGCTCTTGCAACACTTCCGGTTCAGGCCGGGACGGCGGGGCCAGAGGGCACCTGGCGCATGAACAATGGCAAGGTGACGGTGCGTGTCAGCTATTGCGGCGGCCAGGCGCTGTGCGCCACCATCGTTGGTCTGGCCAAGCCGACCTACAAGGATGGCACGCCGAAGATCGACAAGCACAATCCCAATCCGGCCTTGCGCAGCCGCCGGGTCATTGGCCTGGCCATCATTTCGGGAATGGCGCCCAACGGAGCCAATCACTGGAAGGGGCAGATTTACAACGCCGATGACGGCGGCACCTATCGTTCGACGGCGGAACTGGCCGGCGACCGCATGGTGGTGAAGGGCTGCTGGGGGCCCTTCTGCAAGACCATGGATTTCAGGCGGGTCAATTAACCCCGCGCGGGTGGGAAATGGGGAGCCCATGCTGATCACGAAACCGATGCAAAAGGCGATGGCGGCTGTGGCCCTGGCGCTGGTGCTGGCGGGAGGGGCGCTGGCGCAGACGCTGGATGAGTTGCCCTTTGCCAAGAAGCTGAAGCTCGCCCAGGTGGGCGACGAGGATGCCCAGATGGCGGTGGCGCTGGCCTATGAAAACGGCACCGACACCAGGCCCGACAAGGCCGAAGCCGCCAAGTGGTACCGCAAGGCGGCGCTGACCGGCAATCTCGATGCCCAATTCCGGCTGGCGGCCATCGTCGCCAAGGGGGCCAAGGGCCTGACCCGCGACATGGCGGTGGCGGTGAAGCTCTATCAGACCGCCGCCGACAAGGGGCATGCGCCGTCGCAGAATGCCCTGGGCCAGCTCCATCAGGCGGGTAACGGGGTGGCCAAGGACGACAAGCTGGCCTTCCAGTGGTATGAGAAGGCCGCCGCGCAACGCCTTGCCGTGGCTGAAAATAATCTCGGCATGATGTATCTGAACGGCAGCGGCACGACGCGCGACCTCGGCCAGGCTTTCAAGCTGTTTGAGCGTGCCGCCGAGCAGAATGACGGCTGGGGCCTGAACAATCTCGGCGGCATGTATGAGATGGGCTGGGGGGTCACCCGCAGCCCGTTGAAGGCGCGTGAGTATTATGCCCGGGCGGCGGAGCAGGGCATCACATCGGCCAGCGCCAATCTGGCCCGGCTGGGTGCGGTCCCGGCGACGAGCGGGAAGCCCGTGCCGCCACCACCGCCTGCGGTCACTCAGCCTGCCGCCGCGCCCGCGCCGGGGCAATAGTTTACCGCCCCTTTACCACTTCCCTGAACCGCCTGTTTACGACGGGCGCGCATGATGAGCCCCGAGCAACCTGTCCCTTGACCGCATCGGCCAAGGACAGTGCGTTGCTCGCCATCATCGGAGCGCTGGCCTGATCATTTCAAGACCGATGCCGCTCCAGTGTAAAGGCGGGCCCATGGCCTGCCGGGTTCAGTCTGACCGGACCTCGGGGGAGGGCCGTCAGAGCGGTTTGCGCTTTGAATGCATCAAAGCCACCGCTCTAATTTATTGATGTCGAGCAACTTATCTGACTTTTGCTGGTTCCGTCAAAAGTCAGGTTGCTCTAGCGGTGGGGGAGTTGCATCATGCGTCTGGCCTTGCGGTGGACGGTTCTGACGATGGCTGCGGGGCTGGCCCTGGCGGGCTGCTCGTCGCATCATGAGCCGGTGAAGAAATCAGCCAGGCTCGATCCCTTCGCCGGGGTCGGCAGTCCCTATTACAAGGGCAAGGGCAAGATCCCCATGGGCGGGGGCAAGTATCACGTCGGCAAGCCCTATCAGGTGGCGGGCCGCTGGTTCACGCCGGCTGACCAGCCGGGATATGACAAGACCGGCCTGTCGTCGTGGTATGGCGAGGCCTTCAACCGCCGCCGCACCGCCAATGGCGAATATTTCGACATGGAGGAGATGACGGCGGCGCATCCGACGCTGCCGCTGCCGAGCTATGCCAAGGTCACCAACCTGAACAACGGACGGCAGGTGGTGGTGCGCATCAATGACCGCGGCCCCTATGTCGGCCCGCGCATTCTGGACATGTCGAAGCGCGCCGCCGATGCCCTGGACTTCCGCAACCAGGGCACCACCCGGGTGCGCGTGCAATATATCGGCGTGGCCCCGCTCAATGATCCGGGTGGCACCCATCTGCTCGCCATGAACAGCCAGTTGCAGCGCGACGTGCCCCTGAACCGCATGATCGCCGCCGCCGACCGTGACAGCGGATATTCAACGCCGGTGAACGTGGCGGCGGCACAGGGTGCCCCGCCGGCCTACCGGCCGCAGCCCGCGCAGGTGGCCTATGCGCCGCCGCCGGAGTCACCGGGCGGCAGCGGGATTTATTTCGTGCAGGTGGGAAGCTTTGCCGATCCCGCCAATGTGCAGCGGCTGGAGGAGCAACTGTCCGGCGTGGGCCGGGTGCAGGTGGCGGAACTCTATGGTGATGCCGGCCAGATCTGGCGGGTGCGCCTGGGGCCGGTTGCCAGCGCTGCGGAGGCCAATGCCATGGCGGCGCAGGTGGCGGACATGGGCATTGCCCATCCGCGCGTCATCCAGGCCGCGGTGGAGCAGGCCTCGGCCCGGCCCTGACAACAGCTGGCGCGGCAGTTTCCCACAGTCGGATTTTGCATTCCCGGCCCATTGCCAGTAACCTTGGGTCTGGGGCGTGGCGCGAATTCTGGATATGACAGTGCTGAAACGGTTTTTGATCTGTCTGGCGCTGGTGCTGGGCGTTGCGGCCATGGCCCGCGCGCAGGACCAGGCGCCCTTTGAGAGTGCCGCTCCGCAGGCCATTCTCATCGACGCCATGAGCGGCCTGCCGTTCTACGAAAAGGACGCCGACAAACCTGTGCCGCCGGCCTCCATGAGCAAGCTCATGACCATGGCCGTGGTCTTCGAGGCCCTGAAAGATGGTCAGGTGAAGCTCGAGCAGGAATTCCTGGTGAGCGAGAATGCCTGGCGCAACGGCGGCGCCATGTCGGGCGGCTCCACCATGTATGCCGAACTCAATTCGCGGGTGAAACTCGACGATCTCATCCATGGCGCCATCATCCAGTCGGCCAATGACGCCTGCATGGCCATTGCCGAGGGCATGGCGGGCAGCGAGGAAGCCTTCGTCGCCCGCATGAACGCGGGGGCCAAGGCACTGGGCCTCACGCATTCCACCTTCCGCAATGCCACCGGCCTGCCGGATCCGCAGCACCTGATGAGCGTGCGCGACCTGGCCACGCTGGCGCGCCACATCATCACCACCTATCCCGAGCGCTACACCATCTACCGCACGCCCGAATTCACCTGGAACAAGATCACGCAGGCGAACCGCAATCCCTTGCTCAAGGACTATCCCGGCGCTGACGGCATGAAGACCGGCTACACCCGGGAGGCGGGCTATGGCCTGGTGGGATCGGCGGAGCGCGATGGCCGCCGCCTCATCATGGTGATCGCGGGACTGCCTTCCATCGCGGCGCGCCGGGCCGAGGCCCAGAAGCTTCTGGACTGGGGTTTCAGCCAGTTCCGCGCCGTCGATGTCTTCGCCGCCGACGAGCGGGTGACCAAGGTTCGCGTCTGGGGCGGGGTGAAGAACACGGTGCCGGTGGTGAGCGCCCAGCCCTTCCGGCTGGCCCTGTCGCCCAAGGAGCAGGAATCCGCGGAACTGCGGCTCGATTATCACGGACCGCTCATGGCCCCGGTGCAGAAGGGCCAGGCCGTGGGCACCATCGAGGTGATCTCCGGCGGCCACAAGCTGGCCGAAGCGCCGGCGGTGGCCGGTGCTGATGTGGCGGCGGATCCCTCCATGTGGGGCCGCGCCTGGGACAGCCTTCTCATCATGATCCTGGGAGGCTGAGATGGCGGGCGTCTTCATCACCTTCGAGGGCGGCGAGGGCGCGGGCAAGTCCACCCACATCAAGCTTCTGGCCGACACGCTGAAAAGCAAGGGTCACGCCGTGGTGGTGACGCGCGAGCCGGGCGGCACGACGCAGGGCGACGGGGTGCGGGCGCTGCTGGTGACCGGTGATGTCAGGCGCTGGTCGCCCATGGCCGAGGCCCTGCTGAATTATGCCGCGCGCGACGCCCACCTGAACGAGGTGATCCGCCCGGCTCTGGCGGCGGGCAAGATCGTGCTCTGCGACCGCTTCATGGATTCGACCCGCGCCTATCAGGGCCATGCCGGGGGTGTCGACATGGCCTTCATCGACGATCTGGAGCGCCGCGTAGTGGGCAAGACCAGACCCGATCTGACGCTGGTCTTCGACCTGCCTGCGGCGGACGGTCTGCGCCGGGCGCGGCTGCGCCAGGACGCTGGCCCGGGTGCGGCGGAAGATCGCTTTGAACAGAAGGACCTGAGCTTTCACCACGAATTGCGGGCTGGCTTTCTCGCCATCGCGGCAGCCGATCCCCGCCGCTGCAAGGTGGTGGATGCCACGCGGCCGCTGGCGCTGGTGGGGGCAGACGTCCTGGGCCATGTGTTGAGCGTGGTCGATGGCTGAGGCGGGCGACGATCCGCGCGAGGTGCCGTGGCATCCGCGCTTTGCCGCGCGCGTGGTGGGGCACCGGGCCGGGGCGGCGCATTTTGCCGGGGCCTTCGCGGCGGGCAAGCTGCACCATGCCTGGCTGTTGACGGGGCCGCGCGGCATCGGCAAGGCCACACTGGCGTGGAAAATGGCAGGCCATGTGCTGGATGCCGCCCGGGCGGGGGGGGCATCGGCGTCGGACCGGCTGGTGCTGCCGCCGGATTCGGCCACGGCGCATTGGCTGGCGGGGCGGTCGCACCCCGATCTCTTCGTGCTGGAACGTCAGCTCAATGACGGAAAGCCGCGCCGCCTGAAGGCCGAAATCTCGGTGGATGATGCCCGCGCCCTCAGTCATTTCTTCAGCCATACGGCGGGGGCCGGCGGCTGGCGTGTCGCCATCATCGACGCCGCCGACGATCTCTCGGGCGAATCCGCCAATGCCCTGCTGAAGCTGGTGGAGGAGCCGCCGCCGCGGTCGCTGCTGCTCATGGTGGCGCATCGCCCCGGCGGGTTGCTGCGCACCCTGAAGTCGCGGTGCACGCGGCTGGCCCTGTCGCCGCTCTCGGATGATGAGGTCATGACCGTGCTGCGCGACCTGCCGCTGGAACCCAGGATCGCCGAGGCGACACTGGCGGAGGCGGCGGCGCTTTCCGGCGGCAGTCCGGGCCGGGCGCTGGAACTGGCGGCCTCGGCAGGGGCGGAGGCCTTTGCCGCCTTCCGCCAGATGAAGCACTTCGGCGCGGCCCAGAAGATCGAACTCGCCAACCGCTTTGCCCGGCGCACCGCCACGCTGGACGACTTCAACATTTTCGCCGGGCTGCTCCTGGGCTGGCTCGCCGGGCTGGCGAGGGAACGGGCCACGGGGAACGATGGTGCCAATCTGGCAGCGGCGCATCAGAAGATCAGCCATTCCATTCACCGGACGAATGCCCTAAACCTCGACCGCCGCCAGGCGGTGATCGACGCGGTGACGCTGATTGATGACGCCCTGAGAGCGGTGTGATTTCAAGAGTTTGCGCCGGTCATGTCGTCCTCGCCCTACCTCATTTCCACTGCCATTCCCTATGCCAATGGCGCGCCCCACATCGGCCACGCCTATGAGCGCATTGCCACCGATGTCATGGCCCGGTTCCAGCGCCTCACAGGGCGCGATGTCATGTTCATCACCGGCATGGACGAGCATGGCCAGAAGATGCAGCAGACGGCGGCGCGCGAGGGCCTGACGCCCAAGGGGCTGGCCGACCGCACGGCGGGCCAGTTCGAAGACATGGGCCGCATGCTGAATGCCGTCACCGATGACATCGTGCGCACGACCGAGGCGCGCCACCGCGCGTCGGTGCAGGAAATCTGGCGGCGCATGGCGGCCAATGGCGACATCTACCTGTCGAAGTATTCCGGCTGGTATTCGGTGCGCGACGAGGCCTATTACGACGAGGGCGAGACGGAACTGCGTGACGACGGCAAGCGCCATTCCGTCAAGACCGGCACGCCGGTGGAATGGGTGGAGGAGGAGAGCTATTTCTTCAGGCTGTCGGCCTATGGCGACAAGTTGCTGGCGCACTATGCCAGGAACCCCGACTTCATCCTGCCGGAGAAATACAAGAACGAGATCGAGGCCTTCGTGAAGCGCGGCCTCACCGACCTTTCGGTGTCGCGCACCACCTTCGACTGGGGCATTCCGGTGCCGGATGATCCCAAGCATGTCATGTATGTCTGGGTTGACGCGCTGACCAACTACATCACGGCCACGGGCTTCCCCGACCAGACCGGACCGAAGGCCAAATACTGGCCCGCCGCCGCCCATGTCATCGGCAAGGACATCACCCGTTTCCACACCATCTATTGGCCGGCCTTCCTCATGTCGGCGGGCCTGCCGCTGCCGCAGCATGTGGTGGTGCATGGCTTCCTGTTCTCGCGCGGCGAGAAAATGTCGAAGTCGCTGGGCAATGTGGTGGCCCCGGCCGATCTGGTCCAGCAATACGGCCTCGATGCGGTCCGCTATTTCTTCATGCGCGAGGTGGTCTGGGGGGCGGATGGCAACTACAGCCACGAGGCCATCGTCAACCGCATGAATGCCGACCTGGCCAATGATCTCGGCAACCTGGCGCAGCGCTCGCTGGCGATGATCGGCAAGAACTGCGATGGCAAGGTGCCGCAGCCGGGCAGCTTCAGCGCCGCCGACACGGAGATCCTCGGTGCGGCGGATGCGCTCCTGGCCGAGGTCACGGCGCAGCACGAGGCCTATGCCATCAACCGCGCCATGGACGCCATCTGGAAGGTGGTGGCCGACTGCAACCGCTACTTCGCCGGGGAGGCCCCCTGGGCGCTGAAGAAGACCGATCCTGAACGCATGGGCACGGTGCTCTATGTCACGGCGGAGGTCTTGCGCATCGTCGGCATCCTGATCCAGCCCTATGTGCCGGGTTCGGCGGCCCGGCTGCTCGACCTGCTGGCGGTGCCGGAGGACAGGCGACGCTTTGCCGATCTTGGCGACCGGCTGGCCCCCGGCACGGCGCTGCCGCCGCCCGCGCCGGTGTTTCCGCGTTATGTGGAGGAGGGGGAGGGTTCTCCCGCCAGGCCGTGACGGCGTGGATCGTCGATAGCCACTGTCACCTCGATTACGACGGGCTGGCCGAGCGCCTGCCCGAGGTCATAGGCCATGCCGAACAGGCTCATGTGGGCCTGATGGTTTCCATCTCCTCGCTGGTCAGCAAGTTCCCGCGCCTTCTCGCCATTGCCGCGGCCCATGACAATGTCTTCTGCACCGTGGGCACCCATCCGCACCATGCGCATGAGGAACTGGACGTGACCCCCGCCGAGCTGGTGCGTCTGGCGCAGCACCCGAAGGTGGTGGGCCTGGGCGAGGCGGGGCTCGACTATCACTACACCTTCTCCACCCCCGCCGCGCAGGAGCAGGGCTTTCGCCAGCACATCGCGGCGGCGCGGGAGACCGGTCTGCCGCTGGTCATCCACACCCGCGAGGCCGAGGACGACACCATCCGCATTCTGGCCGACGAGATGAAGGCGGGAGCCTTTCCGGCGCTGCTGCACTGTTTCACCTCACACGAAAGGCTGGCCCGCGCCGGGCTGGAGATGGGGCTATATGTGTCCTTCTCCGGCATCCTGACCTACAAGTCGGCACAGGACTTGCGCGATGTGGCGAAGACGGTGCCCATGGACCGCCTGCTGGTGGAGACGGATTCGCCCTACCTTGCGCCCGTTCCGCACCGGGGCCGCAGCAACGAGCCGGCCTTCGTGGCGGAGACGCTTGGGGTGCTGGCCCAGGTGAAGGACGTGGCGCGGGATGAGATGGCGCGCGCCACCTCGGACAATTTCTTCCGGCTCTTCGCCAAGGTGCCGCGCCCGGCGCGTTTCGGGGCGGGTGCATAAAACTTTCCGCCACCATCCTCCGCCGCGGCTCCTCGGGGGGGGGTGCGGCGCAACGCAAACAAAAGGGGGGGCGTCGACGCACCCCAACAAC
>CALMUW010000101.1 GCA_937872985.1 uncultured Alphaproteobacteria bacterium
CCGCGGGCAGCCCCTCCTCCGCCCCTCCCGCTTGGCCCGCCTGCAGCGCCGCCAGCGCCACGAAGAAGCGCGCCTTGGGCAGTTTCGGATCGAGTTTCAGGGCATCGGCAAAGGCCTGGGCGGCGTTGGCTGAAATCTGGCCGCCATTGTCCAGCGTCAGCGCCTCGCCCATGTCGGTCAGGTTGTCCGCCGTATTCTGGCCAAGCTTGATGCGGTTGGCATAGGCGCGGGCGGCGTCGCCATAGCGCTCCATTTTGCTGTAGCCGGTGGAGAGAATCTCCCAGCCGGTCACGTCATCGGGGGTTTCCTCCACCCGCTTTTCCACGCGCGCGATAAGGGCCGGGAAATCCTTGTTGGCCATGGCATTTTCCAGCCGGGCCTGCAACGGCACATCGGGTTCCCGCGGCGCGCCATAGCGCAGGTAGAGCGGCACAGCCAGCAGTGGAATGGCCAGCGCCGTCAGCAATGCCACCCGCATGGGATTGTGCAGGGCCGCGCCCTCGTCCCGGCGGCTTGCGGTCTCCAGCAGGCGGCGGGACACCTCGTTGCGCGCGGCCGCGGCCTCGGCGGGCGAAATCAGACCCTTCTCCTCGTCGCGCTGCAACTCCTCGAGCTGGTCGCGGAACACGGCCCGGTCATAATCGGCGGCATGGGCGGCATTGGTGCGGGCGCGGCGCGCCGCCAGGCCAAGCGCGGCAACAACCGCCAAACTCATCAGGGCAAAGGTCAGGGAAAGCAGCATGGGACCAGATTATAGTTTTTCAATTGTGGCGAAGGGAAGTATCGTGTCGTAGCTCGCTCCGTCGTCCGCCTTAGTGTCGCATGGGGACAGTGCGGCGTCGGAAAGCGATGGAGGCAGTCTAGCGCATTTGTTAGAACGTCCTCACCTTAAGGACTTGTAATCTCATGCAGCCCCGTTACTCGATCTTCTCCCTGGCGCGCAATGCCCTGAATTACCACAAGGATTGGGAACGCGCCTGGCGCTCGCCCAATCCCAAGGCCGACTATGACGTGATCATCATCGGCGCCGGCGGCCACGGGTTGGCCACGGCCTATTATCTCGCCAAGAATCACGGGCTCACGAATGTCGCGGTTCTGGAAAAGGGCTGGCTGGGCGGCGGCAACTCGGGCCGCAACACCACCATCATCCGCTCCAACTATCTGCAGGACCCCTCCATCGCCATCTACGAGCTGTCGCGCTCGCTCTACGAGAACCTGTCGCAGGACCTGAACTACAACATCATGTTCAGCCCGCGCGGCGTGCTCATGCTGTGCCAGACGGAACATGAGCACCGCGCCTTCAAGCGCACGGCCCATGCCAACAAGCTCGCCGGTCTCGACTGCCGCATGGTCTCGCCGCAGGAGGCCAAGGAAATCCTGCCGATCCTCAACATCGATCCCAATTGCCGCTACCCGGTGCTGGGGGCCTATTACCAGCCGCGCGGCGGCACGGGCCGGCACGATGCCGTGTGCTGGGCCTATGCGCGCGGGGCGGACAGCCGCGGGGTCGACATCATCCAGAACTGCGAGGTGACCGGCATCACCCGCGACGGCGACAAGGTCACCGGTGTTGAGACCACCCGTGGCGCCATCAAGGCCAGGAAGATCGCGGTGGTCACCGCCGGTCACGTCACCACCATCATGGACATGGCCGGGGTGCGCATGCCGATTGAAAGCCAGTGCCTGCAGGCGCTGGTGTCGGAACCCATCAAGCCGGTCATCGACTGCGTGGTCATGGCCAATACGGTGCACGGCTACATGAGCCAGTCGGACAAGGGCGACCTGGTGATCGGCGGCGGCACCGACAGCTACAACAACTATTCGCAGCGCGGCTCCTTCCCGGCGCTGGAACATACCATCGCCGCACTAGTGGAGACCTTCCCCATCCTGTCGCGCCTGAAACTCATGCGCATGTGGGGCGGCATCGTGGACATGACGGGCGACCGGTCGCCGATCATTTCCAAGACCCCGGTGGACGGCCTCTATGTCAATTGCGGCTGGGGCACCGGCGGCTTCAAGTCCATCCCCGGTTCCGGCTGGGTCTTCGCCGACACCATTGCCAACGACCGGCCCCACCCCATTGCCGAAGCCTTCGGCCTCAACCGCTTCGCCGAGGGACGCTTCATCGATGAAAGCGTCGCGGCCGCCGTGGCCCATTGATCATGTCGCGCGCCTCAACGGAGAACCGCTGCACACTTTTCCGGGCGCGCTTAGGGAGACTAGCACGATGCTGACACTCACCTGCCCCGTCTGCGGCGCTGAAGGCGACGAGACCGATTTCCATGCCGGAGGCCAGGCCCATATCCGCCGCCCCGCCACGCATGACCCGGAACACATCACCGACCAGCAGCAGGCCGATTATCTCTTCACCCGCATCAACCCCAAGGGCCTGCACTTCGAGCGCTGGCGCTGTGACCGCGGCTGCGGCAAGTGGTTCCATGCGGCGCGCGACACGGTGAGCCTGGAATTCAAGGCCTATTACGGCATCACCGAACTGCCGCCAGCGGAAATCATGGCGCAGGCCAAGGGCGCCTGGGCGGACTATTTCAAGGCACGCCAGAGGGCGGAAGCCAAGGCACCGGCCAAGGCGGGGGCAAAATCATGAGCAAGCCAAAGCGCCTTTCCACCGGCGGCAGCCGCATCAACCGCACGGCCCGCCTTTCCTTCACCTTTGATGGCAAGGTCATGTCCGGTTACGCCGGCGACACGCTGGCCGCCGCCGTCATGGCCAATGGCCAGAAGCTCTTTGGCCGGTCCTACAAATATCACCGCCCGCGCGGCGTCATTGGCCTCGGCTCCGAGGAAATGAATGCGCTGGTTGGGGTCGGTGCGGGGGCGCGCCATGAACCGAACCAGCGCGCCACCCAGGTGGAGCTGTTCGAGGGGTTGGCCGCCGTGAGCCAGAACCGCTTCCCCTCGCTCACCTTCGACGTGGGGGCCATCAACAACACGCTGTCCAGGCTTTTCCCCGGCGGCTTCTACTACAAGACCTTCATGTGGCCGAAGGCCTTCTGGAAACACATCTACGAGCCGGTGATCCGCAAGGCGGCGGGGCTTGGTGTCGCGCCCGAGGGCCGCGATCCCGACTCCTACGAACAGATCCATGTCCACGCCGATGTGGTGGTGGTGGGCGGCGGCATTGCCGGTCTGGCGGCGGCAGAAGCGGCGGCGGCGGCGGGTGCCAGGGTCATCATCGCCGATGAAAATCCCGTCCTCGGCGGCATCGCCGATCTCGAGGACGGCACCATCGACGGCGCGCCCCAGGCCGACTGGGCCAAGGCCACGGCGCAGAAGCTCTACGATGCTGAAAATGTCCATGTGCTGGCGCGCGCCACGGTCGTCGGCCATTGGCATCATAACTATGTGATGATCGCCGAGCGGGTGGGCGACCACGATCCGGCAATCCCGAAGTCGGGCGCGCCGCGCCACCGCCTGTGGAAGGCGCGCGCCAAACAGGTGATCCTGGCCACCGGGGCGCTGGAGCGGCCTATTGCCTTTGCCAACAACGACCGGCCCGGCATCATGCTGGCCACCGCCGTGCGCGCCATGGTGCAGCGTTATGCCGTGGCCCCGGGCGAGTCCGGCGTGGTCTTCACCAACAACGACGATGCCTACCTCACGGCGCTGGCGCTGAAGGAAGCGGGCATTGCCGTGCAGGTGGTGGATTCGCGGTCCCGCGCCGATGGCCCCCTGCCGGAGAAGGCGCGCGCCGCGGGCATCGCCATTGCCACTGGCTCCGTCATTTCGGCGGTGAAGGGCAAGCTTGGCGTCGAGGGCGTCAGGATCGCGAGCTATCGCAAGGGCCAGGGCCGGGTCATTTCCGAGCGCAGCGCGGCGTGCGATTTCATCGCGGTGTCCGGCGGCTTCAATCCGGCGGCCCATCTCTGGTGCCACAACGGCGGCAAGCTCACCTTCGATGAGGCGCTGCAAAGCTATCGGCCCGGCACGCACCATGACGCCATCGCGGCGGTGGGTGCGGCCAATGGCACCATGGGGCTCGCCGCCATCATCAACGAAGCGCGCGCGGCAGGCGAGGCGGCGGCCAAGGCCGCCCTGCCCAAGGCCAAGGCGGCGAAACTCGCCAGGCTGAAGATCGAGGAAGCGGCGCGCCGGCCCATGGAGGCCCTGTGGTTTGCCCCGGCCAGCGGCAAATACAACGAAGGCAACAAGCACTTCGTCGATTTCCAGCATGACGTGACGGTGGCCGACCTCGAACTCGCCCAGCGCGAGGGCTACGAGTCCATCGAACACACCAAGCGCTACACCACCTTCGGCATGGCCACCGATCAGGGCAAGGTGGGCAATCTCAACGGCCTTGGCGCCATTGCCGAGGCCACGGGCAAGACCATTCCGGAAGTAGGCTTCACCACCTTCCGCCCGCCCTATACGCCCATGTCCTTCGGGGCCATCACCGGTTCGCTCACCAAAAAACTCTTCCTGCCGGTGCGGCAGACGCCGGTGTTCGACTGGCACCTGATGAAGGGCGCAGTGTTCGAGCCGGTGGGCCAGTGGCGCCGGCCCTATACCTACCCCAGGGACGGCGAGGACAAGCATGTCTCCATCGCGCGCGAGATTCTCAACGTGCGCAACAATGTCGGCGTGCTGGATGCCTCGACCCTCGGCAAGATCGAGGTGAAGGGGCCGGACGCGGGCGCGTTTCTGGACCGCATCTACACCAACATGATGTCCACGCTGAAGCCGGGGCGCTGCCGCTATGGCCTGACGCTCAACGAGTTGGGCTTCATCATGGATGACGGCGTGGTGGTGCGCTTCGACGATGAGCGCTTCCTGGTCCACACCACCTCCGGCGGGGCCGACCGCATTGCCGCCTGGCTGGAAGAATGGCTGCAAACCGAATGGACCGACTATCGGGTATTCGTGACGCCGGTGACGGAACAATGGGCGCAGTTCGCGGTGGCGGGGCCGAAGGCGCGCGATGTCATCGCCGCTCTGAAGCCCTCCTTCGATGTGTCGAACGAGGCCCTGCCCCACATGTCCTTCGTGGAGGGCACGCTGGGCGCGCTGCCGGTCCGGGTCTATCGCATCAGCTTCTCCGGCGAGTTGTCCTATGAAATCGCCACGCCCGCCAACCATGGCCGGGCGCTGTGGGACGCGCTGCTGGCCGCCGGTGCGCCGCATGGCATCCTGCCCTATGGCACCGAGGCGCTGCATGTGCTGCGCGCCGAAAAGGGCTATATCGTGGTGGGCGACGAAACCGACGGCACGACCACGCCGGAGGATGTGGGCCTCACCGGTCTCGTCTCCAAGAAGAAGGCCGACTTCATCGGCAAGCGCTCACTGGACCAGGCCCACCTGAAGGCGCCGAACCGCAAGCAACTGGTGGGTCTCTATACCGAGAACCCGGAGGACGTGCTGCCCGATGGGGCGCATGCGGTCGCCGCCGTGAAGGACAAGCCGCCCATGACCACCATCGGTCATGTCACCTCGTCCTATCTGTCGCCCACGCTGGGCCGTTCCATCGCCATGGCGCTCATCGAAAATGGCCGGGCGCGCCTGGGCGAGATGCTGTCCTTCCCGCTTGACGGCAAGGTCATCCGCGCCAAGGTGGTGGACCCGGTTTTCTATGACAAGGAAGGAGCGCGTCTCAATGTCTGACGTCCTCGCAAATCCGCATTTTGAAACGGCACTGGCCCGGCGCGCTGCGCCCACGGGGCTGTCCTTTGCCTTACGCGAGATGGCCGACCGCGGCATGATCGACCTGCGCGGCATGACCACCGACCGCAAGTTCATGGCGGCGGTGAAGTCGGTCCTGGGGGCCGACCTGCCGAAGGTGCCGCGCACCTCGGTGGCCTGGGGCGATGTGAAAATGCTCTGGCTGTCGCCGGACCAGTGGCTCGTGCTGTGCCCGCGCGCCAAGGCACCGGCGCTCGCCGCCGACCTCGGCAAGGCGCTGAGTGGCATTCATTCGCAGGTCACCAATGTCTCCGACATGCGCACGGTGCTGCGGCTCGAAGGTGAAAACCTGAGGGTCACGCTGGCCAAGGGCACCTCCACCGATCTCATGGCGGCGGAGGTGAAGCCCGGCTTCGTCAAGCGGCTGAAGTTTGCCGAAGTCGGCGCGCTCCTCAACATCGTCGAGGACGAGATCTTCGAACTCTACGTCTTCCGCTCGCAGGCCGATTACGTCTGGGACTTCCTGCTGGCCACCGGCACCACCGCCTCGGCGCTGAAAGTCTTCGGCCCGCAGACACCCGGGTAAGGCGCATTCCAGACGCAAAAAAAGCCCCGGTTTCCCGGAGCTTTTTCATTTCCATGACATGACGATCTTACGCCACCTTCGGCGCCATCCAGTCGAAGAGCTTGTCGAAACCGCCGAAGGGATAAAGGTGCGGCGCCGCGATGCCCAGTTCGGGCTTGGCCTGGTGCAGCACCGCCAGTTTCTCCACCAGATCATCGGGCGACGACACGGTCAGCAGCTTGGTGATGTTCAACGCCTGCTTCTTGATGAAGCGGGCGCTGTTGCCCACGCCGCACATGGCGGCATATTTCACCAGCGTCTTGATGGTGGCGGGGCCGGGAATGCCCGCCGCGATGGGCAGCGTGATGCCCTCCTTGCGCAGGCCCGAGGCCCAGGCCGCCAAGGGTGCCGCCTCAAACAGGAACTGCGTGGCAATGAAGCCATCGCGGCCCTTGGCCTTCAGCCAGGCCTGCTTCTCCCTCAGGGCCTTCAGCAACATGGCCTCGCCGTGAATCTTCTCGATGTCGGGATTGCCTTCGGGGTGTCCGGCAAGGCCGATGGTGGTGATGCCATGGCGCTCGAACACGCCGGTCGCCAGCATCTGCATGGTGGAGTCAAAGTCGCCCATGGGCTGGGCGGCTCCGCCCCCCAGCGCCAGAACCGTTGACACCCCGCCCTCGCGGACGAAGGCCGCCACGCGATCATCAAGGTCGGCGGCAGTGCGCACGAAGCGCGCCGGGATATGCGGCACGGGATCGAAGCCCGCCTGGCGCAGGGCCTTGGCCGCTGTCACCTGTCCCGCCACTTCCGAAGGGTCGATGAGGGCGATGAAGACGCGCGCGCCGGGCTTCAGGTTCTTCACCAGCAGCGGCAGCTTTTCCATCTGTTTCGGGGTGATTTCCATGGAGGCACGGGACAGGAAATCCGCCACCGGATTAGCGGGCGAGGGAGAAGGATGGGATGCGGTCATGCGCTGGGCTCCAGACATGGCGCAGCATTGCCGTGACGGCGCGGGATAATCGCACGGAATTGCGACAGAACATGCCGCTTTCAGAACAAATCCTGCTAATCAGTCGTTTTTCAACCGAGCTTGACGCAAACAGGCATTTATGTCCAAATGCGGCACTTATCCGCCAAAGGAGACCGCCATGTTCGGTGATCCGCCCAAACAGCTCCCCCAGGAAATCGCGCTGATTCTGGTGCCGGAATACACCATGATGCCAGTGACCTCGGCCATCGAACCCTTGCGGCTCGCCAACCGGGCGGCAGAAAAACAGCTTTACAAGTGGACGATGCATTCCGCCGACGGCCAGCCGGTGGCGGCCTCCAACGGCATTCTCACCATGGTGGATGGTGACCTCGAGTCGATCCCGCCGGAGGCCATGGTCATTGTCTGCGGCGGTCTCAACATCCAGCACCATTCCGACAAGCGGCTGCTGAACTGGCTGCGCAAGGCGGCGCGCAAGGGACTGGTCATCGGCGCGGTCTGCACCGGCGCACACCTGCTGGCCGAGGCCGGGCTTCTGGCCAACCGGCGCTGCACCATCCATTGGGAAAACATGCCGGGCTTCACCGAGGCCTTCCCGGATCTCGACGCCACCGGCGGCTTGTTTGAGATCGACGAAGACCGCTTCACCAGTGCGGGCGGCACCACGGCGCTCGACATGATGCTCACCATGATCGCCGCCCAGCATGGCCAGGACCTCGCCTCCAACGTGGCCGAGCAGGTGCTGCATTCACCCATCCGCCACCACAGCGAACACCAGCGCATGTCGCTGCCGGCGCGCATCGGCGCGCGCCATCCCAAGCTCGTCACCATCATCGAGCGCATGGAAGAAAATCTCGAAGATCCGCTATCGCCGTCGCTGCTGGCGAAACAGGCGGGGCTTTCCACGCGCCAGTTGGAACGCCTGTTCCGGCGCTACCTCGACCGCAGCCCGAAGCGCTACTATCTCGAACTGCGCCTGAAGAAGGCGCGCTCGCTGCTGCTGCAAACCGACATGTCGGTGATCAACGTGGCGCTCGCCTGCGGCTTCACCTCGCCGTCGCATTTCTCGAAATGCTACCGCGCCTTCTATGGCCGCACGCCCTATCGCGAGCGTGGTGTTCCGGCCTTGGAAAGTCATGGCTGAGGGTAAAATAAAGGGGAGCAAGCCTGATGGCTCGCTCCCCAGGCAAGTCATCCCGCGACCGGGGGCAGTAGACGGGAGTCTTACCTTTCCGTTTCATCTTCAGGTTGAACGATCTGGGAAAATACCCGCGCCGGCCCAGTTTCAACCCGCATTACCAGTGTCGCGGCGCCAGCTTTAGGCAAGCACTTTTAAAAAATCAACGAAAATTCTACAGCTATTTTGTTACGCCCGCGGTGTCCGTCGCGTCTTCCACTGAGTTAGCGATCAAATGCAAATCTCTGGTTGCGTTCTGTCGTCCCACCCATGACCGGAAGGGATTACGCCTTGATGCCTTCAAAGCGCATTCCGCTCTACACCACGGCGGGCAGGCGGAGATCAGCGCGCAGGCCGCCGTGCGCGCTTTCCGCCAGTTCCAGCGTGCCGCCATACATGGCCGCCGTTTCGGTCACGATGGAAAGGCCAAGACCCGATCCCGCCTTGCTTTCATCCAGCCTGCGGCCACGTTTCATGGCTTCCGCCCGTTCTGCCGCTGGAATGCCGGGACCGTCATCCTCGACCCGTAGCACCAGCCAGTGGCGGCCATCGGCGGAAGGGGCCCGCAGCATGGTGACATCAACCCGCGCTTTGGCCCACTTGCAGGCATTGTCCATGAGATTGCCGGCCATTTCCTCGAAGTCCTGGCGCTCGCCGCGAAACCTCAAGCCGGTTTCGCCCGACAGATCCACGATGATGGCGCGGTCGCGGTGGATGCGCTCCAGGGTGCGGGCCAGTCCGGCCAGAACCTCGTCCACCGGCGTCACGGCGCCAATGGTCTGGGCCCGGGCGGCGCGGCGGGCGCGGTCGAGATAGAGCGCCACCTGCTCGCCCATGAGCCGGGTCTGTTCCATGACCTTGCGGGCCAGCGGCGTCTTGCTGTCGCGCGCCTCGTTGGCAAGCACCGAGAGCGGTGTTTTCAAGGCATGGGCCAGATTGCCCACCTGGGTGCGGGCGCGGTCAACGATTTCAGTGTTGGATTTTATGAGGAGATTGAGTTCATCGGCCACGGGTTGAATTTCCGAGGGGTAATCGCCGTGCAAACTGTCGGCCGAACCGCTGCGGATGGCGGCGAGATCGGTTTCCATGCTCTGCAAAGGCTTCAGTCCAAAGCGCACCTGGAAAAATACCGCCGCCAGCAGCCCAAGGCCCAACAGGCTCAGGACGATGGAAAGGGCACGATGAAAGGCACGGCGTTCAGCTTTCAACTCATCGAAGTTGCCCGCCACCAGAAAGGAATAGTCCGCCGCGCCGCCGAAAAGCTTGAAGCGCCGCTCGATGACGCGGAGCGCCTTGCCCTCACTGTCCGTCATGTGGAATCGCGCCACGCCATCCCGGTCACGCAGCGCCAGTTGCGCCGGCGTCGGCACCAGGCGGGTTTCCAGCAGCGATCCTGAGACGGCATCGGTCTGGCCCTTGCCCGCCGGCGGCGTCACCTCCCAATACCAGCCCGACAGGGGCAGGCTGAAGCGTGTATCGGCCAGCGCCGTGTTCATGACCGGCGCGCCCTCCGGCGAAACCTCCACATTGGCGATGAGACCATCCATCACGGCAGCAAGCCGCGCATCGAAATTCCGTTCCAGCGCCTGATTGAACAGCTTGCCGAGCAGAAGTCCCGCCGCCGCGAGAATCAGTGCCGCCATCAGCGCCGAGGTCAGCGTCAGGCGCAGCGCCAGCGAGCGTTCACGCATCTTTCTGCGGCTCGGTCAGGGTATAGCCCATGCCGCGCACGGTATGCAGCACATCAACGCCGAGCTTCTTGCGCAGGCGGCCCACGAAAACCTCGATGGTGTTGGAGTCGCGGTCGAAGTCCTGATCGTAGAGGTGCTCCACCAGTTCGGTGCGTGACACCACCTGGCCGCGATGGTGCATGAGATAGGCCAGGAGCCGGAACTCGAGAGACGTCAGCTTCACCGGCATGCCGTTGACGGTCACGCGCGCGCCCTTGGTGTCGAGGCTCAAGGGCCCACAGGACAACTCGCTGGTGGCATGGCCAGAGGCCCGGCGCAGCAGGGCGCGCACCCGGGCCAGCACTTCTTCCATGTGGAAGGGTTTGGCCACATAGTCATCGGCCCCGGCGTCGAAGCCCTGCACCTTGTCGCTCCAGCGGTCGCGGGCGGTGAGGATCAGCACCGGCATCTTCCGGCCGGCGCGCCGCCACTTCTCCAGAACCGAGACGCCATCCAGCACCGGCAGGCCAAGATCGAGAATCACCGCGTCATAGGGTTCGGTATCACCAAGGAAATGCCCCTCCTCGCCGTCGAAGGCCTTGTCCACCACATAGCCCGCGTCGGACAGGGCGGCGGCAATCTGACGATTGAGATCAGGGTCGTCTTCAACGACAAGCAGGCGCATGGTTCATTCCATGGGGTTGGCCCGGGCGGGTCACTGGACGCTGCCATCCTCGCCATTGACGATCACCCGGCTGACATCGGTGTCGGTGCGCAGGGTGACAGCATAATCACCGGACGGCAAGACCTTGACGCCGACCACGCTGGAGCCGGGCACACTGCGCTTGGCCAGGGCCGCGGCCTGCGAGGGCCGGATCTTGGTGAGCAGCGGGGCTGGCGGGTGAACCGCGGGCGGCCGGGGCAGCGGCGCGCCCATGTGATAATTGGGCACGAAAACGCGGGCACCTGGCCGGTTCTGGGCCATGGCGGGCACGGCAAAGGCCATGAGCGCAGCCATAATGGCCGCGGTCACTGTTCCCGCCCTGTGGTTAAACCCGACCATGACTCGCAATCCTTTCCGCCCAACCTCCTGCGGGCCTTCATACGCGCCGCAAACTGAACGGCGGATGAATAGGCAAATGACTGATTTTTAACGAAGACACCTATCTGGTTGGAGTGGCGGAGCGCTTCAAGACCCGGCTCAGTCCCGCTGTCGCCCCGGCCACCGCATCAGGCACGGTCAGGCGGGCAAAAATCTTCTCCAGCGTGCGACCGCCGACATAGCCCCCCATGCCGATGTTGAGAAAATCCCAGAACCCTTCGGGCAGCGATTGCCAGCGCGGATTGAAGGGCACGCTATGGCCCACCACGCCATCGGCCAGCGGCAGGACGAGCCCCACCAGCACCAGAAAGCCCATGAGCAGCACCATGAGCAGGGGCCGCCAGCTCCGGGTCAGCCAGTGTTCGGAATTGACCTCGGCCAGAACCACGGCCTGCTGCAATTCCAGCGCCTGGCCGAGATGGCTGAGCAGATTGCCTTCCAACTCCGCCTTCAGCTTCCGGCGCAGTTCCACATCGGCCACGTAGGCATCGATGATCTTGCCCACCGGACCGGACATGAGGCCGGAAACCAGACCGGAAATCATCGTCAGCGGCAGCGTCATCACACACCTTCCTCGCGCGCCTTGCGGCGGCGCTCATAAATCACCACCCCCGCCCCGGTCAGGGCGGCGGCCAACAATCCAATCATCAGCGCGGTGGGCGACAGCAGCGCCTGCCCCATGGCGGCCAGTGCCGCCAGCAGCGCCGCCAGAACGGTGCGGCTCCGGGCCAGGCTCTTGCCCTCCGGCACATCGGGGGGCGCGGTTTGCGCGGCCTCCTTCGGCGCACCGGCAAACATGGCCGCTTCGGCGGCGCGGCGCCTGATCAATCCGGGCAGCGTCCGCCCGCCCGCCTTGACCCACAGGCCCAGGCGGCGCGGCACGGCGGCAAAGTCGCCCGCATTCACCGCCTTCAGCACGCTGGAACGGCGGAAATTGCCCAGGCCCACATTATAGGCAAAGGAGACGAGGGCCGAGAATTGCGTATCACTGAGCGGCACGGCCACGGCCCGCGCCACGCCAGCGGAAAATTCCGCCACGTCGCGCGTCAAGATTTCCTCGGCTTCAGCGCGCGTGATTTTCATGCCGGGCCTGACCTCCGGCGGCCCCGCCATGGCCGTGTGGCCATACCCGATGGTCCAGACTCCGGCGGCATCGCGATAGGCGAGCCCGCGAAATCCTTCCTGTTCGCGAATGAGGGCCAGACCCTCCGCGCTTACTTTCATCCTTATCTCCTGAATTGTCAGCCGCGCAGCAGCACGGGCAGATAGCGGCCCAGCACGGCCCCCAGCGTCAGCGACAGGCTCATGACCAGCGCCAGCATGCGCCAGCCACCGCGCGCCTGAACCAGCGCATCACGGATCTCGCGCACGTCGTGGCGGATGGCCTGCAACTCCTGCTCCACCGCGCCCATGCGGGCATCGAGATTGCCCACCTCACGTTCCAGCGTGGTCATGAGGCCAGAACCCAGGCCAGCATTTCCGCCGAAGACCAGGCCCGGTCGACGACGCCCGCGGCCAGCAATCCACTGTTCAACTGGGCCGCGCCATCACTGTGGCCGAGCATGAGAGTGGTTGGCGCGGCGGGCACGGTGCTCACTGTTCCCTCCACCACGGCCCCGCCGGTCACGCATGTCTTTATCTTGCGCGCCGCCTGGTCGATCACCGCCACGGCGCGGCAGCGGCTGCCCGCCACCATGGCGGAACTGACCGCCGAGCCGGTGAGCACGCCACCCGCCGTCACGCTGGCCGTCACCGTGGCCGCCCCCGCCGCCGCCGCCAGAACCAGCCGCTCGCCTGCGCCCGCCGCCAGAACCGCCAGCGTGCGCGGGGCGGCGGCGGGCGGCGGGGCAATGAATTCCACCGCCAGAGTCATTTCATCGCTGGTGAAACCCGAGACCGGCATGGTCAGGACATCCCCGGCGCGGGTCACGGCAGCGCCCGTGGCATTGTCGAAGAAGCTGGGGGGATAGCGGCCTTCGCTGACATTGATGCGGCCTACGCGCACCCGCCTGGCCGAATGGATGGAGCGTTTCTGTACACCATAGACGGTATAGGTGGGCGTAGCGGCAGTCGTCACATGGGCCGAGAGATGATAGACGCCACCGGCATAGGGCCCTTCCACCCGGAACCCCTGAACCCCGGTGTCCGGGTTCTTGATGTTCTGGGCGGGCTCGAAGAGATCAAAGGAAAGATCGGTGGTCGTGGGCACATCACCATCGGCCACAATCACCTCGGCCTGAATATTGTAGGTGGTGTTGCCCGCCGGGGTCATGCGGCCATAGGCATAGCGGGCCAGGGTGTTGTCGGCAAAATCCCACCAGGTACCGGTCCGTCCGGAGCCGGATGGCGGTGGGGTGTCAGCAACATTGGCCTTGTCAGTCAGGAGCGCCACACTCTGCTGCGAATATTTGTTGAGGATGGTGGCCGCAGGTTCGATCAGCAGGCCCGCCGCCGTGCCATCGCCAAGGAAGTGGGGCCGCAGGCTGTTGGCCGCCATCAGTTCCAGGCGCCGCTTGCGGCTGATCAGGCTCGCACCGGCAGCCGAGGTCAATTGCGACAGGCCGGCGTTCAGCGTGGTCAGGGCCAGACTGCCCACCGCGCCGCTGACGATGGCGGCCGCAAGACAATCGACGGCGAGCAGGTTGCCGCCGCGCCAGCGCATGGGAAAGCGCGCCTGGACGGCGGCGATGCGATCGGTGTCGCCGGGGGTCAGAACACCGTTGCCCACCAGCTTGCCGGTGGCGGCGTCGATGGTCAGCGCCTCGCGCCAGACCGCGCCATCGGCGGAAACCTTGAGATGGAAGTGGTCATCCCCGGCCAGGCCCATTTCGGCCCGGCCCGACCAATTGTCCTGAAACAAGAGTGACGCCGTATTGGCAACCGCCGCCTTGTTGATCTTCAGGCGATGATCGCCGCCGGCATGGGTCAGAAGCGTATTGGCCGCAGCCACCGCCAAGCGGTTGTCGTCATTGGCCGTGGTGGCCACACCCAGCAGGGGAATGTTCTGCACCGGCCCGGCCACCGGCACCGCCTGCCAGACACCGCCCTCAAAGACCAGATGCAATTTCTCATCGCTTACCCACAGGCGCCAGCCCGCGGCGGGCACCAGAAAGCGCCAGGCGCCCTCGTCGCGCAAGGCAATGTGCCCGGCCTGTCCGGCCCAGTCGCCCGTTCCCGGTGCGGCCACAAGATAGCGCGCGCCCACGGCGGCAGCGGCGGGCGGTTCACTCAGACTGCGCGTCGGCACGGCGAGCTGGACCAGGCTGTCCAGCATCATCAGGGCCTCGTTGTGGGTGACATGTTTCTGGGCCTGGGCTGCTGCCATGAGCGGCAGTCCCAAGAGGGGCGTATCAGACATCGAGCGTCATCTCCGTGAAGGTTCCGGGGCCATGGGTGGCCGAAAGCTGCGCCACGCGCAGGCTGAGGGGGCTGGCCGTGCCGCCGCGGTCGGCGGTCTCGTCGGCAGAGGCATAGAACCACTCGGGGCTCGCCACCTCGGCGCTGCGCAGCTTTGCGCCCGCGCGCCAGATCTCGACGCGATAGGCCTCGCGTTCCTCGCCCAGGGGAATTTCCTCCGGCTCCCAGGCATCGGCAGCAACGCGGCCTCGCCTGATCCAGCGCGCGGCAATGCCCGCTGCCGTGCGGCTGAGGCGCAGGCGGCAGGGTGAAAGCGGCCTGAAGGCACGGGCCGCTTCATCGCTCGCCACCTCCGTCACGGCAGGATGGCCGACATCGTAGTACACCGGCCCCACCCGCCAGACCCCAGTGCCAGCACCGGCTCCTGCGGGCTGGACCACGGCCGCATTGATCAGCACAAAGTGCGCGCCCGCCGGACGGGCATTGGGCATTTCCGCCTCAGACCCGCCCTGTGCGCGCAACAGCCGCGACAGGCGATAGGTCTTGGGCGCGATCAGTTCGGCCCGGCCAAATTGCAGGACTTCAAAGCCGCTGGCCGCATCCCCCACGGCAGCCATGTTGGCCCCGTTCAGCACCTCGGCATCACTGGCGGAATGGAGCGCACCATGGTCAAGCTCGACGGTAACAGACGTGGCCCAGTCGAAGCGGTGCTGCACCCCGGCAGCCAGGGCCGTGGTGGTGCGGCCCATGGTGGCCTGGGCGTCCAGCGTCCGGTCAAAAAGAAAGGAAGCTTCGCCCTGCTGACGCGACAGGGCAAGACTGCCCGGCCAGGGCGTGGACTGCACGGCAAACCAGGGCACCCCATCCGTGCCCCCTTCCCAATGGGGGAGATCAAGCACCACCACCTGCGGCGGGCCAAAAACCGTCGCCGGTTTCATGCCGCCGCCGCGCGCTGCCGTCTCGCTCACCGCATAAACACGATCATCATGGGCGCGCGCGACCATTTGCAACGATCCGCGATCGGTCACGCCGGTCAGGCGAAAGCGCGCGCCATTCAGCATCACCGCATCGCCCGGTTCCAGTCCGCCCCAGGAGGGCGGCAGGGCAAAGCTCACTTCCTCGCGCTGCCGCCAGGTCTCGGCCAGCGCCACGTCGGCCCTGGCCTGGGCCAGGCCCTGGCGCAGGGCGCAGGGCATGGACAGCGTCACCTCGCGGGCGCTGGCCACGCCCTGGCGCTCGGCCCGCACCACGGCGGAACGATAATCGAGGCCGGATTCGGCATAGGCCAGGCGCAGGGCAAGCGGCAGGTCTGTCTCCTGCGTGCGGGTCAGGGTGAAAAGCTCGCGCCCCTCCTCCTCCACCAGATCAGCGCGCGACACATCCGGGCCCGTGGCCAGGGCGCGGCCACGGAAGGCCATGCTCTCGCCGCGCTCCACCGCGTCGATGGCAAAGCCCGCCAGCAGTTCCTCCAGCGCCTCGCGTCCGCTCATGGGCCGGTCCAGCACCAAGCCGTCGATGAGGGCATGAACGCCCTCCACCGCCACCGGCGGCAGGCCATGATCCGCCGCCACTTCGGCAATGAGGCGGCCAAAATCAACCGCCCCCAGCCGGCCGTTCAGCCAATGGCCGCGGGCATAGTTGGCGCTGTCGCTCCAGACATCGGCAAGCGCCGGAAAGGCGGGATAGGGCCGTGCATCCCAGCACCAGAGGTAAATCCGGCTGGCATCCACCATGGTGCCGCCGTAGTGGGCCGAGACCGGATTATGCGCGCCCGCCCGCGCCCAGAAGCCGTTCAGAACCTCGGCATACCGGTATTGGATCAGGTCGTCGCGTTCGCCCGACGAAAACCACGGCAGGCCGCTCTCGGCGGACTTGGCGTCGAAGAACTGGTTGGGTTGATTGGCACCCTTGTCGATGGCGGGGCAACCCGCCTCGGTGAACCAGATGGGCTTGGACTGCGGCACCCAGGCGGTGGGGGCCGCCGCTTCCACCCCGCCGGGCCGGTCATGATGCGCGTTGCTCCACCAGCCCAGGAGATCCTTGGGCCGGAACACCCAGTCCTTGCCCAGGGCCGCATCGCGGATGGGCGTCCGGCGCTGCGCCGCGCGGTCAGCGGGGCTGGCATAATACCAGTCATGGCCCTCGCCGCCGGTGATGCCCTGTTCCAGATAGGCCGGATCATGGGGGCTGCGGAAACCCGCCTCACGGTCGAGATGGCTCACGCCGTCACGCCAGTCGCTCAGGGGGAAATAATTGTCGATCCCCACCGCCGCGATTTCCGGCGCGGCCCAGAGCGGATCGAGGTGGAACAGGCGGTCGCCGGTGCCATCTCCGGGCTGATGGCCCCAGTATTCGCTCCAGTCCGCGCCATAGGTCAACCTGGCATCGGGCAGCATTTGCTGCACCTCGGCGGCCAGCGCCACCAGCGCCGTCACGAAGGGATAGGTGCTGGCGGCGCTGCGGATGGTGGTCAGCCCGCGCAATTCGCTGCCGATGACAAAGGCATCAACCCCGCCCGCCGCCCTGGCCAGTGCTGCCATGTGCAGGACCATGCGGCGATAGGACCATTCGGCGGGGCCGGCATAGGCGACAGTTGTTCCGTTCACGGGATAATGGATGGCGGAGGCGGTGCCCACGAAGGCCGCCACCTCGCTGGCCGCCGCCGCGGTCTTGTCGGTGGTGCCGGGCAGGCCGGGAGCCAGCGCCAGGCCGATGCGCCCGCGCCAGGGATAGGGCGGCTGGCCCATGGCCCCGCTGGCGTCCGGCAGGGTGTTGCCCGCGGGAATGTCCATCAGAATGAAGGGATTCATCATCACCTTCAGCCCGCGCGCCCGGGCGTCCTGAATGGCGCGAATGACCGCGGCATCGGCGGGCGTGCCGCCAAAGGCCGGGGCACCTGCCACCGTGCTGATGAGATGGGCGGTGCTGCGGGTCAGGCCCGCCACGGCCCAGCTCTCCGGCGTCGTCACCTTCACGGCATTGTCCACCCCCGGCCTGAGGCGGCAGTGGCCGCAGCGCAGGTCATCGCCAAACCAGGCCACGGTGAGCGAGACATGGCGCAGGTTCGGACAGGTGGCCTGCGCCTCATCCAGCGACAGGCTCCAGTCGCTGCGCCCGGCCGACAGATGGGCATTCTCGCTGGCGCTCTGCCCCGGTCCCAGGGTGCGGCTTACCGGCGTGGTGTCATAGCCGAACTCGGTCGCACCGGGGATGATGACCAGCCCGGCAACGCTCTCCGCCGCACCTCCCGCCACGGGCTTGATGACCTCGAAGGACAATTGCGGCAGGCGGTTGCCGAAGTCGGCCAGCGGCAGGCGCTCGAAGACGATATAGGCCAGTCCACGATAGGCGGGCGCATTCTCCGCTCCCTCCTTGGCGCTGATGAGACTGTCGGGCTGCTGATCCTCCGTGCCCGGATAAAGCCGCGTGGTGAAGCGGTCGAGATCGATCTCGCTACCATCGGCCCAGACCCGGCCGATGCGGGCAATCTCGCCCGCGCACAGGCCTACGGCGAAATTGCCGTAATAGCTGTAGGTGGTGGTCCTGGCCTTGGGCCCCCCCTTGGCCGACGCCTTCTGTGTCTGGGTGGTGCTCACCTCTTCCAGCTCGGTGGCCCAGATCACCTGCCCGGCAATCCGCATGCGGCCATGGAGGCGGGGAATCGCCGCCCCCTCCTCCGAACTCATGACACGCAGGCTGTCGAGGCGCGGCCCCTGACTGCGGCTGGCCCTGCCGAAGAGGGCATTGTCGACAAAGCTGCCGGCAATGGCCCCGGCGGCGCGGCCGATCATGCCGCCGACCGGCCCGCCCAGCATGGTGCCGATGGCCGCCCCGGCAATCTGCAAAACGACGGTGGCCATCAGGCATCCCTCTCCGGAAAACGAAAGACATGGGCAAGGCGCCGCCGCCACCAGGGGCTCAGGGCCACCTCGCTCACCACGGCGCCCTCCTGGGCATGGATCATGCGGCTGGGAGAGACGGCGATGGCGGCATGCTTGGCTGGCAAGTGGGGCCGCCAGCGAAACAGCAGAACCGCGCCGGGACCGATCTCTGCCGGATCAACGGCGATGAGGTGTCGCTCCCCCGCCGCCCGCAGCAGGTCGTCGGCCCCCGCCTCGGCCCAGTCGGGCGCATAGGGCGGCGGCGCTTCCGGCTCCGTGCCATAGGCCTCGCGCCACACCCCGCGAAGGAGACCGAGACAATCGCAGCCTACACCCTTCAGGCTGGCCTGATGGGCATAGGGCGTGCCGAGCCAGCCCCGGGCGAGGCGCACAATCCGATCATTATCCATGAGACCCTCAGCGGTTCAGACTCTGGCCATCATTGCTGCCGTCGCTGCGGGCCGAGGCCATGACGAAGTCATTGCCGGGCATGTGGGGGAAGCCGCGAAAGTTGACGGCATTGGCAAAGCGGTCGCGGCAGGTGGCGAATTGCCGGTCGCACCCGGCGCGCAGGATCACGCCATCACCCGTGGCAAAGGGCTGGCCCGGTGCCTGCCACAGGCTCACCTGCGCCAGACCGCCCGCCAGCCGATGGCTCTTCACCTCCAGCACCTTCCCGGCATTGCCGCCGCTGACACAGTGCAATGTGCCCCGGCTGAACCAGCCCGCGGCAAAATCCGCCACACCGGCCACCTGCACCAGCGCCTCATCGAGCACGGCCACGATGGTGCCCTGACCACAAAAAGCCGCCGCGTCGCGGTCGACGCCGCAGCGGCCATCGCCCAGCACGGCATCGCAACTGTAATGATAAAGTCGGCCCCGAGTCTGGCCGAGCAGGTGGGCCGGCCCGCGCAATTCGGCCCGGAAGCCCGATGGCCCGTGGCTCACCTCGCCCAGATGTCCCGCCCGCAGCAACAGGCGCTGGCTCACATCCTGCCAGTTCACGCGCCACACCGCGATCCGGGCATGATCGAAATCCCCGGCGGAGAGCCGCGCCGCATCCAGCCGCTGCGACGACAGCGCCCCGGCGGCGGTCATGTTGTCCACGGCGAAGCCCGTGGCGCTTTCCATCTCGCTCGCGGTGAAGCCTGCGGCGGCCTCATGGGTCACGCCATCAAAGGTGAGATCGCGGTCGTGGTCGGTGAAGCCCATGGCCTCGCCCGACCGCAGGGTCAGACGCCAGCAATGGCACAGCGTGGTGATCCCGCTGTCGAGATGGGCCTGAAGCCCCGGCGGCAGCACTCTCATGGCTTGACCTCGACCAGCGGAATGTCGGGGATCTCCCCGGCCTGAAATTGCGACAGCGAAATGCTGATGCGGTCGGTGTCGAAGCGCACCGGCACATCGAATTCAAAACCGGCGCTGACCACGGCCCCGGGCGGCGGCGCGGTGGCCAATGTCACCACGCCGGTCAGATGATCGACAGTCGCCGCCTGCACCGCGCCATCCACCGCCACCACCACCGTGCCCGTCACCGGCGCGGTGATGGCGCGGGCGTGGTCGCGCAGTCCCGTGCCATAGCGTTTTACCAGCTGGAAAACCCTGGTCACTCCATCGCCCGTGCCGATCACCTGGTCGGTGGCCGCGGGCGTGGCCAGAGGCACGCAGGATTTGAAGTCGGCATGGTCCTTGAAGCGGAAGGCATGCAGCCGTCCGCGCCGTTCCTCGAAGAAGGCTACCACGGCTTCAATGTCGTTGAGGGACGCCAGGCCAAAGCCCGCGTTATAGCGGCGGCGCGACTCGGCCCAGCGGCCATTGCGCTCCTCGCGGCCCGAGGCCGTGGTTACAATGTCGGTGCGCCGCTCCGGCCCGCCCACGGCACCGCGCGCAATGGCGGTGGGAAAGCGCACATCATCAAAGCTCATGTCACATGTTCCTCTGGCCGCGCGCCACGGCCCGCGCCACCAATGCCGCCACCTGGGTCTGCGACTGCTCGAAGGCCTGGGGGTTTGGCGTCGTGATGTTCACCGTCACAGCGGGGCCCGCCCCGCCATTCACCCTGAGGCCCAGCTTGCCGTCGCTGCCGCGCGCCAGCGGCATGATGGCCTCGGGTCCGGCCTCGCCCATCAGCCCCGCGCCGCCGCGCAAAGGAAACAGCACGGGACTGTTGACAATCCCTCCCGCCGCAAAGGGCTGCACGCGGCCTGCCGAAATCACGTTGCCGTGGGCATTGGGAATGAGCGACCCCAGCAGATTGCCCAGGGGCTTCAGCGCGGCGCTCAGGGCCTGTTGCGACAGCGACAACGCCAACCCGCGCAGGACATCGGAGAATTTGCGGCCATGGACGATGGCCCCGGCGAAGGCATTCACCATCTTGACCCCGAAGGAGTCGGCCAGCCGGTTGAGGCTCGCCATCTCCGCCTGCAAGGCCTCGGCCTGCGTCAGCATGCCATCGCTGGAGGTGGTATCATTGGCCATGGTCGGGAAACTCCTGCATCAGTTCAGCGAAGCGCGTCCGCGCCAGAGGGGTCGCGCCCTCGCCCAGGGCCGCCGCCAGCTCGCACAGGGTCACACGCCAGAATGCCTGCGGCGTCAGGCGCAAGACGCCGAGACCGAGAAACATCACGCGCCGCCAGGGAAACTTTTCTCCGGCGGCGCTCACCCGTTTCCCGGGGCCACGCCCTCCGGGTTGAAGGTCGCGGTCAGAAGCCGGGCCACGATGGCCATGTAGCCCGCCGCGCCGCCGGCCACACTCATGCGCGCCACCTCGTCGTCGCTCACCGTCGCGCCCGCCCCGCGCAGGCCCGCTCCGATGATGCGGATGGCATCGCTCGCGGCAATCCTGCCGCCCTCGAAGCGTTCGGCAATGGCCAGAAGATCAGCCCCGCCATAGGCGGCCTCGATCTCCGCCAGCGCCCCCAGGGTCAGGCACAGGGTGCGCGTCTCGCCGCCGAGTTCGGCGGCAATCTCGCCACGGTGATGATTGGCCATGGTCAGAGCGCCGCAAAGGTCAAGGCACCGGCCGATTCCAGCGCCAGATCAAAGCTCACCTCGCCATCATGCCGCCCGGTGAATTCCAGCGCGGTGATCTGGAAGGGGCCGGTGACGGTGCCGAAGTCCGGCACCACCACCTGCCAGGACACAATCCGCCCACTGAAGAAAATCTCGCGCATCAGCGCGTCCGAGGCGGCATCCTTGAAAATTCCCTGGCCCTTGATGGTCGCGGTCTTCAGGCCCGCCCCGGCCAGAAGCTCGCGCCATTGCCCGGCGCTTTCCTGATCGGTCACATCAACGGCGGCGGCATTGAAGGCCAGCGCATTGCTGCGCAGGCCCGCCACGGTGGCAAAGCTGCCAGTGCCCGCGGCATCAAGTTTCAACAGAAGATCGCGGCCCTTTTGCGCGGTCATGAGTCACTCCCTATCAGGACAGAGGTTCGGTGGCGGCGCGAAAACGCAGCGTCGCGGCATAGTTTTCGGAATTGCGGGCGCGCGCCACGCTCCAGAAAATCAAACGCAGATTGACCAGCGCATGGCCATCCAGCGGCAGCGCCGCATTGTCCAGCGCCTGCTCGATGGCGCTCGCCAGGGCTTGCGCATCGGCCCGGCTGCGGCGCTGGGTCATGGCCTCCAGCGTCACGAAATGCTCGTGCGCCTTCGCGTCCTGCACCGACCAGTCGCGGGTCTCATGGGCAACAAATGCCACGTAGGGCGGATTGGCGCCGCGCGGGCGCTCGTCAAAGACATGGCCACCGCCGAGCAGCGCCAGCACCGGCGCATGGTCCAGAAGCCGCGCCCGCATGGCCGCGGTCAAGGCAAAGGCAGGGTCGGTCACAGGCGCACCTCGCGGAACTGATGGAGGATGGCGGCGGCCTGCAGCGATGGTGCGAAGTCCTCGTCGCCGCGATGGGCATACCATTGTCCGATCATCAGCAGCATGGCCTCGGTGAGATCGGCGGGTACCTCCGCCGCCGTCTCGCCGAAACCGGCGGTGAAGGCAATGTCGATGCCGTTCACCGCCCGGCCCGGCGGCGGCAGAGCGCGCCCCGCCCGCATCACCAGCCGACAGGGCCGGGATGCCCGGTCGAGCCAGTAATGGGCGGGATCAATCTCCGCCGCCGCCTCCTCACCATGCACCAGCACCCGGCTGACCGCGATCACCGGATAACGCGGCAGGGGCACCACGCCATCCGGCGGCCAGCGGTCGAGGAACAGGGACCAGCCTTCCGCCACCAGCGAAAGACCCGTGCGGCTTTCAACCACGCGCCGCGCTGCGGCCATGAGCCGGGTCAGGGTTTCGTCCTCGTCGTCATGGGTGAGGCGCAGGTGGGACTTTACCAGCGCCAGCGGCAGAGGCTCCGCCAGCGCCGGGACAGTCAAAATCTGGGGCATGAATTATCCTTGTGAAAACCCGTGGTCTTCAGCGCCCGTCTCCCCGCTGACGGGGAGACGGACGGCACTTTCCGCGCAGCATCGCGCTTGCCCTTTCCCTCTCCCCGCTGGAGGAGAGAGGATCGGCACTTTCCCTCTCCCCGCTGGCGGGGAGAGGGGTGGGGCCCGTTGCGCCAGCAACGGGAGGGGGGGGGGGGCCCGGCGGCGGGGGGGGGGGGGGGGGGGGGGGCTGGGCTCAGTGCCGGTGGTGCCGCGCTTACGCCGTGCCGAACTTCAGCGTCTTGATGGCGTCGAAGTCCTGAATGCCGCCGCCCACGCGCTTGGTCGTGTAGAACAGCACATAGGGCTTGGCGGAATAGGGATCGCGCAACAGGCGCACCCCGACGCGATCGACGATGAGATAGCCACGGCGGAAATCGCCAAAGGCCAGCGCATGGGCATCCGCCGCGATATCCGGCATGTGCTCGCTCTCCACCACCGGGAAGTTCATGAGACTGGCCTGACCGTCCGCCGTGGCGGCGGGCTGCCAGAGGTAATGGCCCTGGCTATCCTTCAGCTTGCGGATGGCCGCCTGGGTGGCGCGGCTCATGACGAAGGTGCCGTTCTGGCGATAGCCCGCCTTCAGGCTGTAGATGAGATCAACCAGCGCATCGGAGGCGCCGGAGGCGGCAAAGCCGCCGGACACGCCGGTGGTGATATAGCCGGTCTTGCCCCAGCTCCAGCCGCTCTGGGCCACCTTGGTGTAGTTCATGAAGCCCTTGGGCCGGGCCACGCCGTCGCCGGTCACGAAGGCTTCCGATTCCTGCTCGGCGAAGACCGTCTCCACCTCCTGGGCAATCCACTGGTCGAGGTTCACGGCATTGTCGTCGAGCAGCGCCTGGGTGGCCGCCGGCATGGCGTAAAGCTCCATGGCCGGGAACTGCAATTCGGCCAGCGTGTTGGCCGCCGTCTCGGGCCGCACCGCGGTTTCACCCACCCAGCCCGCCGCCGCGCCCGTGGTGGCGAAGGGCTTCTTGTAAAGCATGGTCGAAACCTGACGCACATCGGCAATGGCGCGGATGGCGGAAGCCTTGGACATCAGGCGGCCAATCTCGGCTTCGGTCTCGGCCGGCACGAGATAGCCGCCGTCCGCATTCACCGCCACCGACATGGACTTGGACTCGATGTCAAACAGACCGGCGCTCTCGCCCTTGCGCACATAGGCCTCAAAGGCCTTCTTGTGCTCGGAGGGTTCGGCGGGGGCCGCTCCGCCCAGCACCGGGCGCCTGGCCTTCAGCGTCAGTTCGTCGAGATGGCGCGACAGGCGCTCCACCTTGTCGGCGGTCACGCCATCGGCGCTCATGCGTTTTTCGATCTGCGCCAGGCGCTCGTCGTTCGCCTCCTTGAAGGCCTCGAAGGCCGTCATGATCTGGTCGAGGCCGCCGTCGTCGCCGCCCGCCACCTTGGTTTCCAGTCCTTGCGTCACATCCATCCTGCTTGCTCCTTGAATGATGGTGAATGGTGCTCAATCACAGCCGGAACAGGGCCTCGGCCCGCGCCACATGCGCCTGCTTCACGGCACTCACGCGCGCCCCTTCCAGCATGGGGAAGGTGACGAGCGAGATTTCCCAGAGGTCGATTTCGGTCAGAAGGCGGGCGGCCCGCGTGGCATCGCGCCTGGCCTTCACCGTCTTGAAGCCGATGGACAGGCCATCAAGCCCGCCCGATTCCAAGAGCGAGGCCAGCTCCCGGCCGCGCTGCACATTGCGGTCGAGGCGGCCGCGCACATAAAGCCCGCGCGCGGTTTCACGGATGTCAAGCCAGGTGCCCACGGGCTCGGTGGCATCGTGCTGAAACAGCATGCGGATATCGCCGGCCCCGCGCCGCCTCAGGCTCGCGGTGAAGGCCCCCGGCAGCACAATGTCGCCCGCGCCATCACGCCGGCCAAACAGGCTGGCATAACCCACAAACACACCCGACCCGGCAACAGCCGCAACCGGCCGTTCCGGTGTTTTCACACCCGCCATCAGTGGTTTTCCTTTTATTGAATACCCCGCCCGCGGCAGGAAATGTCCAAAAATTCCCTCGCCCCGCCTGAACCGAGGCCTTCCAAAAACTCCCTCTCCCCGCACGCGGCAAAGGGCTGGCCTAATTCCCTCGCCCCGCCTGAACCGAGGCCTTCCAAAAACTCCCTCTCCCCGCACGCGGCAAAGGGCTGGCCTAATTCCCTCGCCCCGCCTGAACCGAGGCGTTCCAAAAACTCCCTCTCCCCGCTTGCGGGGAGAGGGTTGGGGCCCACGCCGTCAGGCGTGGGAGAGTGAGGGGGGAGGAAGAACCCCGGCTGGCTCAGGCCACCTTCGGCCCGTAGCCCACGGCCTCGCGCTTCTCGTCGTCCGACAGGAAGCCCGCCTTCTCCAGCCTGGCCCACAGGCCGTCACGGTCCGCCGCCAAGGCCTCCACCTGATCGAGATCCGGCACGATGGAAACCGCACCGAAGTGCGGTGCAAGCCAATGGGCCAGCGCTTCCAGCACGCGCCCCGTCAGGGGCACCACCGTCTGGCGCCAGAAGGTGCGGTTGGCTTCGGCGTAATTGGCAAAGGTGTTGTCACCCGGAATCCCGAGCAGCATGGGCGGCACGCCAAAGGCAAGCGCCACCTCGCGCGCCGCGCCATCCTTGGCGGCGATGAAATCCATCTCCCGAGGGCTATAGCCCATTTCCTTCCAGTCCAGCCCGCCTTCCAGCACCATGGGCCGTCCGGCATTGGCCGCGCCCTGATAATTGGCGTCGAGTTCGCGCTTCAGCCGGTCAAATTGCTCCTGGGTGAGTTGCCCGTCGCCGCCGGTGAAGACCAGCGCGCCCGAAGGCCGCGCGGCATTGTCAAGCATGGACTTGTTCCACGCCGCCGCCGCGTTATGCGTGTCAAGCGCGCGCTGGGCCGCCTCCAATGGCGACTGGCCATAGAAGTCATCGAGCGGGTTGAACAGCTTCACATGCAGTACCTGCTGGCGCGCCAGCCGGACATGTGTTCCGTTCACGGAATAATCAAACGCCTCCGGCCAGCCCTGGCGCGACGGCACGATCTTCATCCGGTCGGGCCGCAGCACATAAAGCTCGCGCGGCGCGCCGTCGATCAGCACCGCCTCGGCATAGGCATTGCCCGCCACCAGCAGGAAGCCATAGAGGCTCTCGAAGAACTCGCGCCCGCTCTGGCCATCGTTGGGGCGCGCAATCAGGGCCTTCACCGGATGGTCGGAAACCTCCGCGCCATCGGCAAAGACCATGAGCGGAATGGAAGCCGCCGCCTCCGCCACCATGCGCACACAGCGATAGCCGATGACATTGGCGGCAAAACCCTCGCGCGCCAGCGCCGCATAATTGCGCGGCGTCCATTGCGGCCGACCCGCCATGTGCAAGGCCACCAGCGGCGCCGCCGCCGACGCCTTGCCGGCGAGGCGCTGTTTCAATGCTTCAAACATCTGGTTCCTTTTCTCTGTTCGTCAGCACAACGGCTCCCTTGAGCTCCCTCACCCGGCCCGCGACAGAAGGCATCCCGACAACTCCCTCGTCCGCCCGAACCGAGGCCCCATAAATTCCCTCTCCCCGCCCGAACCGAGGCCCCATAAATTCCCTCTCCCCGCCCGAACCGAGGCCCCATAAATTCCCTCTCCCCGCCTGCCAGGTCGGCTCCCTTAAATTCCCTCTCCCCGCCCGAACCGAGGCCCCATAAATTCCCTCTCCCCGCTTGCGGGGAGAGGGTTGGGGCCCACGCCGTCAGGCGTGGGAGGGTGAGGGGGGAGAAGGAGAAGGAGAGTAAAAGGAAGGCACCCTCAAATCACCCTGACCTTGGGCTCGGCCTTGCGCTTCAGCATCAGTTCGGTCACGGCCCACACCAGGGCGTCCACCCGGTCAGGGCTTTTCGCGCCCTTTTCCAGGCGCTGACACATCTGGTCCTCAAGGTCCGCAAACAATCCCACATGGCTCACCCTGCCCTGTTCATATAAGGCCGCCACCGGCTCGGCGCGGGCCACCTTGCCGCGCGTGGCGTGGACGCGGGTAAAGGCCACATCGGCATCACATTCGCGGATCACCGCTTCCACCATGGCTCCGCCCTGGTTGACCTCGGCCACCACGCGGCTTGCTGCCCGGGCGTGATAAAGCGCCACCACGCGCGCCGCCCACTTCGCCGGGCTTGCCCCGGCAATGGTCGCATCATCCAGCACATAGCAGCGGCCATCGGCACCCAGACCGGCACAGACAATGCCGCAGGCATTGCCGCCGCGTCCGTCGCCCGCGGGCGGGTCCACCGCCACCACCACGCGCGTCATCTCCGGCGCGTTGCGCACCCGCGCCCGCTCGATCACCGCCCGCGCAAACAGCGCGTCGGGATCATCCTCGATGAGTTCGCCCTCCAGTTCCTGTCGGCCCAGCCGCGTGCCGCCATAGCGCGCCGTCACATCGCTCAGGAAGCTCTCCGCCAGATGGGCGGCATTATCCATGGTCCGGGTCCGCGTCGTCGCCGTCGCCGGATCATTCAGCAATTTCTTCAGCAGCGCCATGGGCCGGGGCGTGGTCGTCACCACGGCCACGGGCCGCGTCCCCAGCCGCAGCGCCATCTGCAAATTCATCCAGGCATCCTCGGCCTTGGGCCACTTCGCCAGTTCGTCGCACCAGGCGGCGTCAAATTGCGGCCCGCGCAGACCCTCGGGCTCGGCGGCAGAAAACACCTGCGCCACCGTGCCATTGGGCCAGGTCAGCAGGCGCTTGGACGGTTCAAACCTGGGCCGCTCGTCGGGCTGGTGAATGGCCAGCAGCCCGCTCTTGCCCTCGATCATCACGGCGCGAGCCTCGTCAAAGGTGGGGCCCACAATGGCAATGCGCTCACAGCGCGGCAGGTTCGGCTCCCACAGGCCAAGGGCAATGGCCCGCACCCATTCGGCCCCGGCGCGCGTCTTGCCCGCGCCGCGCCCGCCGAGGATCAGCCAGCAGCGCCAGCCCGCATCATCCGGCGGCAGCTGCTGGCCCACCCGCGCCCAATAGCGCCAGTCACGGTTCGCCTCCGTCACGTCCCGGCCCGGCAGGGCCAGCGCCAGCCTCTTCGGCCTGCCATTCGCGGTGAAGAGCCGCAAGGCGGCGCGCAAGTTCCTCACGCCCGGCGTCATTAAAGGTCCTGGCCTGTTTGCGGGCCGCTCCCCGCCGCTTCCGTTCGTCGCGCTCAAGTTCCAGAACCTTTTCCAGGGTGCGGACCAGCGTGTTCATGGCGCGCAGATCGCGCTCGCTGGCAATCGCCTGCACATCCTCGCCGATGGCATCGAGCTGGCTTTCGAGTTGCGTCAGCCGCCGCTGCACGAGGTCGCGCAAGCGGGCTATGGTCTGGCGCGCGGTTTCGCGTTTTTCACGCCGCGCCGTGGCTTTCTTTTTGTCACCGCGCAGCCGCCAGCCGCTCGCCTTGGCGTGGCGCACCAAAGCCGCAACGCCAACGCCGAAGCGCCCCGCCACTGATTTCAGATCCGTCGCCGGATTTTCATAATCAGCGCGCGCGGCGGCCAGCGGATCGGGCGCTTCCGGCCCGGAACCCTTGTCCGTCATCTCTTGACCCATGTGTGGAGTATGCCCCCTTATGCCCCAGACACCGTGCGCTGTCAAGGACTATTTTCCTAGTTAAGGAATTTTCTTTTTCCGGCCCATGCCGCAATCACATCGCGGACAGCCGCACGTGATTGGCGAACGGCGCAAGATGCCGTTATTTAGGAGCCATGAGCCAGAAGCCCCCCACCCCCGCCGTGGACACGGCCCTCGCCATCGCCGCCCAGCACGGCAACCGCCCCGATGCTCTGCTGGAAATGCTGCACGAGATCCAGCACCGGCTGGGCTTCGTGCCGGATGCGGTCATTGCGCCGCTGGCCCAGACGCTCAACCGGTCGCGGGCAGAGGTCTTCGGCGTCATCAGCTTCTATCACGACTTCCGCCGCCAGCCCGCGGGCCGCCATGTGGTGAAGGTGTGCCGGGCTGAGGCCTGCCAGGCGCGCGGTGCCCGCGCCACCGAGGCGCGGCTGGAGCAGCGCCTCAAGATCAGGACCGGGGAAACCGCTCCCGACGGCTCGGTCACGCTGGAAGCGGTCTATTGCCTCGGCCTCTGCGCCATCGGCCCCAACCTCATGGTGGACGGCAGGCTGCATGCCAGGGCCGAGGGCAAGCGCCTCGAAAACCTTCTGGCGGAGATCACGTCATGATCCGGGTCTTCGTGCCGCGCGACAGCTTTGCCCTGGCGCTCGATGGCGATGCCGTGGCGGCAGCCATGGCCGCCGAAGCCAGGGCGCGCAAGCTCGACATCGAGGTCGTGCGCAACGGTTCGCGCGGGCTGGCCTGGCTCGAACCGCTGGTGGAAGTGGAAACACCGCAGGGCCGTCTCGCCTATGGCCCCGTCACGCCCGCCGATGTTGCCTCCCTCTTCGCGGCAAAATTTCATGAGGGCGGCCAGCACGCCCTGGCCCTTGGCCCCACCGCCGCCATTCCCTTCCTGAAAAACCAGCATCGCCTCACCTTCGCCCGCTGCGGCCTCGCCGATCCCCTGTCGCTTGCCGACTACAGGGCACAGGGCGGTTATGCCGGCCTTGCAGCGGCACTGAAGAAATCCCCCGCCGACATCGTGGCCGAGGTCACGGCCTCGGGCCTGCGTGGGCGCGGGGGCGCCGGCTTCCCTGCGGGCATCAAGTGGCAAACCGTTCTGGACGCCCCGGGTGACGCGAAATACATCTGCTGCAACGCCGACGAGGGCGACAGCGGCACCTTTGCCGACCGCATGCTGATGGAGGGCGATCCCTTCCTGCTGATCGAGGGCATGACCATCGCCGCCATCGCCGTGGGTGCGCGTGAAGGCTACCTTTACATCCGCTCGGAATATCCCCAGGCCATCGCCACCATGGCGCGCGCCGTGGAACTCGCCACGCTGGGCGGCTATCTTGGAAAAACCATTCAGGACACGGAGCATTCCTTCACGCTTCACATCCGCACTGGGGCCGGCGCCTATATCTGCGGCGAGGAAACCGCCATGCTGGAAAGCCTGGAGGGCAAGCGCGGCATGGTCCGGACGAAGCCGCCCATCCCGGCGCTGGAAGGTCTCTTCGGCAAGCCCACCGTCATCAACAATGTGCTGAGCTTCGCCGCCGTGCCGGACATTCTGGCCAGGGGCGGCACGGCCTATGCCGCCCTCGGCATGGGCAGGTCGCGCGGCACGCTGCCCTTCCAGCTTGCCGGCAATGTCAAGCACGGCGGCCTCGTGGAATTGCCCTTCGGCGCAACGCTCCGTTTACTGATCAATGACTTCGGCGGCGGCACGGCCTCGGGCCGCCCCATCCGCGCGGTGCAGGTGGGCGGCCCGCTCGGAGCCTATCTCCCGGCCTCCGCCCTCGACACTCCTCTCGATTACGAGGCCTTCGCCGGGGCTTCGGCCATGCTCGGCCACGGCGGCATCACGGTCTTCGACGACACGGTGGACATGGGGCAACAGGCACGCTTCGCCATGGAATTCTGCGCCATAGAATCTTGCGGCAAATGCACCCCCTGCCGCATCGGTTCGCAGCGCGGCGTCGAGGTGATTGACCGCATCCGCAAGGGTGACAACTCCTCCGCCAATCTCGCCCTGCTCACCGACCTGTGCCAGACCATGACCGATGCCTCTCTCTGCGCCATGGGCGGGCTCACGCCCATGCCCGTCCTCTCCGCCCTCAAGCATTTCCCGGAAGATTTCCAGCCCGCAGCCAAGGCTGCCGAATAGGAGCGCCGCCCATGACCCTCCTCAAGGAAACCGATTTCGGAACGCCCCCGGCCCAGGCCACCACCATGGTGACCCTGGAGATCGACGGCCAGCCGGTCACCGTGCCGGAGGGCACCTCCATCATGCGCGCCGCCATGGAACTGGGCACCCAGATCCCCAAGCTCTGCGCCACCGACATGGTGAAACCCTTCGGCTCCTGCCGGTTGTGCATCGTCGAGATCGAAGGGCGCAAGGGCACACCTGCCTCCTGCACCACGCCGGTCGCCGAAGGCCTCAAGGTCAAAACCCAATCCGACCGCCTGCTGCACTTGCGCCGCGGCGTCATGGAACTCTACATCTCCGACCATCCGCTGGACTGCCTCACCTGTTCAGCGAACGGCGATTGCGAATTGCAGGACATGGCCGGGGCCGTGGGCCTGCGCGAGGTGCGCTACGGTTTCGAGGGCAAGAACCACATCGCGGCCCGCACGTCCGATGGCGCGGTCAACGCTTCCTACAAGCCCAAGGATTCCACCAATCCCTATTTCACCTTCGACCCGGCCAAATGCATCGTCTGCCTGCGCTGTGTCCGGGCCTGCGAGGAAGTGCAAGGCACCTTCGCGCTCACCGTCGATGGCCGGGGCTTCGACTCACAGATCGCCGCGGGGCAGGACGAAGGCTTCCTTGCCTCGGAATGTGTATCCTGCGGGGCCTGCGTGCAGGCCTGCCCCACCGCCACGCTGATGGAGAATAGCGTCATCGCGCGCGGCCAGCCGGAACACACGGTGCTGACCACCTGCGCCTATTGCGGCGTCGGCTGTTCCTTCAAGGCGGAAATGCGCGGCGACGAAGTGATCCGCATGGTGCCCCACAAGGATGGCGGGGCCAACGAGGGCCACTCCTGCGTGAAGGGCCGCTTCGCCTGGGGCTATGCCACGCACCAGGACCGCATCACCACGCCGATGATCCGTGAACGGACGACCGACCCGTGGCGCGAAGTCACATGGGACGAGGCCATCGGTTTCGCGGCCAGCCGCTTCAAGGACATCCAGAAGAAATATGGCATGGGCGCCATCGGCGGCATCACCTCGTCGCGCTGCACCAACGAGGAAGTCTTCGCCGTGCAGAAAATGGTGCGCGCCGCCTTTGGCGTGAACAATGTGGATACCTGCGCCCGCGTCTGCCATTCGCCCACCGGCTACGGCCTGTCGAAAACCTTCGGCACCTCGGCCGGCACGCAGAATTTCAAATCGGTGGACAAGGCTGACGTCATTCTGGTCATCGGCGCCAGCCCCACCGATGGCCACCCGGTCTTTGCCTCGCGGCTGAAGAAGCGCATCCGCCAGGGGGCGAAACTCATCGTGGTCGATCCGCGCGAGACCGGCATGGTGCGCTCGCCCCACGTTCAGGCGGTCCACCATCTCGCCCTTCTCCCCGGCACCAATGTGGCCATCATCAATGCGCTGGCCCATGTCATCCTGACGGAGGGGCTGGACAACACGTCCTTCATCGCCGAGCGCTGCGACCTGGCGGAATTCGCGCGCTGGGCCGATTTCATCTCCGACCCACGCCACGCGCCGGAGGCGGTTGAACATATCACCCGGGTGCCCGCGGCCGAGGTGCGCGCCGCCGCCCGGCTCTATGCCACCGGCGGCAATGGCGCCATCTATTACGGCCTCGGCGTCACCGAACACAGCCAGGGCACCACCATGGTCATGGGCATGGCCAATCTCGCCATGCTCACCGGCAACATCGGGCGCGAAGGCGTGGGGGTGAACCCGCTGCGCGGCCAGAACAATGTGCAGGGCTCCTGCGACATGGGCTCCTTCCCGCATGAACTGGCGGGCTACCGGCACATTTCCGATTCCTCCGTGCGCGGAACATTCGAGCGCGACTGGAACGTGACGCTCGACCCCGAACCGGGCCTGCGCATCCCCAACATGCTGGCGGCGGCGGTGGATGGCTCCTTCAAGGGCATCTTCATCCAGGGCGAGGACATCGCCCAGTCCGATCCCAACACCCAGCATGTGACGGCGGGCCTTGCCGCCATGGACTGCGTGGTGGTGCAGGACCTGTTTCTCAACGAAACGGCGGCCTATGCCCATGTCTTCCTGCCGGGCACGAGCTTCCTGGAAAAGGACGGCACCTTCACCAATGCCGAACGCCGCATCAACCGGGTGCGGCCCTGCATGGCGCCCCAATCCGGCAAGCACGAATGGCAGGCGGTTTCAGAACTGGCCAGCGCCATGGGCTATCCCATGGCCTATGGCCACTCCTCCGAGATCATGGACGAGATCGCGCGCCTCACCCCCGGCTTTGCCCATGTGTCCTTCAAAATGCTGGACGAGCGCGGCTCGGTGCAGTGGCCATGCAATGACGCCGCCCCCGACGGCACGCCCATCATGCATGTGAAGGGCTTCGTGCGCGGCAAGGGCCGTTTCATGCTGACGGATTATGTGCCAACGCCCGAACGGTCGAACACGCGCTACCCGCTGATCCTCACCACGGGCCGCACTCTCACGCAATATAACGTGGGGGCGCAAACGCGGCGCACCGGCAATGTCGCCTGGCACCCGGAGGACATTCTGGAAATTCACCCCCACGATGCCGAGGTGCGCGGCATCAGCGCGGGCCAACTGGTGTCGCTCACCAGCCGCGTCGGCGGCACGACGCTGCGCGCCCACATCACCGAACGCATTCCCGTGGGCGTGGTCTATACCACCTTCCACCATCCGGTGACGGGGGCCAATGTCATCACCACGGATTACTCTGACTGGGCCACCAATTGCCCGGAATACAAGGTGACGGCGGTGCAGGTGGGCCTGACCAACGCCGCCTCCGACTGGCAAACTCAGTGGACGGAGCATCGCAAGGCCAGCACGCGCCGGGAAGCAAAGGCGCAATGAAGAAGCTCGCACCCCTCACCACGAAAAGCCGCAAGCCCGCCTGTTCGGTTCCGGCCAAGGGCGTGCTGCACACGCTGTCGGGCGACCGCCCCATGGTCTGGCAGGTGCCGGAGGAAGTGCCCATCGCCTTTCTCATCAACAGCGAGAATTTCGCCGTGATGATGGCAACGCCGCAGGATCTGGAGGATTTCGCGGCGGGCTTTGCATTGACCGAGGGCGTCGTCGCCGATGCCGCCGCCATCGCCAGCCTGCTGATCCTGCCGGAGGGCGCGGGCTTCACCGTCGATCTCGCCATTCCCGAGGCCGGGCTGAACCGGGACCGCTTGGCGCGGCGCGGGCTGGAAGGCCGCAGCGGCTGTGGCCTGTGCGGCGTCGCGGCCATGGCGGACGTGATCCGCCTGCCTGGCGCCAATCCTCCGCCCACGGAACTTTCACCGCAGGCCGTGGCCCGCGCCTATGAGGCCCTGCCCGGCTTTCAGCCCATGGGGGCGGTGAACCGCACGGTTCATGCCGCGGCCTGGTGTTCTGCCGACGGCAGAATCCTCATGGCGCGCGAGGATGTGGGCCGGCACAACGCGCTCGACAAATTGATCGGGGCCATGGCGCGCGAGGGGACCAGCGCGCGCGGCGGCTTCGTGCTCATGTCCAGCCGGTGCAGCTTTGAACTGGTGCAGAAATGCGCGGTGGCGGGCATCGGCGCGCTGGCCACGGTCTCGGCCCCCACGGCGCTGGCCCTTGAACTGGCGGCGCGGGCGCGGGTGAAGCTCGCGGCGCTGGCCCAGTCCGGGGTGATGATTTTTGATGGAGCCACGCCATGATGGCGGAAACGGAAACCGAAACGCTGACCCGCATGGCCAACCAGATCGCGGGTTTCTTCGCGCCCTATGGCGAGGCCGAGGCGGTGAAGGAAGTGGCGGCCCATATCAACGCCTTCTGGGAGCCGCGCATGCGCCGCGCCCTTCTCGCCCATCTCGATCAGGGCGGCGCGGGCCTCAGCCCTCCGGTCATCGCGGCGGCGGGCCTCATCAGGCGCCCGGCGTAATCACTTCATCGGCTTGCGCCGCGCCTTGGGCAGGCGCCAGAGGTGGTCGAGAAGGTCCTCGGCCGGCATCCCCCCCTCGGCACGGGCCCCGCGGTGGACTGCGATCCCCGCCTCGAATACCGTCTCCTTCCGCCCGGACACCAGCGGGTGCCACCAGGCGAGCCCCCGGCCCTCCTTCAGGCGGCGGTAGGCGCAGGTTTCCGGCAGCCAGCCCAGGCTCCGGACCGCCTCCGGGGTGAGCGCCACGCAGTCGGAAACAAGCGCCTGGCGGTTGGCATAGTCCATGCAGCGGCAGGTTTTCAGATCCAGCAATTTGCAGGCGGCGCGGGTATAGAGGAATTTCCCCGTGTCCTCGTCCTCCAGCTTGTTCAGGCAGCAGCGGCCGCAGCCGTCGCACAGGCTCTCCCATTCCTCGCGCGACATGTCGTCGAGGCTTTTCACGTCCCAGAAGGGCGGCTTTCGGTCCATGACCCTTCTTACCAGCCGCCGCCATATTTTGCCACGATCACGCCTTATCTTGCGGCTTGGTCGCAATGCCGGTAATGCCGGTAGCGCAAGCACAGGTCGAGGCCGTTGAACGAACTTCCCACCCGAAATCCCTTCTACCGCGCCTTCTGGCGTTTCGACTCGCGGGTGTCGACCGGCGTGTTCGAGGCCTGGGATGCGGTGAAACGCGGCTGGTCGGCCTATGCCTCGTTCCTGCACCGCTTCCGCATCCGGGGGCCGGTGCGGCTGCTCGTCGACGTGCTGGATGATGTGGGCACGCTGGGCACGGCCTTCGCCTTCCTGCTGCTGGCCTATGCCCTGCCGCCCTTCTCCGGCACGGGCGACGTGTGGAACCGGGGCCGCGACTATGCCATCACCTTCACCGATGGCGATGGCGTGGTGATCGGGCGGCGCGGCATCCGCCAGGATGACGCCATTCCGCTGGAGGATATTCCGCCGCGGCTGATCCAGGCGGTGCTGGCCACCGAGGATGCGCGCTTCTTCGACCATTTCGGCGTCGATGTCATCGGCACCTTCCGCGCCGTGGTGCACAATGCCCGCAACGAGGGTTCAACCCAGGGCGGTTCGTCGATCACCCAGCAGGTGGCCAAGAACCTGTTCCTGTCGCCGGAGCGCACCATCCGCCGCAAGGTGCATGAGGCCTTCCTGTCGCTGTGGATCGAGGCGCGGCTGAGCAAGGAACAGATTCTCAAGCTCTACCTCGACCGTTCCTATCTCGGCGGCGGCGCCTATGGGGTCGAGGCTGCCTCGCAATTCTATTTCGGCAAATCGGTGCGCGACATCAATCTCACCGAGGCCTCCGTCATCGCCGGCCTGTTCAAGGCCCCCACGTCCTATGCGCCGCACCAGAACCTGGATGCCTCGCGGGCGCGCGCCAATGTGGTGCTCTACCGCATGCTGGATGCAGGCTTCATCACCCAGGGCGAGTTGCTGCAAGCCCAGCGCACACCGGTCATCACCGTGGCGCAGGACATGACCGACAGCCCCGACTGGTATCTCGACTGGGCCTACCGCGACACGCTGGATGTGGTGGAGCGGCAGCACATCACCGGCGATTTCGTGCTCGAGGTCAAGACCACCTTCAACCGCCGGATCCAGGACGCGGCCCAGAAGATCATCAATGAGGTGGTCGATGTGGAGGGCCCGCCCAATAACTTCAGCCAGGGGGCCTCGGTCACCATGACGCCGGAGGGGGCGGTGGAGGCCATCGTCGGCGGGCGCAACTATGCCGACAGCCAGTTCAACCGCGCCACCGATGCCCAGCGCCAGCCCGGCTCGTCCTTCAAGCCCTTCGTCTACATGGCTGCCCTGCAGGCGGGCTACAAGCCCACCACCATGGTGGTGGACGGCCCGGTGTCCTATGGCAACTGGTCGCCGCGCAACTACAGCGGCGGCTATGCCGGCCGCGTGACGCTGACCAGCGCGCTGGCCCACTCCTATAATTCCGTGCCGGTGCGGCTGATGAAGGACGTGGGCATCAAGGCCATCATCAAGGCCGCCCATGCCGCGGGCATACAGGCCGAGCTTGAAACCTGGGCGCCCATGGTGCTGGGCACATCGGCGCTCAGCCTCATCGACCTGACGCGCGGCTATGCCACCTTTGCCGGGGGCGGCAGGCAGGCTCAGCCCTATGCAGTGCTGGAAATCCGCAAGCCCAACGGCGACCTGCTCTACAGCCGTGCCGCCAGCGCCCCGCCGCCGCAACAGGCGTTTGAAGAAAAGAAGGTGGCCGATCTCAATGTCATGCTCAGCGCCGTGGTGAAGCAGGGCACGGCGCGGCGGGCCGACCTGGGTTATGCGCCGCAGGGCGGCAAGACCGGCACCAACCAGAGCTATCGCGACGCCTGGTTCATCGGCTTCACCGCCCATCACGTCACCGGCGTCTGGGTGGGCAACGATGATTTCGAGCCGATGAACAAGGTCACGGGCGGCCTCATCCCCGCGCCGATCTGGAAGCGCATCATGGATGTGGCGGAACAGGGCCTGACGCCCACCGGCCTGGCCGGCATTCCCATGGATGCCAGCTACACCGTGGCCGAGGCCCAGGCCGCACCCACCCCGGCGGACGAGGCGGCGGCCAGCGGCGAGGGCCAGTCCGGCGATCAGGCCGAGGATGTGCTGAAGGGCATGTTCTCGCTGTTTGACAAGCCCAAGGTGACGGTGGTGACGCCCGCGGCCAAGAATGATCCCGGCAAGGTCACCGTGGTCTCGCCCCGGAGCCGCAGCGCGTCGAAAACCCTGGTGCTGCCGCAGGCCAACACCAATGCCCGGAAGAAGAAGAGCTTCCTGGAAAGCCTGTTCGGTTCGCGCGGTTCCGATGCACCGCGCAAGAAAAAGCCCCTGTTCAATTTCTGAGTGGCAGGCTTCCATGCGCAACCTCAACTTCGCCCTCACTGCCATGGCCCCCGGCGTCGGCCTGGGGCTGGTGGCGGCGTCATGGAGCCTGTCTTCGGCGGGAAGTTCACCGGTGCTGGGCAATCCCGGCTGGCGTGAATGGCAACTGGCCACGGCAACCGATGCCGCCCCCTACGCGGCGGGATTTTTCCTGAGCAGCGGCACGGTGCCGCCGGCTTCGGCCCATGCCCGCAGTTTTTTCCGCAACCGCGACGACGAGGGCAATGCGCTGACCGGCGATTGTGTCTTCGTGCTCAGCGGCAGGCCGGCGGGCCTGCGCTGGTGGAGCCTGGCGCTGGCCAATGAAGATGGCAGCCTGAAACCCGGCCATCCGGTGCTGGCGGCGCCCGATGTGGTCACCACGGCTGATGGTGATCTGGTGATCCGCATGGCGCGCCGGGCCCAGCCCGGCAACTGGCTGCGTCCGCCCGGCGATGGCCGCTACGCCCTTTACTTCACGGCGGGCTCGCCGCTTGAGGGCATGGCGCTGCAACTGCCGGCGATCAAGCGCGAGGGGTGCTGAGATGGGGCGCGTGTTCTGGCTCGGCGTCGGCCTGCTGGTCGCCATCGCCACCTATATTTCCTACGTGCTCTTCGCCCCGCCGCTCCTGTTCCAGCGGGCGCTGGCGGCCCAGACCCGCGACCTGCCGCAGAACCAGTCCTTCGTGCTGGCCCCCGAAGCGCAGATGGCGCTGTTTCCGGCCTACCCCGCCTCGAGCGTGGTGGTGCTGTGCAAATATGACGTGAGTGCCGGACCGGTGACGGTCACGGCGCACATGCCCTTCGGGTACTGGACGCTCACCGGCTATGGCCGCGACGGCAAGCAGTTCTATTCCCTCACCGACGAGCAGGCGGGCACCAACAGCATCACGATGCGGATCGTGCCGCGGCTCTCGCTTCTGGAACAGATGCTGGGATCGGGCGGCGAGGGCGAAAGCCTGACGGCGGCGGGCTGGCAGGTGACAACCCCGCAGAAGAGCGGCTTGGCCGTGCTGTGGGCACCGGTGGACGACCCCATGCAGCGGCCGCTGGCGGTGGAAATCATGGCGCACAGCCGCTGCGGGCCGGTGCCGAAAAGTTGAGGCGCTTACAGGTCGGTCTGTTCGGGATGCAGGGTGCGCATCTGGCGCGAGGTGCGGCGGCGCGTCACCCGGCGCGGCCGGGCGTCATCGGGCAGGCGTTCAAAGCGCACACCGGGGAAAATGATGATCTCGGCGGAATGGTCAAGAATGTGGGGCGGGCGCAACCGCGCCAGCGCCAGGGGAAACTCGATCACTGACCTCATCATCTCATCCTCGCTTGCCCATGGGCCTCAGCTTCCCGGCCACTAAAGCGGAAACATGGTTAACAAAGGCATAAGCAAACCTGCCGGTCAGAGGCTGTCGTCGCCTTCGGGAACCAGTCCGCCATAACCACTGCGGTCTTCGATTTCAACGAGCCAAAGATCAGGATCAGCCCGGCGCTTGCGCTCGATCAGCGCGTCAACCTCGGCCTGGCTCATGGCCTCGGGCGTTTCCAGGCGGAAGCGGCGATTGCCGTCGTCGTCATGGGCGGGGCCGGCGGGCGGAGCGAGCAGAACCAGCTCACCGTTGAGCCGATTGACCACCACGTAAACCGCTCCGGCTTCCGCCGCGCCCTTGCGGATCACCGCACCGAAGCGGCCCTGTGCGGCATTGCGGCGCAGCAGGGCGTGAACCCAGAACTCCGACTTGAGGCGCGGTGTCACGGCGCGGCGGGCGCGGGCTTCGCCAGTTCGGCAAGAAGGGCATCGCTCACCTTGCCTTCCATGGCGAGGCCACGGTCCATCTCGAACTTCAGGATGGCGGCGCGCGTGTCCTCGCTCATGGTGCCGTCGGCGGCCCCCGGCTCATAGCCGAGATCGGCGAGCGCCGCCTGCACCTGCATGATGCGCGCGGTGTCCGTGCGGCGGGCCGCCGTGCCGGTCGTATCGTGCGGCGCTTCAGCCGGACTGATGCTGTTGGTCATGGCGGAGGCCGCGGCCACCTGGCGGGTGTAGCGCATGTGCTCCACCAGGCCGTCGGTCACCTCGCCGGTGGTGGCCATGCCCGCGGCGCGCTGCCAGGCGATGACCGCCTCGCGCGTGCGGCTGCCGGCCACGCCATCAACCGTGCCGGTGTAATAGCCCGCCTGTTTCAATTCGCGCTGGGCTGCCTCCACGGCGGGATCATAGCGCAGCGTGATGGTGGTCTGGCCGTCGGTCTTGGCCACCACGTCCAGGCGGGTCGAGGCACCTGGCGGGACATCGCTGGCACGCAGCGTGCCGGGGCCCTTGGCCACCTGTCCGAAGAGCGCATTCCAGACGATCATGGCGCTGAGGGAAAAGCTCACGGCGAGGAGAAAATAAGCGCCCGCCCCCCTGCGGCGGCCGGTCTCTTCCCCGACAGTCTTGCGCATCATCGAATCCCATCCCCGGGGCGAAACCAGGCCGCCCCACACTGCCCGTCACTGTGCCCCTGGGCTGGTTAACAGAAGCTTTCCAGCGCTGGTTTCCCAGCGCTTAAGGCGACCGCTCGAGATTGTCTCAAACACGATTCAAATGCCCCCGCGCCGGTTAACCCCGCCGCAAAAGATTGCTGATAGGCATGAGGGCGAAGGGGATGTGCATGAAGATTATTCGCACCAGCATGATGCTTTGCGGTCTGGCGGTTGTGCTGCCAAATCCGCCGGAGGACGCTGGTGCGCGCCTGAACGTTTCCCCCTCAAGCCTGGAAATGGCGAGTGCGGCCGCCAGCGCCGTCAACGACGCGCGCGGCTTCTGCGGGCGTGAACCCCGGGTATGCGAAACCACGCGCTTCATTGCCCAGCGGCTGGAGGTGAAGGCCAAATATGCCGCGCGCCTGGTTTATGAATGGGCCAGTGACGACAAGGACAAGGCCGCGCCCGCGCCCCGGCGCAAACCGGCGCACCAGGCCAAGGCCGATCCGCTGATCACCGGATCCGGTCCGGCCACGGTGAAACCAGCCCGCCGCAGCCAGAATACGCTGCACATCGAAGATCTGATCCCCGAGTGGCGCTCTCCCCTGCAACCACGGACGAGCTAGACCCAGTCGTCGCCACTTAACTTGATGCCCTGTCCCGCGCTGGACAGGGCATTTTTCTTTGCGCTTCACAGAGCGTGCCGGCTGGCGTAACGGTGGCCCTCGACCGCTGGAGACCCCTGCCGTGCCGGATGCGCTGGAACGATTGCTGGAAGATTTCGAAGTCCTCGACGACTGGGAGGAACGCTATCGCCATGTCATCGAGTTGGGCCGGGGGCTTCCGCCCTTCCCCGAGGCCGAGCGCACGGCGGCCAACAAGGTGTCGGGCTGCGCCAGCCAGGTGTGGCTGCACGACTGGGCCGAGACCGGACCGGAGGGGCCGGTGCTACGCCTGCAGGGGGACAGTGACGCGCTCATCGTCAAGGGGCTGGTGGCCATCGCGCTGATGATCTTCGACGGCCGCAAGCTGTCGGAAGTGGCCGCGCTCGATGCGCGGGCCATTTTCGACCGGCTGGGCCTGTCGGAACATCTCACACCGCAGCGCGCCAACGGGCTTCTGGCCATGGTGGCGCGCATCAAGGCCGACGCCTTGCGCCTGCAGTCTGCCTGAACCGTCAGCGCTTGCCGGTGATGACCACGGGGCGCGAACCGGCCATGGCCCAGTGGCTGATGGTGCCGTGGCGGCGCGGGGCTTCGGCCAGGCCATAGTGGCGGGCCAGGCGGATGAGCGCCAGACCGAGCACCGCCTTGCCGCTGCGCGCCGGGAGAGCCAGGGCGCGCTCGGCCTGCTCCAGTCCGGCGGCAAGACAGCAAACCTGAAACAGGATGGATGAAAGCTCTGGCCCCACGGCGTCAAGGGCGGCATGGAAGCGCTGGCGGGCGGCAAGGGCGGTATCGGACAGGGCTGCCTCATGATTGCCGCCGGAGCCGCGGACCGTGGGCAGGTCCCAGCGGGCGGTGACCCGGCGTTCCATGGCGCTGCGCTCATAGTCGGCGCGCAACCGCTCGCCAGCGGCAAATTGCGCGGCGTCGATGATGGCATGGCCGTCCTTGCCGGGGCGATGGTAAAGCCGGGAGAGCGGGCTTTCGCTGTCGTTGCGGCGGGGGGCACCGGCGGCGGGGGCCAGCACGGCCTCGCCGCCGCCCCGGCGCAGCACCACGCCAATATCGAGAAGCCGCGCCACCAGGGCATCATCGGCGGCAGCAAGAGGCGCGGAGAAGTCATTGGCGGGGCCAAAGACCCGCCCGCCTGCTGGCGGCCGGCGCCGGGGGGAGCCCTCCGGCGGGGGCCAACGCCAGAGGTTCCCGGCGGGCCCGGCG
>CALMUW010000102.1 GCA_937872985.1 uncultured Alphaproteobacteria bacterium
ACGGCCTCATCGCCATCGGCTACACGATGGTCTACGGCATCATCGGCATGATCAATTTCGCCCATGGCGACGTGTTCATGGTGGGCGGGTTCGTTTCAGTGATCGCCCTCATTCTCTTCGGCATCACCGGCGGCGGGGGCGTCTTCATGACGCTGCTGGCGCTCATTCTGGTGGTGCTCATCGCCATGATCATCGCCGCAGCCTACAACTGGACCATCGAGCGCGTGGCCTACCGGCCGCTGCGCGGCTCATTCCGTCTGGCGCCGCTCATCTCCGCCATCGGCATGTCGATCGTGCTGCAGGAGTTCGTGCGCGTGGCCCAGGGCGGGCGGCCCAAGCCCTTGCAGCCCATCGTCACCGGCGGCGTCGAGGTCATGAAGAGCGCGACCGCCAATGGTGAATTCGTGGTGCGCCTGTCCAACATGCAGATCATCATCGTGATGACCACGCTGATCCTGATGGCGATCTTCACCGCCATCATCACGCGCACGTCGCTGGGGCGGGCGCAGCGGGCCTGCGAGCAGGACATGAAGATGGCTTCGCTGCTGGGCATCGACGTGGACAAGACGATTTCCATCACCTTCATCATCGGCGCCGCACTGGCCGCGGTCGCCGGGCTGATGTTCTTCCTCTATTACGGCGTCACCGACTTCTATGTCGGCTTCCTCGCGGGCATCAAGGCCTTCACGGCGGCGGTGCTGGGCGGCATCGGCTCGCTCCCCGGCGCCATGCTGGGCGGCCTGATCATCGGCCTCATCGAAACCTTCTGGTCGGCTTATTTCACGGTTGAGTACAAGGATGTAGCGGCCTTCGCCATGCTGGCCGCGGTGCTCATCTTCCTGCCCCAGGGCATCCTGGGCCGTCCTGAAGTGGAGAAGGTGTGATCATGGCCGGACCCGCAAAGGACACCAAGGTCGCACAGGAACGGGCGGCGCTGACGGCCACCGAAATGCTCAAGGATCTGCTGGTCACGGCCTTTCTGGCCACTGCCATCTTCGGTCCCATCATCGGCCTCAAGACCACCTCCGGTTCGGGCACGCTGGTGCTGGACTACCGGCTGGGCTATGCGGCGGCCTTCATCGCCATCACGGTCGCGGTCCGCCTGCTCATCCTGCTCTACGGGGCGGGCCGTTCCGCCGCGCAGGGCCGCAGCACCGCCGCGGCGCAGGCCATTGCCGCGCCGACCAGGGCGGCAGCACCAATTGACTGGACCAAGTTTCTCGCCCCCCTGCTGCTGACGCTGGCCATCGCCCTGCCCTTCATCGCCATGCTGGCCCCGCAGATGGAACGCCGCATCGTAGACCTCGGCATCCTGGTTCTCACCTATGTCATGCTGGGCTGGGGCCTGAACGTGGTGGTCGGCCTCGCCGGCCTGCTCGACCTCGGTTACGTCGCCTTCTATGCGGTGGGTGCCTATGCCTACGGGCTTCTGGCCACGCGCTATTTTCCGCAATGGCTCGGCGAGGGCATCCTGCCCTGGGCCTTCTTCGTCACCCTGCCCATCGCCGGCATTCTGGCCGCCCTCTGGGGCATGATCCTGGGGTTCCCGGTGTTGCGGCTGCGCGGCGACTATCTCGCCATCGTGACGCTGGCCTTCGGTGAGATCATCCGCATCGTGCTGATCAACTGGCTGAGCTTCACCGGCGGCCCCAACGGCATTTCCGGCATTCCCCGGCCTTCGTTCTTCGGCCTGCCCTTCGATGACAGTCCGGGCGGGTTCGCCGCCACCTTCGGCCTGGAAAGCAAGCCGATCCAGCGCATCGTCTTCCTCTACTACGTCATCCTGGTGCTGGCGCTGATCACCAACTATGTGACCATGAAGCTCCGGCGTCTGCCCATCGGGCGGGCCTGGGAGGCGCTGCGCGAAGACGAGATCGCCTGCCGCTCGCTCGGCATCAACACCACCAACACCAAGCTCACGGCCTTCGCCATCGGCGCCATGTTCGCCGGGTTCGCGGGGTCCTTCTTCGCCACGCGCCAGGGCTTCATCAGCCCGGAAAGCTTCAACTTCCTCGAGTCGGCCACCATTCTCGCCATCGTGGTGCTGGGCGGGCTTGGCTCTCAGATCGGCGTGGTCGCCGCCGCCGTGGTCATCGTCGGCTTCTTCGAGGTGTTCCGCGAAATGGACTTCCTCAAGGCCATCCTGCCGGAGGGCACTGATCCGGTGCAGTTCCGCATGCTGGCGGTGGGCCTGGCCATGGTGCTGATCATGCGCTGGAAACCGCGCGGGCTGGTGACCAGCCGCGATCCAACTGTTTATCTCAAGGAGAAGAAGGCCGTGTCGGCTGATCTCGTTGGCGAGGGGCACGGCTGATGAGCACGATTCCCCTGAACCCCCTGCTCCGGGTGGAGCATCTCACCATGCGCTTCGGCGGCCTCATCGCCATCAACGACCTGTCGTTTCAGGCCGGGCGCAATGACATCACGGCGCTGATCGGCCCCAATGGCGCGGGCAAGACCACGGTGTTCAACTGCATCACCGGGTTCTACAAGCCCACCGAAGGCATGATCACCCTGTCGCATGAGGATGGCGGCGACTTCATGCTGGAACGCATGGACGATTTCCGGATCTCGCGCACCGCCAAGGTGGCGCGCACTTTCCAGAACATCCGTCTGTTTTCCGGCATGACGGTTCTGGAAAACCTCATGGTGGCGCAGCACAACACGCTGATGAAGGCCTCGGGCTTCACCTTCGGCGGCATCTTCAATGCGCCGGGCTATACCGCAGCCCACCGCGCCGCGGTGGATAAGGCGCGGCACTGGCTGGAGACCATCAGCCTCATCGACCGGGCCGACGATCCGGCCGGCGAATTGCCCTATGGCGACCAGCGCCGGCTGGAAATCGCGCGTGCCATGTGCACCAACCCGCGCCTGCTGTGCCTTGATGAACCGGCAGCCGGCCTCAACCCGCGCGAGTCGGAACAGCTCAACAAGCTGCTGCTGTCGATCAAGAACGACCACAAGATCGCCATCCTGCTCATCGAGCACGACATGAGCGTGGTCATGGGCATTTCCGACCACATCGTGGTGCTCGATTATGGCCAGAAAATCGCCCAGGGCACGCCCGACGAGGTGCGCAACAACCATGCGGTGATCCGCGCCTATCTCGGCGTCGAGGAGAGCGAGGAAGACACCGTGCCCGAGGTGGAAGCCATCGTCGAGGAGGCGGTGCACCAGCCCATCGAGCGCGAGGCGGGGGCAAGCCCGCTGGGCCATGAGCCTGCTCCGCTGCTGGCCGCGAAAAAACCTGTGCCGCAGACCGCTTCGGCCAAGCCTGCGGCACGGAAGCCGGCCGCCAGAAAGGCCCCGGCCAAGAAGACCGCCGCCAGGAAGGCGGTCACGCGGAAGCCCGCCAGGAAAGCGGCGAAGAAGGGAGGCCGCACATGAGCAAGACCCTTCTCTCCTGCCGCGGCGTCGAAACCTTCTACGGCAAGATTCAGGCCCTCAAGGGCATCGACATGGATGTGCCCGAGGGCAAGATCGTCACCCTCATCGGGTCCAATGGCGCGGGCAAATCCACGCTGATGATGACCATCTCCGGGGCGCAGCGGGCGCGCAAGGGGACCATCACCTTCGATGGCACGGACATCACCAAGATGCCTGCGCACCACATCGCGCGGCTGGGCATTTCCCAGTCGCCGGAGGGACGGCGGATTTTTCCGCGCATGACGGTTCTGGAAAACCTCCAGATGGGTTCCACCGTCTGCGATCCCAAATATTTCGACGAGGATGTGAACATGGTCTTCAACATGTTCCCCATCCTGGGCAAGCGCTCGGGCCAGCGCGGCGGCACGCTGTCCGGCGGCGAGCAGCAGATGCTGGCCATCGGGCGGGCGCTCATGGCCAGGCCCCGCCTGCTGCTGCTGGATGAGCCGTCGCTGGGTCTCGCCCCCATCATCGTCAAGCAGATCTTCACGGTCATCAAGCAATTGAACGAGAAACAGGGGCTGACCGTGTTTCTGGTGGAACAGAACGCCTTCCACGCGCTCAAGCTGGCGCATCAGGCCTATGTCATGGTCAACGGCCTCATCACCATGAGCGGCAGCGGCAAGGAACTTCTGTCCAAGCCGGAAATTCGCGCCGCCTACCTGGAAGGGAGCCACTGACATGTCATTCCTGGTTGAAGACAAGCTGTCGGTTTTCCTGATCATGACGCTGCTCATCGGCGGCGGCGCGGCCTTCATGGCGGGGCGCGGGCTGGCGCTGAAGGGGCGGCCCGGCTGGCAGCCCCTCCTTTAAATGATCCCCCTGGGGCTGGCCCCGCGCTTCTTTTACTACGCACTGTTCCCGGGCCAGCTGACCTCCCTGCACTATTGGCTGACCGATACGGCGGTGCTCATCGCCTGCGCCCTGGCGGGCTATCAGATGACCCGGGCGAGCCAGATGGTGACACAATATCCCTGGCTCTACGACCGGGCCGGGCCCTTCAGCTGGAAACAGAAGGGCTGAGGCCTGGTCTTGCGACCGGGGCCGACTTTTCAGGAAAACATGCCGCCAGCATGACATTCCGGCGGCGGAAATTTGCATAACCCTTTGGTGCGGAGGCGTAAAATCCTCTTTCCAAATGCTTCCGGTTGCGCAATAGTCGGCGCTCCGGGGCCAATATGCCCAACGGATTATAACGAGATCTATCAAGGGAGAACTCGAATGAAGAAATTTGCTCTGTCCGGCATCGCGCTGGGCTTTGCCGCCGCCCTCTCGGCCACCTCGGCCCTGGCGGATATCACCATCGGTGTGCAGGGCCCCATCTCCGGCCAATACGCGGCCTTCGGCGAACAGCTGAAGCGCGGCGCCGAGAAGGCGGTTGCCGACATCAACGCCGCCGGCGGCGTGAACGGCGAGAAGATCGCCCTGGAAATCGGTGACGATGCCTGCGATCCGAAGCAGGCCGTGGCTGCGGCCAACCAGCTTGCTTCCAAGGGTGCCAAGTTCGTGGCTGGCGCCTTCTGCTCCAGCTCCTCCATTCCGGCTTCGGCGGTCTATGCCGAGGAAGGCATCGTGCAGATTTCTCCGGCCTCCACCAACCCGACCTATACCGAGCAGGGTCTGTGGAACACCAACCGCGTGTGCGGCCGTGACGACGCCCAGGGTGCCGTCGCTGGCGCCTTCCTGGCCGCTCACTACAAGGACAAGAAGATCGCCATCATTGACGACAAGTCGGCCTATGGCAAAGGTCTGGCGGACGAAACCCGCAAGGCCCTCAACGCCGCTGGCGTGAAGGAAGTGCTGAACGAGTCCTATACCCCCGGCGAAAAGGACTACACCGCGCTGGTCTCCAAGATGAAGGAAGCCGGCATCGAAGCGGTCTACGTCGGCGGCTACCACACCGAAGGCGGCCTCATCCTGCGCCAGATGCGCGAACAGGGCCTGAACGCCCAGATGCTCTCGGGTGACGCGTTCAACACCGAGGAATTCTGGACCATCGCCGGTCCGGCGGGCGAAGGCATGATCTTCACCTTCGCGCCCGATCCGCGCAACAGCCCGGCGGCCGCCAAGGTCGTGGAATCCTTCAAGGCCGACAAGTATGACCCGGAAGGCTACACGCTCTACACCTACGCGGCGGTGCAGGCATGGGCCCAGGCGGCCAACACGCTGAAGTCCAACGACGCCAAGGAAATCTCCAAGTGGCTGCGGGCGGGCAACACGCTCAACACCGTTCTGGGCGATCTCCAGATGAACGAGAAGGGCGACGTCAAGGACTCCAAGTACGTCTGGTACAAGTGGTCCAACGGCAAATATGCCGAAGATCCGTCGATCAAGTAATCTGATCGCCTGACCATTCGAGACCCGCGCGAGGCCCTCCTCGCGCGGGTTTTTCTTTGCCCTCTGTCTTTTGGGGAAGGCGTTTTTGCAGCGCAGCCATGCCCAGCCCGCAGTGCTTAAGACGTTCTGGCCTTGCTAACATTATGTCGTCAGGCCGCTGGCCATGGCGAATAATCTTTCGTGGAGAACACAAATGAAGAAATTTCTGTTGGCCAGCGCAGCGCTGGGCCTCGCCGCCGCATTGAACGCGCCGGCGGCTTTTGCCGATATCCTGATGGGTGTGGCGGGTCCGGTTTCCGGCCAGGTGGCGGTCATCGGCGAGCAGATGAAGCGCGGCGTCGAGATGGCGGTGAAGGACATCAACGCCGCCGGCGGCATCAATGGCGAAAAGCTGGTGGCGGAAATCGGCGACGACGGCTGCGACCCGAAGCAGGCCGTGGCGGTGGCCAACCAGCTCGCCGGCAAGGCGGTGAAGGGTGTCATCGGCCACTATTGCTCCAGTTCCTCCATCCCGGCCTCCAAGGTCTATGAGGAAGAAGGGATCATGATGATCTCGCCGGCCTCCACCAACCCGGTGCTGACCGACGAGGGCGGCTGGAACGTGATGCGCGCCTGCGGCCGCGACGACGCCCAGGGCACGGTGGCGGGCAAATACATCGCCGCCACCTACAAGGGCAAGAATGTCGCCATCATCGACGACAAGTCGGCCTATGGCAAAGGTCTGGCGGACGAGACCCGCAAGGCGATGAATGCCGATGGCCTGAAGGAAGTGCTGAATGAATCGATCACCGCGGGCGAGAAGGACTTCTCGGCCCTGGTGTCGAAGATGAAGGCGGCCAACATCGACGTGGTCTATTTCGGCGCCTATCACACCGACATCGGCCTCATCCTGCGCCAGATGCGCGACCAGGGCCTGATGGCCCAGGGCATCTCCGGTGACGCCAACAACACCGAGGAACTGGCCCAGATCGCCGGCAAGGCGTCGGACGGCTTCATCTTCACCTTCGCGCCAGACGCGCGCAACCTGCCGTCTGCGGCACCTGCGGTGAAGAGCTTCAAGGATGCGGGCTTCGAGCCGGAAGGCTTCACCCTCGTGACCTATGCCTCGGTGCAGGCCTATGCCGCCGCCATCAAGGCCACCGGCTCCACCGAGGGCAAGAAGCTGGCCGAATGGCTGCGCGCCGGCAATCCGGTGGAAACCATCATCGGCACGCTGACCTTCAACGAGAAGGGCGACCTGAAGGATCCGAAATACGTGTTCTACAAATTCCAGGACGGCAAGTTCGCCGAGGATCCGGGCATCAAGTAAGCTCTGCCCTTGAACTTCATGAACCCGCGCGGCAATCTCCCCCGCGCGGGTTTTTTTCTGGAATGATGATGCGCGCCCTTCTCCCGGTCCTGTTCATGCTTGGGCTTTTCGCCGGTTCGGCGCGCGCCGACATATTGGTGGCGGCGCAGGGCCCCATGAAGGGCGCCTATGGGGCGCTGGGCACGGCCTTGGCCAGCGGCACCGAGGCCGGTGTAACAGCCATCAACGCCGGCGGCGGCATCAACGGCGAGATGCTGGCCTTTGCCCCTGCCGATGACAATTGCGACGTGACCCGCGCCGCCGCGGTGGCGCGTGAGCTGATCGCGCGCGATGTGCGCCTCGTGGTTGGACCATTGTGCGCGGCGGCGGCGCAGGCGGCGGCACCGCTTTATGCCGAGGCTGGCGTGGTGATGATTTCGCCCACCATCAGCGATCCCGGGTTTACCGCTGGCAGTGCGCTGACCTTGCGGCTTGCCGGGCGCGACGACGCCCAGGCCGATCTGGCTTTGGCGCGTCTGGCACGCGACCTTCCCGGCGGGCGCGTTGCCGTGGTGGGCGATGGCAGCCCGCTGGCCACGGCGCTCACCGCGAAATTCACCACGGCATTGGGAAGCCGGGCCGTTGCCTTCGCGGTCAAGGCGGGCGAGGCCGACTATGGCGGATTGATCAAGGACATGGGCGAGGTCGCCGCTGTCTATTTCGCGGCCATGGACCCCGGCGATGCCGGATTGATCGCGCGCCAGGTGAATGAGGCGGGCCAGCGGCCCCTGCTCCTGGGTTCCGACACGCTGCTGGACGCGGCCTATCTCAAAGCCGCGGGAGCTTCGGCCAGCGATACGCGCGTCACCTTTCCCGCCGATCCGCTGGCCAATCCCGCCGCCAGGGCGGTGGCCGAGAGCTTGATGACCAGGGGCGTGGTGGCGGAAGGACCGGTGCTGCCGTCCTATGCAGCGGTGGAGGTCTTTGCCGCCGCGGCGCGGGCCGGCAAGGTCAACGATGGCGCGGGGCTGGCGCGCTGGCTGAGGGGGGCCAAGGACATTGCCACGGTGCTCGGTCCCCTCAGTTTTGACGCCCACGGCGACCTGACGCCGCCGCCCTTTGTGTGGTACAAGGCCGCGGCGGGCGGCTTTGTCCGCGACAGTCAATGACGGGACCAAGCCATGCGGGCCTTTTTCGTGCAGATCAAATGCGACCTCGGCAAGACCTATGAGGTGGCAACCGCCATTGCCGATGCGGAGGTCGCCTCGGAAATCTACTCTACCTCCGGCGCCTATGACCTGCTGGTGAAATTCTACCTGGAGGAAGGCGAGGACATCGGGCGCTTCATCGCCGAGAAGGTGCATCCCGTGCCGCACATCAAGGACACCTATACCATTCTCACCTTCCGGGCCTTCTGATGCGGGCCGTCGCTGCGCTGGCCGCTGCTCTTGCCCTCGCATCACCGGCCTTGGCGGGCGACTCGGCCCGGCTCAATGCCCTGGGCTTTTCACCCGATGGTGCCATCTTCGCCTTCGAGCAATTCGGTGTGCAGGACGGTTCGGGCTTCCCCTATTCCGAAGTCTTCGCGGTGGACATGAAGCAGGATGCGTGGCTGCCGGGCACGCCCATTCGGGTGCGCCTCGACTCCGAGACGGCCACGGTCACCGCCGCGCGGGCGCAGGCGCTGGGCATGGCGCAGCCGCTGCTGCATCAGGCACGCATCGGCGGCAACATGGAGGTGCTGGCGCATGACCCGGAAACCGAGGTGACTCCGGCGCGCACCCGCATGAGTTTTGATCTCACACCCTGGGATGGCGCGCGCGGCGGCATTTACGATGTGCAGTTGGAAGACATCACCTTTCCGGGCCGCGCCAATTGCCCCAGCGAGGACGGCAAGCTGCATGGCTTCCGCCTGACCCTGTCGGAAAGCGACAGCGGCAGGGTGCTCGCCGCCCATGCCGACAGCGCCGTGCCCGGTTCGCGCGGCTGTCCGCTGGGTTATGAACTGGAGATGGTGGCCCGGCCCGAGGGCAGCGGCGACCGCTATGTGGCGGTGGTGGCGGTGAAGAGCCTGGGCTTCGAGGGGCCGGACCGGCGTTTTCTGGCCGTGCCGCTGTTCCTGCCCGCCGGGGCAAATTGACCCTCGCCCCCCTGCCCCCGATTTGATAGAGGGGCGAAGGAAACCTTACGAGGACGCCGATGATCCCCCGTTATACGCGCAAGGAAATGGCCCAGATCTGGGAGCCGCAGACCCGCTTCAAAATCTGGTTCGAGATCGAGGCCCATGCGGCGGATGCGCAGGCCAGGCTGGGCATCGTGCCGAAGGAGGCGGCCCGGATCATCTGGGACAAGGGCCGAAACGCCGTCTTCGACGTGGCGCGCATCGACGCCATCGAGGCCGAGGTGAAGCATGACGTCATCGCCTTCCTCACCCATCTCGCCGAAATCGTCGGGCCGGAGGCGCGCTTCGTCCATCAGGGCATGACCTCGTCCGATGTGCTCGACACCACCTTCAACATCCAGTTGGTGCGCGCCGCCGACCTGCTGATCGAGGACGTGGACCTGCTGCTGGCGGCGTTGAAGAAACGCGCCTTCGAGCACAAGGACACGGTGTGCATTGGCCGCAGCCACGGCATCCACGCCGAACCCGTGACCTTCGGGCTGAAGATGGCGGAAGCCTTCGCCGAATTTTCCCGGGCGCGTGACCGCCTCGTGGCGGCGCGGAAGGAGGTGGCGACCTGCGCCATCTCGGGTGCCGTGGGCACCTTCGCCAATATCGACCCCTCGGTGGAGGCACATGTGGCCAGGGAAATGGGCCTTGCGGTGGAGCCGGTGTCCACCCAGGTCATCCCGCGCGACCGCCACGCCATGTATTTCGCGGTGCTGGGCGTCGTCGCCTCCTCCATCGAGCGGCTGGCCACCGAAATCCGCCATTTGCAGCGCACCGAGGTGCTGGAGGCCGAGGAATATTTCTCGCCGGGGCAGAAGGGTTCCTCCGCCATGCCGCACAAGCGCAACCCGGTGCTGACCGAGAACCTCACCGGGCTGGCGCGTCTGGTGCGCGGTTATTCGATTCCCGCGATGGAAAACGTCGCGCTCTGGCACGAG
>CALMUW010000103.1 GCA_937872985.1 uncultured Alphaproteobacteria bacterium
CGGCAAGCCCGGTGCCATCATCTGGCGATCACATCAGAACAGCAACCACATGGCGGGCAGAGTTGTAACCAGCGCCGCCGCGCCCAGGGCAAAGCCATGGAGTCGGCGCGGCATGATGAGGGGCGACACCGCCGTCAGCGGCGGCACGTCCTGGCGTGGCGCAGGCGGCACCCGTGTTCTGGCCGTCCCGGCCACATCCAGCGCCGCCACCACATCCTCCGTGGTCGGACGAAAGACCTGGGCCTGACCCGGCTCCACCATCGTATCCGCTCCGTGCCCCGGTGTGGCGTAGGGCTGGCCAGCGCCGGGGAGCACCGCCCGAGGCCGGGCCACGTCATCATCAAACCAGCTTTCCCAGATGCGCCCCGACGGCGCAGCGGCCCCGCCCAATTCATTCAGCACGGTCTGGGACGCAACCCGCGCCGGCCTTGCCAGAGGTTCCGTTTCGCCCCGGCGGTATCTGTCCAACTCCGGCAGCCGCAGTTTCAGCGCTTGCCATTCCGCCGCCGGAATTTCGAGAACGACCTGCGCCGCCGCGGCAACCGCTGGTGCCGAAACCTTGCCCGCCGCAGGACCTGCGGCAGCCAGCGCCGCCGGTTTCAGGCCATGGCCCTCAGCCTGTGCCTGCGCCAGCAGCATCCAGCCCGGAAACGGCACCGGGGACGCAGGCGGCACCTTCACTTCTTGAACCAGTTCTGCCGGATTTCGTCGCGGCGGATGAAATTCAACTGCTCGATGAGCGCGTCCCTCACCACGCCTTGGCCCATGCGCTCATTGGCAATGCGCACCACATCGTCGCTGAGCTTGTCGAGGTCGCGCGGTCGGATGTCGGAAAAGCCGCGATCGGAGTTTTCGAAGATCGCCCGGAAGGCCGCATCCATGAAATAGGGCTGCGGGTCCATTTTGGGATCGGCCATTTTAGTGACATCGGCCTCGATCACCATCTGGAACACCACATAGCCCGTGACCTTGCCGCCTTGCAGGATGGGCACACCCGTCATCTCGGTCCGGAAGTGATTGATTTGGGCATGGGTTTCGCTGGCGGGAGGCGGCGGACGGGTCGCGTAGTGATAACCGGCATAGGCCCCGCCCAGGCTCATCATCATGGCCCAGAGTCCGGCGCTGATGAATTTCATCATGGCCTCTCCCCTCAGCGCCGCCGGGCGCTATAGGTGCCATCCGATTCCTCCGCCAGAATCGCCTGGGCAATGAGCTGCGAGATTTCCTTCAGTGCCTCAACGTGGGCGCCGAGCAGTTGCTGATTGCGCCGAAGCTGCACCGACACGCGCGCCAGGCGCTGCGCCAGCGGTTTGGCCACGGCGGGATTGCCGAGCCCCTTCTGAAAGGCGATGAAGTCGCGCAGCAACTGGTTCTTGCGGTCGGTGAAGCCCTGATGGGCATCGAGCCGGGACGACTGCAGCGCCGCCATTTCCTGACGCAGCACATCCTCCAGCCGGTTGAGCAGCAGGGTCAGGCTCTGGCGCTGGGCCTCGTCGCCACTGTCGGGTGTCACCAGTTTCAACATGAAGATCTCATCAGGTGGTGGTGAAGGGACGGATGCGGGTGGAGGTCATGAAGGGCCAGGCGGCGGTGGCGGTGGTGTCAGTTCCCAGCCGGTCGTTCAGCGTCTGGTTCAGGCCCAGCACGTCCCGGCTGGCCAGCGCCCCGGCCATCTGCTGGTTGGCCATGCCGCGCCACACCTCGCCCGCAGTGCCAGCGCCGTAGAGTCCGCCATCCGTCCTGGGCATCATGGCGTCCAGTGCATTGGCCAGCAGCACCGACTGGAATTTTTGCGCCACCCCCGCGGGGGATGCACCATTGCCGCCAAGTTTGGCCTCGGCCCGGGCAAGGCGCGCGGGCTCCGCCGCCGCCATGACATCGGCCACGATGTCGCGCGTCAGTTCCTTGGGCGTTGTCGTTGTGCCGAGGGCCCGCGCAAAGGCGGGTTGAACCGTCGCCCTGTCCTGCGTCGCCAGCTTGCGCGCCGCCGCCTGCGCCCTGGCGGGTTCCGCCGCCCGCATCACATCCATCACCAGATCAGAGACCAGACGAACCGCCATGGGCACCCCCGCTTTTGCCTCACCCTAGTGTCAGGCCCTTGTCTCAGCCTTGCGCGCTGAGGAAACGCGATCCCACGAGTTCCGCCATGTCGCGTTCCATGGCCTTGCGCGTGAGTTGATCGGCCAGCCAGACGCGCCGCAGGGTCAGTCGTTTTGCCGTCATCTCGAGACGCAGAAGCCGCCGCCATTCCAGGGCCAGCGCCTGCTCCGTGCGCGCCCGCTCGGCCCACAGCCGCTGCACCAGGCGGGTCAATCCCGTGGCCGCCACATCGGTGAGCGTCCCACAGCGGTCGTAGGCGGCGCGCACCGCCGCCTCCGTCTCACGCAGCCGCGCCAGTGCCTGCTCGTGGCGCTCCACCTGCCGCCGCACCGCGCTCATCAGTCGCGTCAGCGCCGCAAGCAGCCGCTCCACCCTGCGCAGCCGTGCTTCCATCATTGCCCTGCCCTCAGCCATGCACCATAACGATCGACAAACACCGCCAGAACATCGGGGGCCACGATGCGCAGCAGCACGAGGCCCAGCACGGTGGCAATGCCCAGCGTGGCGAAATAGATGGAAAGCTGCGGCGTGAACTTGGACGCAAGGCCGATGGCGAAATTCAGCACCACGGCATAGACCAGGAATGGCCCGGAAAATTGCAGGGCCAGCACCGCCGTGCGCGCCAGTGTCTGGATCACCTGCGTCGCCATGAACGACGCCGAAAGAAACGGCCCCGGCGGCAACACGCCATAGGAGTCGCGCAGGGCCCGCACCGTTTCGAGATGCAGATTGGTGGCAAAGATCATCATCACCCCGGCCAGTGAAAACAGCGTGGCGATGGGGGGCGCGGCTTCCGTGTCGTCAATGGGCTGGCCCGGAATGCCGGAAAGACCCAGCGCATTGGCCATGACCGTGCCGGCGAAGCTGAGCGCCTGAAGATAGAGCCGCCCCATGAGGCCGATCATGCCGCCGGTCAGCAGTTCCGACAGGATGAGGCCGGACATGACTTCGCCCTGTGCCGCCGCGCCAAAGCCCGGTGCCAGCAGCGGCGTCAGACTGGCCGACAGGGCCAGCGCCACCAAGAGCCGCACCTGCAGGGGAAAGCGCGCGCTGGAAAACCCGGGCATGAGCAGCAGCGCCGCACCGCAGCGGCAGAACACCAGCACCGTCACCGAGATGAGCCCGGCGAGCGTCATGAGACCGCCCCGATGGCCTCGATGCGCGGCCCGCGCGCGATCTCGATGTGCGACAGCACCGGCAGATTGGGGAACAGCCGGTCCACCACCATGCGCACATAGGGCCGGGCTTCCGGGGCGGTCGCCAAGGCAAAACTTTCGCCGCGGTCGAGATGCGGCCGGATCGCCGCACTGGCCTCAGTGGCAAATTGTTCGATGGCGCGCGGATCGATGTCGAACTCCACGATCTCGCCCTTGCCGTCGCGTTTCAGCGCCTGCAGGAAGGCGGCGTCCCAGCGGTTGCCCAGGCGCAACACGCGCAGGCGGCCATCGCTGGCCACATCGCCGCAAATCTGCTGGGCGATGCGCAGGCGCACATGCTCGGCAATGATTTCCGGCTTGCGGGCATGCGGCGCGATCTCGGCAATGGCCTCGAGGATGAGATGAAGATTGCGGATGGAGACGCGCTCGGCCAGCAGCAGTTTCAGAATGGCCTGAAGAGTGGAATAGGACAGGAGCGAGGGGATCATCTCTTCCAGCAGCCGCTTGTATTCCGGTTCCACCCGGTCGGTGATGGCGCGCAGGTCGCGGTAGGACAGGAGATGGGCGAGATTGCCGCGCACCACTTCCGACAGATGCGTCAGCATCACCGACATGGCATCGACGGGATTGTGTCCATGGGCGCGCAATTCGGTTGAAAACATTTCCGGCACCCAAAAGGCATCGAGACCGAAGGCAGGTTCCTTCACCGCCTCATGCGGCACATCGGGCGCGGGCCGCTCGCCCGCGATCACCATGACGTCGCCGAGCCTGAGGTCGGAACGCGCCGCCAGCGTGCCGTGAATCTTGATGGCATAGGCCTTGGGCGGCAGGGTGAGATCGTCCGAGAGCTTGATCTCCGGCACCACGAAGCCATAGGTCTGGGCGAACTTGCGCCGCATTTTTGCCACGCGGTGCGCCAGTTCGCCGTGCGCCACCAGCATGGCCGAAGTCAATTGCCGCCCCAGGCACAGTTCGATTTCCGGGGTGCGCAACAGGTCCTTGACGCTGTTCCTGTCGTCCTGCGCCTTCACCTCGGCCGCAGCTTTCTTCTCCGCCGCTTCCGCCGCTTCCGCCTCGGCCTTCAGCCGGGGAATGATGCGGCTTGCCGCCCCCAGCCCGGCGGCCAGCACCGCGAAGGGCAGGAACGGCAGGCCCGGCATGAGCGCCATGCAACCGAGCAGGATGGCCGCCACCAGAAGCGCCCTGGGATAGCCGCCCAACTGCCGGAAGATCGCCCGTTCCGCCGTGCCGCGGTTGCCGCCCTTGGAAACGAGGAGGCCCGCCGCCAGCGACACGATGAGCGCCGGGATTTGCGTGACCAACCCATCGCCCACCGACAATTTGGTGAAGGTGTCGGCGGCAGCGGCAAAGTCCTGGCCGTGCCGGAAGGCGCCGATGAGAATGCCGCCGAAGGCATTGACGAAGGTGATGATGAGGCCGGCCACCGCGTCACCGCGCACGAACTTCGACGCGCCGTCCATGGAGCCGAAGAAGGCGCTTTCCTGTTCCAGTTCGGCGCGCCGCCGCCGTGCCTCCCCATCGTCGATGAGACCGGCCGAAAGATCGGCATCAATGGCCATCTGCTTGCCCGGAATGGCGTCGAGGGTGAAGCGCGCGCCCACTTCGGCGATGCGCGTCGCACCCTTGGAGATGACCACAAAATTGACTGTCAGCAGGATGACGAAGACAATGGTGCCGATGAGAAAGTCGCCGCCCATGACCAGATTGGCAAAGCCGCCGACCACGTAGCCTGCGGCATGCGGCCCCTCGTGGCCGTGGGTCAGAATGAGCCGGGTCGTCGCCACGTTGAGAGCCAGCCGCAGCATGGTGGCGATGAGCAGCACCATGGGAAAGGCGGAAAAGTCCAGCGGCCGTTCGATCCACAGCGCCACCATGAGAATGAGCACCGCGAGCGACACCGAGAAGGCCAGGCCCAGGTCGACGATGAGCGGTGGCATGGGCAGGAACAGCACCGCCAGAATCGCGGCCATGCCCATGGCGAAGCCGACATCCGAACGGAGGCGGGAAAACTGCGGCGTGAGAATGTCGGTTGCGGCCATGTGTCCTGTCCTGACGGCACGCTAGCCATCAGGACTTGCGCGAGCATGGTCAGAAGCCGGACTGCACCCGGCCATAGATCATTTCCGTGAAGCCCGCGAGTTCAGCGCCGATGAAGGGCGCCATCAGCATGATGCTGGCGAAAACCACCAGCATCTTGGGCACGAAGGTCAGGGTTGCCTCCTGCACCTGGGTCAGGGCCTGCACCAGCGCGATGACAATGCCGGCCACCATGGCCGGGATGACCATGGGGCCGGCCACCACCATGACCTGCCACAGGGCGGCCTGCACCAGCTCCATGGCATCGGTTTCATTCATGGCGTCAACGGAGCGACACGCCCGCGGTCACCGCCACGCTGCCGCCGCCCTCGAGATGCGCCGACAGGCCGCTGGCGGTGATCTCGACCGATGAGATCTTCCCGCTCACCGCGCCATCGGCGGAGGTGATGGTGTGGCCGATGAGCGCGGCGGCCTGTGCGGCCTGACCCTGGGCCAGGAGCGCGTCGAGCTTGCTGTTGAGCTTGATCGATTGTTCAACATTGGAGAAGGAGGCAAGCTGCGCCAGGTTCTGGGCATGGTCCACCGGGGCCGTCGGATCCTGATTCTTCATCTGCTCCAGCATGAGCGTCAGAAAGGCGTTGTAATCCAGCGTCGCCTTGCTGGCATCGCTCATGGCTGGGGAGGCCAGCGCCGGACCCACACCCGAAACCCCGCTGACAGCCATCACGCTGCCTCCACCCGCAGCGCTATCGCACCGTTCAGAATTTCATCCTCAAGGGCAAAAGTGGCGCGCAGCATCTTGAGCGCATCGAAGTAACGGAACCCCAGAACAAAGGTGTCGGCCTTGTCCAGCGCCGCCAGAATGCCCGCCGTATGGCACAGGCGCCGCAGTTGCGCCGACTGGTGTTTATAGAGGGCCGCCGTCATGTCGGCATTGGCCGGATCCATCAGCATGGTCTGGGTGACGAAATAGAGCTGGCGCAACGGTGTTGTCGCCCTTTCGGCCTGCATCACATGGCTTTCCATGAGAAACTGCGCGTCGTTCATCAGTTCCAGCGTGGCCCGCCGGTCCAGCCGCAGCACCGCGCCGTTGAGATAGAGTTTCTCGCCCCGCTTCAGATGAATATGCATCAGTTCCTCCGCAGCCCGGCGCTGATGGTTTCGGACACATCGATGAGCGGCTGGAAATCATCATGCGCGCCCTGGCGGATATCCTCGGCCCGCCGCAGCATCCAGATGCCGATGGAAATGAGCTTGGCCCGCAACTCGTTGGGCAGGCCGTTTTCCGGCGAGGCAAGGTCCTCCAGCAGAACCCCCCACAGGCGGTTGAGGAAGAACAGCGCCTCCACCGACTGGCGCGTGCCCCGGCCCGCCTCCTGCGCCCCGCGCAGAAGCGAAATGCAATGTTCGAAGGCGCGCCGTTCGTTGTCGCGGATGCGCGCCGTCGTCTCCGATGCCACGTCCTGATAGATCTGGTTATACATGCTGGTCCCCTTCACGTGAGGTAGTTGAGCAGGCTGAGGCGGCTGAGGCGGCTGGTGATGGCGTATCCCGCTTCCAACTGGGTCATCAGCGTGTTGATCCGCATCGCCACCTCCGTCTGGTCCACCCCCTCCGTCGTGGTGATGGCGGTGGTGAGATAATCGCGCTTGGCGTGGAGCCGGTCGTTGGCCTGTTTCAGCGCCTGTTGCGCCAGACCCACCCGCGATTGTTCCCTGGTGATACCGTCGATGCCTTGCGTGAGGCGTGCCATGGCTTCTTCCGCCAGCGCCCGGAAGGCCCCGTCGTTGAGCGGGGCCTTGGCCAGATCCATCACCATGGCAATGCCCTGGGCCACGGCGCGAAAACCTTCGGCATTGGCCGTAACCGCGATGTCGAGATCGGCCTGCGCCCCCGGCCGGGCCATCTGGGTTGCGCTGGCGGCGGCGGACCAACTGGCCTGCCAGCCCGCTTCGTCAAACAGGCTGGCGAATTCCCCGGCGAGGAAATTCTTCAGATCATCCGCCGCAATGAGACGGGCGGCGGGATCGATCTGGCTGATGCCGAAGGCCGACTGGAAGGCGGTGGTCACCGCCGCTGCGCCGCTGCTGCCCTGATAGGCGGACAGCGGCGGCTGATCGCTGTTGATGCCGGAGAAGACATGCTGGCCGCCTTGGGCCGCGCCCATGAGGTCAACCAATTGCCCCCAGGCCGCCTGGGCCTCGCTCTGGGCCAGCGCCCGGCCATTGCTGGCCCCCTGCGCCCCGGCCAGCGTCGCCACCAGGCCCTGTGCCAGGGCGCGCACCCCGTCCATGGCGTCCTGCGCCAGTGCGGCCTTCACCCCTGCCAGGTCATTGCGCGCGGTCTGGGCGCCGATGCGGTTGATCTCGCCATGCCAGTCGAGATTGCGCCCCACCTGATAGCCCAGCACCAGCCCGGCATCATAATGACGGCCGGAGGCCTGTTCGGCCTGGGCCCGGACCAGCGCGCTCTGGCTGCGCTGCAACTGCTCCAGGCTGGTGGTGCGCAAGGTCAGTGTGCTGATGGATTCAGGACGCAGCATGATCACACCACATTGACCAGTTGCTGCATCATCTGGTTGACGATGGTCATGACCTTGGCCGAGGCCTGATAGGCCTTCTCGAGATCGAGCAGGCGTGTCATCTCCTCATCGATATTGACGCCGGTGACCCGCTGCAGCGCCTCGCTGGCCCGTGCCGCCCGGGCGCTGGCAACGGTTGCCGATTGTTCGGCGCGGCTGCGGCCCTGTTCCAGCCAGGCCGCGCTCGACCGCGCCATGCTGTCGACCGAACCCGAAGTTCCCATGCCCGCCGCCGGATCAAGGCCTTGCGGAGCCGACAGGGCATCGATGAGACCGGTGAGGCGATCCTGATAACCCGCCGCACCCGTGCTGTTGTAAACATAGGCGGCACCGCCAAAGCCGCCGTCGCGCAGTTTCTGGGTAGTGGCAAGGGCCGCTGGATTGACCGCGATGGTGGCGGCCAGACCGGGCACCGCCACGCCCGCCGCCGGAACCGCCGGACTGCCGCCATGACTGAACAAGCCGGTGACGGCGGGAAGCCCGGCACCCGACTGGTCGTGCTCGGCAAAGGCCGATACCAGCCCGCGCGCCACCTCATCCAATTGGCTTTGATACTGGGGCGCAATGCGGTCCCGCACCATGACCTGGGCCTGAAGTTTTCCTGCGGTTGAAGGCATGACCGAGCCATCGCCGGTGATGCGCACACCATCGGCATAGACCGCACTGCCCATCGTGGTCGCGGAAAAGGCTCCGGAGGGCTGGAAGGTTACCTGCCGGGCCGTGGTCTCGAACAGGGTGACACCGCTGTCGGTATAGATGGCGACATCATTGGCTCCCCGCTTCACCGTGCGGATGCCGACCTCCTGCGCCAGTTGACTCAGAATGGCATCGCGCTGATCGAGCGCGTCATTGCGCGCCGCGTCGTCACTGGTGCTGTTGATCACCGTTTGATTGGCGGCCTGAAAGCGCTGCAACAGGCTGTTGATGGTGCTGACCGATTGAGCGATGGCCTGGTCTGCTGCTGCGCGCAAATTCTGCACCGTGGCCGTGGCGTCGTTCAGCCCCTGGGCCACGTCCTTCGCCGCCATCACCGCCGCTCCGGCCAGGCTCTGGCTGGAGGGATCGGCCTCGTAATCGGCGAGCCTGATGGCCAGCGCATTGATGCCCGCCGCCAGCGAGCCATCCGCGCTCACCTCGCCCACCGTGGCCGAAAGTTGCCCATAGGCGTCGAGCACCACCCTCTGACCGGAAGAGTCCGCGCTGGCCTTCAGCGCGTCGGCCTGCAACAGGCCATCGACGCTGCGCGTGGTGGCCGCCAGAACCGCCGAACCATCGCTGAGTGTCGAAACCTGCGTGACCCGCCGGACATAATCGGGTTCGCCGGCAAAGCTCACATTGCGCGCCGTCACCGCCGTCTGGGCCGCCGAAACGGTGAGCCCCGAGAGAGCGTTGGACAGTGCTGTGCTGAGACCGGCCATGGTGCCCTACCGCTTCAGGTTCACCAGCACGTCCATGAGTTCCGCCCCCGTCTGGAACACCTTGGAATTGGCGGTGTAGCCGCGCTGGGCGTCGATCATGTCGGTGAGTTCGGTGGCAAGGTCCACCGTCGATTGTTCGAGCGACCCGGAAACGATGTCGCCGCGTCCGCCCTCCTGGGCAAAACCCAGCCGCACCGGGCCGGACTCCGAGGTGGTGACGAAGACATTGCCGCTCTGCTGGTCGAGATTGTCCGGGCTTGCGACCGAGGCCAGGGGAATGCGATAGACCGCGCGCCGGTCGCCATTGTCATAGGCGGCATAGACCGTGCCGTCGCGGGCGATCTCCACGATGTCGGCGGAGGAAGCGGCATTGCCGTTCACCTGCGCGCCCAGCACCATGTAGCCGGTGGCAAGCTGGCTCATCTGCGCCAGATCGAGCACCAGTGCCGCGCCGTCCGGCACCGGGATGGAGACAGAGTCGGGGCCGCCCGCCGCCAGTTGGCCCGTCCCGTCATCGAACGTCAGCGTGCTGGTGACCAGCGCGCCAGAGGCATAGGGAAATTCGCCGGAGGCCGACAGCCCGGCCCGGTCATAGACCGAGAGTTCCCAGGTGTTGTCGCCGGTCTTGGCATAGAACAGATCGAGCGTCTTGGTCTCGCCGAGATTGCCATAGACCACCAGCGAGGACTTGGCGGTGTAGTGGGCCGTGGCCGCATTGGCGGAAGGCAGCGCCCCCGCCGCCACCACCGCGGCCTCGGCGGGCAGATTGGCGGTGAACATACCGCTGGTCGAGGGCGTGGCGGTGAGCGCCAGTTCGGCCAGCGACACCGGCACCAGCCCGGCATAGCCGTTGACCGTGACATCGGGATCGGTGCCGTTCAGCGGATAGCCAAGCAGGTGAAAACCTGCGGCATTGATGAGATCGCCATCGCCATTGGCCACGAAGGCGCCGGCGCGGGTGAGACAGGGCGTGCCCATCTCGTCGGCCACCACGAAGAAGCCATCGCCGCTGACGGCGAGATCGGTGACGCTGTCGGTGGGAATGAGGCTGCCCTGCGCGCCGACCCCGGTGCGGACATTGGTTTCCACCGCGCCGGAATTGTAGGAACAGGTGCAGGCGGAATCGATCAGCAGCGAAGAGAAGCGCGCCGACGACCGCTTGTAGCCATCGGTATTCACATTGGCCACGTTCTCGGCCACGGTGGCGATCCGGTTCGATTGGGCGGCCATGCCCGAAGTGCTGGTGCGCATCACGCCGTAGAGACTCATGGGGTCACTCTCCTCACAGGATTTGCCCCACTGTCTCACCCCTGCCTTGCGCCGGGCTGGCCCACCTCAGCGTGAACAAAACTGGCGCGACTCGCGCGTCCAGTTGCCGAAGCCGGTGGCCACCAGATTTTTGATCACCGCGCAGATGTAGCGCTTCTGGGCCGGATCATTGTCTGGCCCGGCGTGATAGCGCGCCACGGCCATGGTCCAACTGCCCTCCTGCGCCCGCAGGCGTTTCAAAAACCGCGCTGCGTAGGTCACGTTCTGGGCCGGGTCCAGCATGTCGGCGGGCGAGTGGAACGCCTTGCCGTGATAGTGATGGTTCACCTGCATGCAGCCGAGGTCGATGAGCCTGTGGCCCTTCTTGCGGGCGCGGGCAAATTCCGCCAGCGCCTCGGCCTTGCTGTGGGTGATGACCGCGCGCCCGGTGATGTTGAGCGCGTAGGGGTGGAGCGACCCCTTGACCCCCGTTTCGGTGAGCCCCACGGCATAGAGCACGCCAAGGGGCACGCCCTCAGCCGCCGCCGTCTTGTGCATCTGGCCTTCGCAGATGGCGCCGTCTCCGGCCCGCGCCTCACAGATAGACGCCAGCGCGATCAACGCTGCCGGAATCGTCAGCCAGTGCCTCACCGCCATCGCCATCCTCCCCGCTGCGCGATATCGCCGCCGCGGCAAAGCCATGGCCGCCGGATCGCGCCTCCGTTCCGCCGCCATGCTGGGCCATGAAACTTGCCCCGCCATGGACGGGCGGCTGGCCGGTGTCGGCGGGCCGCTGGCTGATGACCAGGGCTCCCTCCGGCAGGGTGAGGCCCAAAGCCTCCAGCGCCTGACGCAGGTCATCATGGTCGCGGGCGATGAGGCGCTGGGCCTCCGGCGACTCCGTGGCGAGGACCACATGCAGCGCGTTGCCGCGCCGCTTCAGGGTCACTTCCACCGTGCCCAGATGCTCCGGCTGCAAGTGCAGCTTCAGAACCTTCACCGTCTCGCCCGCCGACGGCAGCGTGATCGCGGCCGGGGCCAGCGCCGCGCTGATCTGCTGGGCCGGTGAGGCTGAGGGCGTGGAGGCGGCGGTTGGCATCACGGGAGAAGCACTGGCGGCCTCGGCAAAACCCGCCACCTGCGCCATGGGCGCATCGCCCGTCACCGGCTCCACCGCCACTTCCACCGCAGCAATGATCCGTCCATGGCCGGGCCCGGCCTCCGTCTGCGCCAGGGGCGGTGCGGCCACCTCAGGCATCACGGCTGCTTCGTCCGTCCGCCGGGGCGCTTGCTCGCCGGCCATCCTGTGCCGCAGGGCCGCCACCACCACAGGCGTTGCGGATGGGAATGCCGCCCGCGCGCTCTCCTCACCTTCCGCATCTGCTTGCGGCATGGTCTTGGCCTGTGCCGCCACGGTCTGAGCAGGGTTTTTCGGCGGCTCCGCCTCCCAACCCTTAGGCAGGGCAAGCACCAAGCCAGCGGTCGCCAGCGCCTGAGCATCCGCCTGCGCCGCATCCGCCTTGTCCTCAGCCTCATCGGCCTGCGGTCTATCCAGACCCCCGGCCCTGTCCTCAGCCATGGTCAAGGGCCGGGGCCGCGCCGGGGCCGGACCGCTCCGGGTCAACGTTGCCATGAGATCGCCGAAGCCGTGCACGCGCGCCTCCTTCCGGCCCGCGCCGCGTGCACTCCGCGCCATCACGGCACCGGCGTCCTTCACACCCTTGGCCTGAACCACATCCATGGTCATGGCTTCGCCCTCCGCAAAATCTCTGCCGCCTTGGCCATTGCCGTGGCCGCTGCCGCCGCCTGTGCCTCAGGCGCTGGTGGCTCCCCCGCCGCCGCCGCCCGCCCCAGGCGCGGTGCCGCCGCCATGGCCGCGGCCATGCGCTGCGCCGCACGCCACAGGCTGACATCGCCTGCACTCAGCCCATCCATGTCGATCTGGCCCAGGTCGGCCGCCGTTGCATCGCCCTGCGCCACCCGGCAGGCGAGAACATGCAGCAGCGCCTGGCGCGCCGGGACGGACCCCTCCAGCGCCAGCCGCAGCGCCCGCCGCCCGCCGTGCAAGCACAGGTCCGCCCGGCCCATGGCAATGCCCATGCGCGCCAGACCGAGATAGATTTCCGCCCGGTCCTCGCGCGGTTCATGGGCGAGAACCTGATCGGCCTGCACCCAGTCCAGCGGCGGCACAGCGCCCGCCAGCCGTGCCAGCGACGCCACCAGGCTGTCGTGATATTCACGGGCGTAGAGCGAGGCGGCAAAGCGCGCCGAATACCGCCGCGCCGCGCGCAGGAACATCGCGCCATCCCCCCGCACCGCCGCCAGCACCACCACGCGGCGCAGCGCGGCCTCCTCCACCATGGTGCCCGGCACGCTGTTCATGGCGCGCTCCAGAAGCTGCATACGCCGGCCATAGTCCGTGTCATCGCGGATCAGTCCCTGCACCATGGTGATCTGCCCGGCCAGCAGCGCCGGGAATTGGCGCGTCTCCATATCGTCCAGACGGTCACGCGCCTCCCTGATGAGGCCGCGCCCATAATAGGCCACCCCCTGCAACAGGCGGCGGTCCTGTGGTGTGATGCTGTCAAGCTGGGCTGCTCTTTCGGCCACATCCGGCCTGCCGCCGCTTAGCACATAGGCGGCAATGGCCGTGACATCGGCGGGCGTGAACAGGCGCCAGTAATCGGGCGACTCGAACAGGGCCGCCATCTCGCCGAGCAGGCGGCGCTGGTCCTCCGCCCCCTGGCGCTGCCCGCGCACAATGTCATCCTGCGCCCGGCGCAAGAGCTTGAGCTTGCGGTGCAGGGGCGTGGCCACCGGCAGGGCCTTGAGAATGTCCGCCGCATTGACCGGCTCGACCCGGGGCACCGCCCCGGCCGCAGGTGCAGCCTCCTCACCCGCCGCCATGGCCAAGGCTGGACCGGCCATCAGCGTCAGAAGAGCCACCGCCACCAATCTCCGTGTCATCGTCCCTTGTCCAGCAGCAGGATTTCCACCCGCCGGTTGGCACCGTCTTCAGGATTGTCCGGCACCTTCAGGTCATGGTCGGCGTGGCCCTCCACCCGGCTCACACGCGCCTGCTCCAGTCCGCCATGAAACAGGATATAGCTCGCCATATGGGCGCGGGCGGTGGACAGTTGCCAATTGTCGTAACGCCGGTTGACGTAGGGCTTGGCATCCGTGTGTCCGGCGATCACCACCTTGCCCTCATGCTGGGCGAGAACCTTGGCCACGGCTTCAAGCAGCACGATGAGTTCCGCATTGGGCCTGGCTGAACCCAGGGCAAACATGGTGGCGTTGCTGCCATCGGTGAGCGAGATGCGCACCCCCTCCGGCACCGGTTCCACCGTCATGTTGAGGTCAATGTCCAATCCTTGCTTGCGGGTCAGCGCGTTGATCTCCTTCAGGATGTCGCGGGCGCGATCCACCAGTTGCTGCGGTGTTTCGCTGGCGGCACCATCCACGCCGGGTCGGATCGCACCAGCCGGCGCTAATGCCTTGGGCTTTTCATTCACCGTGCCGTCCGCCTGCGACTTGCCATCGCCCGACATGCCGGTGGGGAAATCGCGGCGCTGGTTCTGCTTCAGCGCCTCCCAGCTCTGCGGGTCGAAGGGATCGCCCGCGCCATTGCCCATGAGGTCGGGCGAGCGCGCCGTGCCCTGGCCCGCCGCCTGCTTGCTGATGTCCTCCAGCGCCCTGTAGGGATCGGCCAGCAGCTTGTCCTCGGGCGACGGTTCCGTCTGCTGGCTGGCCGCCGCCTCGCGATCGCCCATGGGCTTGAGCGCGCCGGGCAGCTTGACGGCGGTGGCATCTTCCTTGTTGTCCTTGGTGTCCTTGCTCGACGCCACCTTGCTGCCCAGGCCCCGGTCGCCCGAGGCATTGTCCGACAGCTTGATGGGGTTGAAATAGCTCGCCACCTGTTTCTTGGTCACTTCATTGGCCGAGTTGATCAGCCACATGACCAGAAAGAAGGTCATCATGGCGGTGACGAAGTCGGCATGGGCAATCTTCCACGCTCCGCCATGCGGCGCATCAGGGCCGCCATGACTGACCCGGCGGATCAGGATGGTTTCCTGCGCGTGCTTGTCGTCCTTGCCCTGGCTCATGGGTTCTCACCAGCAAGGCGCATCCGCCACTCCTCCAGCCGCGTCACGAAGGCGGTGGTGCCGGCCTGTGTCGACAGTTCCGGTCCCGGTCCTTCGCTGAAGCTCACCATGGCGGCGGCATCACCCAGGCTGTGGCGCAGCGCCGCCAGAAGATCGGCGGGCCCCTTCACGCTCAGCCCGCTGCCCTCGGCCAGATGCCGCTGCAGCAGGGCGGCGAAGTCCGCCATGGCCCGCGCCTTCACCTCGCCGTCGAGGAAGGGGGCAAGAACCGCCTCCACCGCCGCCGCCACACGGCTTTCCAGCTCCATCATCTCATGCCGGATGAGCGCCGAAAGGGTCTCGCCTTCCCCGCGCACCCATTGGTCACGGGCTTCGGCCACTTCTCTGGCGCTGGCGGCGCGGCAGTTCTCGTCCGCCTCGGCCTCCTGCTCCAGCAATCGGTCACGTTGGGCCGAAAGTTCCGCTTCCAGCGCCGCCAGCCGTTCCAGGCCCGGCATTCTGGAATAATCACGCGGGGCCGCCGCCAGCCAGTCCTTGAGGGTGCGCATGTCAGCCCACCTCGCCCGGCTGCCGCAGCCATTGCTTCAGCACCTGGGCGGCTCGGTCGGCATCGATCTCGACGATGCGCGCCAGTTTCTCCTGCGGTGCCTTGCCGGAGAGCATCAGCAACTCCTGCGCGGTCGCATCGCTGATGGCGGCGGGGGCGCCCTCAAGCCCCGGCAACTGCCCCACGGCGGCAACGCCTGCCGGAGGCGCGGGCGGCGCGGCCAGAATGAGCTTCAGCGCGGGCTTCAGGCCGAGCAGCAGCACCAGCAGCGCCACCACGATGAGCGCGATGCCGTTGATGAGCGTGCCGGAGTGGCCGCCAAGGCGGGCTAGGAAACTTTCCTCCGGCACGGCATCGAGTGCCGCCTGATCGGCCATGAAATCAACGGCTGTCACCTTCAGCGTGTCGCCGCGTTTCTCCGAAAAGCCGATGGCCGAGCGCGCCAGTTGCGCCAACTCGTCCAGGCGGGCGGTGATCTTGTCGTCGGGCGCATTGTCGCCCAGCGATTTCGCCAGCACCTGGCGATTCACCACCACGGCCACTGACAGAAGGTCCACCCCATAGCCATTGGACACGGTGGCCGTCTGCCGGGAGTTGATCTCGTAGTTGGCGGTCTCCTCCTTGCGTTCCTTTTTGTCGGAGGATGTGTCGCCGCCGGCGCCGCCGGGCGTGGCCTCCTGCGGCACGTTCTGGTCCACACTCACCGCGGCATTGGACTGGCTGTTCTGGGACTCGTTGTTTTCCTTCACCGAACGGGTGGAACGCTCCACCTTGGATTCGGGATCATAGGCCGTCTCGTTGATCTCGCGCCGGTCCGTGTTGAGCTTGGCCGTGACACTCACACGGAAGTTCCCCACGCCAAGATAGGGCGACAAGGTGCGTGCAATCTTGTCCTCGGCATCCGCCGCCACCTCGCGTTCCAGCCCGATGAGCTGCCCCGGCTGGGCCAGGGTTTCATCACCCCCCGCCGCCAGCAGCGCGCCATCGGTGGTCATGACGGTGACCTGCGTGGCCAGAAGCCCCGGCACCGCCGCCGCCACCAGATGCTGCACCGCCTCGGCCCGGAAGGACGCCGCCCCGCCATCCAGCCGCAGCACCACCGACGCCGTGGGCTGTTCCGCCGCCGCGCGGAAGGACCCTTCGTTGCGCAGCGCCAGATGGACGCGCGCCGCCTTCACCCCGGAAATCTGCTGAATGGTCCGCGCCAACTCGCCTTCCAGCGCGCGCACCCGCGTCACCTGCTGCATGAAGGAGGTCAGGCCCAGGGACCCCATCTTGTCGAACAGTTCGTAACCGGACTTGTCGCTCTTGGGCAGGCCCTGCTCGGCCAGGATCATGCGCGCGCTGGCCGTCTTGCCATAGTCCACCAGCACCGCGTCGCCCTTCACGCTCACGTCGAAGGCAATTCCCGCCGCCGCCAGCGCCGCCCCCATGCGGTTCACGTCCTCGGCGTCGAGATTGGCGTAGAGCACCTCGCGCGCCGGGCGCGACAGGTAATAGCCCGACACCCCCACCAGCGCGAAGACCGTCAGGCCGGCCAGCGCCAATGCCGCCAGACGCCTGCCCCCCAGCGCCGCCAGACCAGCCATCAGACGCGTCTGCCAAACCATCCACTCAGCCCTTCACAAACGAAACCGCGCTGCCGATTCTTACGCCTCAGCCCTTGCCTGAAACGGGAGGCGATCAGCCCTTGAAGAGCGCCAGGATGTTCTGGCTGTTCTGGTTGGCGATGGACAGCGACTGCACGCCCAGTTGCTGCTGCACCTGGAGTGCCTGCAGCTTGGTGGATTCCTCCGTCATGTCGGCATCGACCAGGGTGGAGATGCCGCGGTCCAGCGCATTCATCAGGCTGGACACGAAATCGCTTTGCAGCGAGATGCGCTTCTTCACCGCGCCCACATCGGCGGCGGCGGTGGTCATGTTGCCCAGCGCGGTGTCCACCCAGCCGATCATCTGTTCCAGATCGGCAAGGTCATTGGCGGAGTCGGTGAGGGTGGAAATATCCAGCGTGGCCACCGAATAGGCGATCCCGCCGTTCGCCGTCGTATCCGCCGTGTCCAGAATGCCGGACTGGTCGTTGCCATCGTAGAGCTTCATCGCCGCAATGGAGATGGAAATGGTCTGGATGGAAATGGTTGCCCCCGTGCGGCCGAAGGACGACACGATGGACTTGGTGTCATTATAGCCGGCCACGCCGGAATTCACCGACAGCCAGTTCTCGCCCGAGAAAACCGAGGAGTCGGCGACACTCTTGAGCTGCAACTGCAACTGCGAGACTTCGGCCTGCACCTTGGAGCGGTCAACGCCGGGCTGGCGCGCCGCCACCAGCTTGCTCTTGATTTCCTTCACCAGATCGATGGCGCTGTTGACCCCGGTATAGGCCACATCGATGGTGGCCCCGCCGAGGTCCAGGGCATCCTTCACGGTGGAGAGCGCGGAATTGTCCGAGCGCATGGTGGTGGCGATCGACCAATAGGCGGCATTGTCCTCGGCGGTCGCCACGCGATAGCCGGTAGAGATCCGGTTCTGGGTCTGGTCCAGCGCCTTGTTGGTCTTGTTCAAACTGGAAAGGGCCGTCATGGCCGAGGCATTGGTGATGATGCTGCTCATGGTCTGTCCCGCGCAAATCACGTGAGGGGGACATGCCGGACCGGACCGGAATGGCAGCAAGGGCATCATGCCAGGCGCAAATCACGCCCTGCCATGAAGCCAGCTTGAACCGTCAGCGTTAAGGAATGGTAAAACCGCCGTGTCAATTCAGGCGGAGGCCGCACGGGTCGCCCGCGGGGAAGGAGCCTCCCCCGCGGGCCGGTGCGATTAGCGGAACAGCGACAGGATGGTCTGGCTGCTCTGGTTGGCGATGGACAGTGCCTGCACGCCGAGCTGCTGCTGCACCTGGAGAGCCTGCAGCTTGGTCGATTCTTCGGTCATGTCGGCGTCCACCAGTGTGCCGATGCCGCGATCGATGGCGTTCATCAGGGAGTTGACGAAGTCCTTCTGCAGCGAGGTGCGGGTCTTGACCGCGCCGACATTGGCCGCCGCCGAGGTCATGCTGCCGATGGCCGTGTCCACCGAGCCGATCATCTGTTCGAGGTCGGCGAGGTCGGCGTCCGTGTCGGTCAGGCCGGAGATGTCCAGCGTGGCGACGGAATAGGTGACAGCGCCATTGGTGGTGGTGTCTTCCGTGTCGAGAATGCCGGACTTGTCGTTGGCATCGTAGAGTTTGACGTTGGTGATATCGACGCTGATGGTGCCGATGGCGATGGCGCCGCCGGAACGGGTGAAGGAGGAGACCATGGACTTGCTGGCATTATAGCCCGCCGCAGCGGAATCCACCGACAGCCAGTTTTCGCCGGAGAACACCGACGAGTCGGCCACCGACTTCAACTGGTTCTGCAACTCGGTGATTTCGGCCTGCACCTTGGAGCGGTCAACGCCCGGCTGGCGGGCCGCCACCAGCTTGTTCTTGATTTCCTTGGTGACGTCGATGGCGCTGTTGATGCCGGTATAGGTCACATCCAGCGTGGACGAGCCGAGGCCGAGGGCATCCTTCACCGTCGCCAGCGATTCCTTGTCGGACCGCATGGTGGTGGCGATCGACCAATAGGCGGCGTTGTCTTCGGCGCTGGCGACGCGGTAGCCGGTGGAAATGCGGCTCTGGGTCTTGTCGAGTGACTTGTTGGTGGCGTTGAGCGACGAAAGCGCGGTCATTGCCGAGGTGTTGGTCAAAATGCTGGCCATAATGTCTATTTCCTCAAAACTGACAGAGAGTGAAATGGACATGCCGGGCTGAAACCGGGATGGCGGTTGGCGTCATGCCAGACGGGCCTCTTGGGGCGTCGCGTCCTGCCATGGCCCCTGTGTAGCAGCCAAACCTTAAGGCGAAACTAACAAGCTTCGCGCAATCTTCGCCTGTGTCCGTCAGCCCGAAAATGACCGAATCAGGCTTCCCGCCAGCAGGCTCCAGCCATCCACCAGCACAAAGAACAAGACCTTGAAGGGCAAGGAAATAATCGTTGGCGGCAGCATCATCATGCCCATCGCCATGGTCACCGTGGCGACGATGAGATCAATGACCAGAAAGGGCAGCGCGATGAGAAATCCCATCTCGAAGCCGCGCCGCAATTCACTGATCATAAAGGCTGGCACGAGAATGCGCAGATCGCGCGCATCACGCGCCTCGCCGAAGCCCCTGGTCTCCGCCGCCACCTCCTGAAACAACGCCAGGTCCTTCTCGCGCACCTGTTTCACCATGAAGTCGCGGAAGGGTGTGGTGATCCGCTCATAGGCCACCTGATCGCTGATCTGGCCGTCGCTGTAGGGCTTCAGGCCCTGCTCCCAGGATGCGGTGAAGGTCGGCGCCATGACAAAGAAGGTGAGGAAGAGGGCGAGCGACACCATGACCAGATTGGCGGGCGTGGTCTGAAGCCCAAGGCCCGAGCGCAGAAAGGACAGCGCAATGATGATGCGGGTGAAGCTCGTGACCATGATGAGCAGGCCCGGCGCCAGCGACAAAACCGTGAGCAGCAAGAGATATTGAACGATCTTGCCGGAGACCGCTCCGCCCTGGGCCGGCAGCAACTGGCTCAACAGGTCAGGCATCGGCGTTGCTGCCGGTTGCGCCTGGGCCGCCGCCGTCATCGCCAGAATGATCAGCCCACTGATGAAAATGCGCTTCATTCCACCACCAGCGTGCGGATCAACACCTCATGCACCTCATCCGGGTTCAGGCTGCGCACCAGCGAATTGAGATCGTCACGGAAGTTGAGAAGCCCGCTGGCGCCCTCCACCTCCACCAGATTGATGGACCGCAGGTAGACCATGATCTGTTCGGCCACCCGGGCGCGCACCATCTCGGGCGCATCCTTCAGCGTCTTGTTCACCACCAGCGAAGCCTCAAGCCGCGCCCAGGCGCCCGCCGGTTTCGACACATTGGTGATGATGGCTTCCAGCGGCAAAACCTGAAGTTCCGGCGGTGGCTCCTGTGCTGCCGCGGCCTTATCAGCCTCAGGGCTTCCGCCTGCCGTCTTGCTCTCCGGCTTTTCGTCTGTCGCCCTGTCGGCGCTCATGCCGACGTGCGGCTTGGCCTCGCCTGCCGTGGCCACCGGCTCGGCCGCACGCCTGGGCGCATCGCGGCCCAGAAACACGCCGCCGCCGAAGCCCGCCGCGCCCCCGGCCACAGCAAGCACCACCAGCGCCAGGATCAGCCCCTTGCCGCCGCCTTCTTGTGCCTTCTTGTCCGACTCACCCGCCATGGCCCCATCAGAAGGGCGTAAACTTGTCCCAAAGTTGCTGCCCCCAGCCGGGCTGCTGCACCTCCGACAGGCGGCCCTGTCCACCGTAGGAAATCCGGGCCTCGGCGATCTTTTCATAACTGATGCTGTTGTCGGGCGTCACATCGCGCGGATTGACCAGGCCCTGCACCACTAGACGGCGCTTCTCATAGTTCACCAGAATTTCCTGGCTGCCCTCGATCAGCAGAAGGCCGTTGGGCAGCACCTCCTTCACCACGGCGGCCAGCGACAGGGCGATCTTTTCCGAACGCACCGTGGCGCCCTGACCGCTCGCCGATGAGTTGGAGGTCACATCGGCATTGCCCGCCCCCTGCGCCATCAGGTTGAAGAAGCCGATATCCATGTTGGCGTCGGCATTGCTGTTGGATTTGCGGCTGCGGTTCGACGAATTGTTCAGCGCCGCCTTGTCATTGACGGAAATCCTGACTGTCAGAAGATCGCCCGCCTGCCGCGCTCGCGCATCGCGGAAATAATCGGCAGGCCCGCCCTGCCAGGCCGAGGTGGACCCGGTGAACACCGTGGCGCGCGCCGCCGCCATCTGCGGCTGCGGCGTTGACAGGTCAGCCCCCACCGGCGACATGCCGGGGGCATCATTGAAATCCTCCATGCTGGTGGCGCATCCGGCCAGCAGCAGACAGGCCATCATCATCATAATCCGTGTCATGGTGCTGTCCCCGTGCTGGCGATGACCCTGGCCAGAAGGGCCGCGCGCTTCGGCTCAATGGCATTGAGAATGGCGCCCGCCTCGGCGGGCTTCAGCTTGCGCAGCAGCGCGGTGGCCACGCGCACATCAAGTTTCACGATCTGCCGGGCGGCGACCTCCGGCTCCAGCCGGGCGTAAATCTTCACCAGGTCATTATCCGCTGCCTTGAGCAGGGCCTCGCGCCGCTCCACCCATTGCTTGAGGTCAGCGCTGCGCTCATTGAGTTCGGCAATCTTCGCCGTCACTGCGGCGCGCAGCGCCTCCAGTTCCGCCGTCTGGCGGGCCACCCGCGCTTCCGCCGCCGCATCGGAAAAATTCACGCAATAGTCGTGGTCCAGTGCCCGTGGCTGGCCGGTGGGCGTCACCATGTCCGGCACCGCCACCCGATCCGCCGTCTCCGCCATGGCCAGCGTGGGCCACAGCATCACCAGGGCAAGAAGCCGCCGCATCACTGCACCACCAATTCGCCCTGGAGCGCGCCCGCCGTCTTGATCGCCTGCAGAATGGCGATGATGCCCGGCGGCTTGAGACCCATCTGGTTGAGGCCGCGCACCAGCTCGTCAATGGTCGGCCCCTGCAACATGGCCACATGGCCGCCGGTCTGGGCCACGCCCACATCCGTCTCCGGCAGCATCACGGTCTCGCCATCCGCCAGCGGATTGGGCTGGGAGGCCTGGGGGGTTTCAGTGACGCGCACGGTGATCGACCCCTGCGTCACCGCCACCGGCTTCACCCGCACCCTGTCGCCGATGACGATGGTGCCGGTGCGTTCATCCACCACCACCCGGGCGGAGCCATCGACCTCGACCTCCAACTCACCCAGTTCGGCGAGAAGGCGCGAGGCCGACACTCGTTCCGGCCGCTTGATGACAACGCTGCGAAAATCATGGGCCTCGGCGATGGGGCCGCCATAGGCGCGGCGGGCATGGGCGTTGATGACATCGGCTACCGTCACCGCCGTCTTGAAGTCGGCATTGTGCAATTGCAGCGCCAGGGTGCGCGTGCCGTTCATGTCGGCGGTGTTGTCCTTCTCCACCAGCCCGCCATTGGGAATGCGCCCCGCGGTGGGCACACCTTGCGTCACGGCCTCGGCCTGACCCGCGGCGGAAAAGCCCGTGACCATCACCGGCCCCTGCGCCACCACATAGGCCTCGCCATCGGCGGCCATGAGCGGCGTCATGGCCAGCATGCCGCCCGCCAATGATGACGCATCGCCCATGGAGGACACCGTCACATCGATGCGCGAACCCTGCGCCACGAAGGGCGGCAGCGTGGCGGTGACCACCACAGCGGCGACATTGCGCGAGCGCAGCGTGCCGGCCTCCACGCCCACCCCCATGCGTTGCAGCATGGAGCGCATGGATTGTTCGGTGAACGGCGCATTGCGCAGGGAATCCCCCGTGCCCGACAGGCCCAGCACCAGCCCATAACCCACCAGTTGATTGTCGCGCAGCCCCTGCACGGCGGTAATGTCCTTGAGTCGCTCGGTCCCCCCGGCGCTCACCGCCAGCCCCAGCCAGAGCAGCACCGCCATGAGGTTCCTCATGGTGCGGCCTCCAGCGTGCCGTCAGCCTGCACCAGCAGGCGGATTTCCGTCCCGCTCTCATTGTTCCGTGCTCGGATCATCTGGCCTGCCGCACCGTCTTCCAGCGGCTCCACCATGAGATCGATGGCAAGCGCCCCCCGGCGCAGCAGCGCATGGGCCAGCGCGCCCTTGCGCACCCCCTTCACCCCCGCGAGATGGGCAAGTGCGATGGGCTTGCCCGCCATGAGCGTGCGCCTGGCCGTCTTGCCCTCCACCTGCGCCGGATCAATGGCGAAACGCCGGGCCGTGTCGCCCGTCACATGAAAGTCCTTGAAGCCGATGGCGGCAGAAGTGATGACATCGCCGGGATAGAGCGTCACCCTGGGCACCGGCAGGGGCTTGACCTCCGCCAGCGCCGGATGCGCCGCCGCCATCAGCAGTGCCACCAGCCAGATCCGCATGATCCGCCTCAACGCAATCCCTTGGACACGACACCCGCCATGTCGTCTGCCGCCTGAATGATCTTGGAATTGAGTTCAAAGGCGCGCTGGGCCGAGATGAGTTCGGTGATCTCCTTCACCGGATCGACATTGCTCTCTTCAAGGTAACATTGCTGGATCACGCCCAGGCCATTCTCTCCGGCAGGACCCGTGGCCGCCGCACCCGATGCCTCGGTGGCGCGGAACAGATTGCCGCCCGCCGCCTCCAGCCCCGCCGGATTGACGAAGTTCGCCAGCGTCACCTGGCCGATGGACTGCAACTCGGTCTGGCCGGGAATCCGGGCGAAGACCTGGCCCGAGGCATTGACCTCCACATCGGTGGCTTCCGCCGGCACGGTGATCGCCGGTTCCACCTTGTAGCCGTCGGTCGTCACCAATTCGCCATTGGCGTTGGTGTTGAACGAACCGGAACGCGTGTACATGATCTCGCCATCGGGTCCCGTCACCTGAAAGAAGCCATGCCCGTTGATGGCCCAGTCCAGCCGGTTGCCGGTATTGTTGAGCGGCCCCTGCAGGTTGATGGTGCGGATGGCGGCCAGCCGTGTGCCCAGTCCCAGTTCCGCCCCTTCGGGAATGGCCCCCTGCCCGTCGCGGTTCGGAATCGAATGCACCCGTTCCGTCTGATAGAGCAGGTCGGTGAATTCGGCCCGCGCGCGCTTGAAGCCCGTGGTATTGGCGTTGGCGATGTTGTTGGCGATGACCTCGACGTTGAGCTGCTGGGCGCTCATGCCGGTGGCGGCGATGGACAGGACACGCATCACGCACTCTCCTCGATCAGATCTGCATGCGGGAAATTTCGCCCCAGGCGGCAATGGCCTTGTCGCGAATGGCGATGGTGGCGGTGAGCGTGCGCTCGGCCTGCATGAGGTCTTCGACCGCCGTTTGCAGCGGCACCTCGCCCGAGACCGCGCCGACCGCCGCCGCCTCTCCGGCCTTCAGGGTGCCGGAGACCGAGCCCACCAATTCGCCCAGCACCGCGCCGAAACTTTTGCCGGGCGCTTCCGTGGTTGGTGCGGCCTGCGGCTTGAGGCCGCCGGCAATGCCGCCGATGAGTGACAGGGCCTCGATCATGATCCACCTCTGAGCAGGTCCACCAGCATGGTGCCCATGTCGCGCGACTGACGGATCACCTGCAGATTGGCCTCATAGCTGCGGGTCGCCTCGCGCATGTCGGCCATCTCCACCATCATGTTGACGTTGGGCATCTTGACATAGCCGCGCGCATCCGCCGCCGGATGGCCGGGCTGAAACTCCAGCGGAAAGGCCGCGGCGTCACGCCCCACCCGGTCCACTTCGACTTTCGTAATGCCGCTCTGTTCGTCCAGCACATTGGCGAAGCTCACGGTCTTGCGGGCATAGGGGTTGGCACCCGCAACCGTCCCGGTGGTCTGGGCATTGGCGATGTTTTCGGCCACGACGCGCAGCCGCAGCGACTGGGCCTCAAGGCCGGAGGCGGCGATGCGTGAGGCCGCGCTCAGGGGTTCAATGCCGCTCATTTGAGACTCGCCAGAACCAGGCGATGAAAGGTCTTCATGACACTGGTGTCGAAACCGGCCTGCCTGCCGCCCTCCGAGGCCTTCATCAACTCCTCCTCCAGCCGCACCGTGTTTTCGCCATGCGGCACATCCCTGCCCGCCTGCTGCAACACCACGGCAAAGCCGGAAGGGTCATCGCCTGCGGTCGTGATGTGGCCCGCATGGGTGGCGGCAAGGTCCGCCGCCGCCGCCATCGGCGTCAGGGCCGAAATCTCACGCGCCTTGAAGCCCGGCGTGTTGACGTTGGCGATATTGCCGGCGATCACCGCCTGCCGCGCCGACAGCCACGCCATATGGCGCGAGGCCACGCTGAAAATATCCATGGAAAACCCCACTGGTCCGTGATCGCAAGACTACTCGACCAAACTTGTCCGGGGCTGGCGGCCTCAGCGCGCCGCCAGTTCAGCATAACGGCCCCGCGCCTGGAGATAGAGAATGATCTCGGCCACCGCCTGATAGAATTCTGCCGGGATCATCTGGCCCACCTCGGCCTGATCGAACAGCGCCCGGGCCAGCGGCTTGTTCTCGATGACCGGCAGGTCATGGGCCTCGGCCAGCCCGCGAATGCGCAGCGCCAGTGAGTCGACACCCTTGGCCAGCACCACGGGCGCGGCGGATTCCTCCGGCACATAGCGCAGCGCCACGGCGTAATGCGTCGGGTTCACCACCACCATGGTGGCGCGCGGCACCGCCGCCATCATGCGCTTGGCCAGCCGCTGCCGCGCCAGCATCTTGATCCGGCCCTTGACCTCGGGATCGCCTTCCGCCTGCTTGTATTCCTCCTTGACCTCGTGGCGGCTCATCATCAGATCCTTGCGCCACTTGAAGCGCGTCCAGGCCATGTCACCCACCGCCAGCACCATGGCCACCAGGGCCAGCGGCCAGAGCAGGCGCAGCGCCTCATGCAGCATCAGGCCCGGAATGGCGCCGGGATCGCCCATGGCCGTCACCGCCATGTCGGCGGCCTGCTGGCGTCCCACGTAAAACAGGATGGCCCCCACCACGGCGAGCTTGACCAGCGACTTGCCCAGTTCAACCAGTGAGGAAAGCCCGAAGATGCGCCTGGCATTGGCGGCGGGCGAAAGGCGCTCGGCCTTGGGCACCAGCCGTTCCAGATTGGCCTGCGGCAGGTTCTGCGCCAGCGATCCGAGAATGCTGCCCGCCGCCAGCGCCGCCATGAGCGGCACGACGGCAGCCCCAGCCGTCACCATCACCTCACCAAGGAAACGGCGGGCGTCGTCATGGTCGGACAGCGAGATTGTCCCCGCCTGATCGAGCAGACCGGCAAGCCAGCTTTCCATGCCTGCGGCAAAGCCGGTGACGCCCAGCCCCAGCACCGCCAGCATGGCCAGCAGCGAGGTAAAGGTCATGACCTCGCGCGATAGGGCCGTCTGGCCCTTCTCGATGGCGGTCGATAGTTTCTTCTCGGTCGGCTGTTCGGTCTTGGACGATTTGTCCTCGTGCTCCGCCATGGCTCAGCCCTCAGGCCGCCTCTGACGCCGCCTCGGGCGGCGGCGCGGCGGAGGGCTGCTCCGCTGCGTCCGGATCGGGCAATTTGATCTCGCCATTGGCCGCCATGACAATGGCCGCGTCGGCGATGGCCCGGCGGGCGGCGGCGGAACCCTTGAGCGGCTGGTCGCCGTTGCTTGACAGCTCCGCCTCGGCCATGCGCCGGGAGCGGGCCGAGAGCGAGGCGAGGACCATGGCGCGGAAATCGGCGGTCGTGCCGCGCAGGGCCAGGATGACCTGCTCCAGCACGAGCTTGTCGAAGAGCTTGAGGCGATGGCTGGGATCGAGTTTGCTGATGTCCTCGAAGGCGAAAATGAGGGCGCGCAGGGCCTTGACCTCATCCGGCCGGGTTGCCGCCAGAATGTCGAGGATTTCCTGGGTTTCCTCGTTCGACAGCTTGTTCATCAGCGTGGCGATCTTCAGGCGCGCATCGCCCTGCGAGGTTTCCTCGGCCCGGCCCAGCAGGTCCTGACGCAGGCAGTCCTGCACCAGCCGCGACACCGGCTCGGCGACACCGGCCAGCTTCAGCATGCGGGTGATGATCGACACACGATGGTCGCGCGGCAGCATGGAAATGGCGCGGGCGGCAAGATCGGGGTCGAGATGGGACACGATGGCCGCCGCCGTCTGCGGGTGCTCGTCGAGCAGATAGGGCACGAGCTTCGCCTCCATGCCCACTTGCAGGCGCGGCCACACGGGGGCGGGATGCTCCGGGTCCTCGCCCTTGAGCATGGTTTCCACCTGCTCCGGCGAGAAGGCGGAATCGAGCAGCAGGCGCATCTGCTCGGAATCGACCTTGATGCCCAGCGCCTTGGCGAAGGACTGGGAGAATTCTTCCACCAGCGGCTGCAGGTCGTCGCGGTTCAACGGTCCCAACTGTTCCGCCGAAGACATGATGGCCTTCACATCATCGGGGTCGAGCTTCTGCAACAGATTGACGGCCAGCGGGTTACCCAGGCTGGCCAGCAGCATGGCGGCCTTTTCCTGGCCGGTGCGGCGCGGCGACGTGAAGACCGTGGTGTGAGCCATGGGTGAGCGCCTGCTAGGTCAGTTCACGCGGGCGGAACACTTCGGTGATCTTCACCGCCAACTGCCCCTCCTCGCCCTCCATCACATAAAGCTCGCCCAGCGCCACGCGATGGCCATTGACCAGAACCGTCACCGGGTCGGTCAACTGCTGCTCCAGCAGCAGCGATGATCCCGCGGCGATGCGGGCGAGGTCGGCAATGGGCATCTTGACGCTGCCCAGCACCACCTGCACCGTCACCGGCACCCGGGCGATGAGATCCAATGTCGGGGCCTGGCCCGCCGCCGTGTCCACGCTCATGCCGCCGCTCCCGTGATATCAAGCTGCACCCGGCCCTCGGCGCGCGGCACCAGCCGGGCGGCATAGAGGGGCGTGGTGCCCGACAGAACCTCGACCACCGTGGTGGGGGTGGCCTTCAGTTCCAGAAGATCGCCCGGCTGCAATGACGCCACGCGCTGAAAGCCCATCAATTCGCGCGGCAGCCGGGCCGACAATTCCACCATGCAGGGGGACAGCCCCGGCAGGCCCAGTTGTTCATGGGCGGGCGCGGCACCGGTCTCCTCGCCGCCGCCCAAACCCATGAGATCACGCAGGGCATCGCGTTCGGCCTCAATCTCGATTTCGGCACTGAGCGAAAACATGGTGATGAGAAAACGCCCGACATAGGCCTCGCTCGCGGCCAGCCGCCCGCGCCCGATGCGCCCCGGCTTTTCCTCCGCGCGCGCCAGGTCACCGGCACCCGCCTGTTTCAGCGCCCCGGCCAGCGCCATGACGATGTCATGGAACACATGGGCGCGCAGCCGCCGCTCGATATGCGACGCCGGGCGGTCCTCTTCCAGCGCGGGGTCCGTCACCATCTGCCCGGTGCCGCCGAAGGCGGCCTCGCACAGGAGCATGTCGAAGTCGCGCTGGGCCGCGGGTCGCACCCGCAGCGCGCCGCGCGCTCCCGCCAGACCCACGGTCTCGGCGGCCAGCTTGTCGAAATCCACCGTGACGATGCCCAGGCTCGCCAGCGTCACCTGCGCCGGTGTCGGGTTCAATCCGGCAAAAACGCCGGCAATGCCTGTGGCCAGCGCCTCGAACAGCGGCCTGATGGCGTCGCTCTGCGGCGCATGGCCCGCCATGCGGCTGGCCAGCATGGCCGTGTTGAGCCGGGCGGCGGGCGGCAGTTCCTGGATGAGACCGCCACGCATCATGCCGCCTTTTTGGCGCCCGCATCCATGGTCGCCTGTTCCACGTCATTGATGCTGGGCCGCTCATAGCTCGATACGGTCTTGCGTCCGTGCTCCACCGCCACCTGCGGCATGGCGCCATACATGAAGGCGATGATGGTCTGCTTGACGATGACGAAGATGCGGATCTTCTTTTCGCGCACCGTCTTGATCTTGGCGGCCAGGGGCCCGAACAGACCGTAGGAAAACAGAATGCCCGCGAAGGTGCCCACCAATGCCGCGCCGATGAGATGGCCCAGAACCTCCGGCGGCTCGTCAAGCGCGCCCATGGCCTTGATGACGCCGAGCACGGCGGCGACGATGCCGAGCGCCGGCAGTGCCTCGGCGATTGAGTTGATGGCGAGATAGACCTTGAGCCGGTCATGCGACAGGGTCTGGATTTCCTCATCCATCAGCGCCTCGATCTCATGCGGGCGCGCATTGCCGATCATCACCAGACGCACATAGTCGGTGATGAAGGTGGTCAACTCCTTGTCGGCGAGGATTTTCGGATAGGCCTTGAAGATCTCGGAGTCGTTCGGATTGTCCACATGCGCTTCCATCTCGGACTTGGTCTTGGCGCGCAATTCGCGCATCAGCACATAAAGCAATCCCAGGATATCTAGATAGTCGGCGGGCTTCGGCGTCTTCTCAAGGATTGCCTCGATCATCGCCTTGCCCGCGTCCATCACCACCTTCAGCGTATTGCCGACAAGGAAGATGCCCACGGCGGAACCGAGAATGATGACATATTCAAAGGGCTGCCACAGCACGGTCAGATGTCCGCCCATGGCGGCAAAGCTGCCGAGCAGACAGAGACAAACAATCACCAGACCAAGCACAAAGGTCATGACCACTCCACCAATCTCGGTCCTGGCTAGCGCGCGGCGCTTGCGCGGGGCTGGCGGCGGATGAACAGGCCGGGGCAAGTCTCGCGCGCCATGGTGCGGGTCACGGAGACGCCCATGCTCAGCCTTGTCAGCCACTATCAGCAGATCACCACTGACCTCTCCCGCTCCCTCCGGAAAGTGGCGGCCACGCCCGAAGTGAAGCGCGATGCCGATCACTATCTCGCCACCATCGACAAGATCGACACCATCGACGACTTCCTGAAGAACGACCGGGTCTTCCGCTTTGCCATGAAGGCCTTCGGCCTTGAGGACATGACCTATGCCAAGGCCTATATGCGCAAGGTTTTGAGCGAAGGCATCGATGACGGCACCGCCTTCGCCCGCAAGCTCACCGACCAGCGCTTCTACGATTTCGCCGAGACCTTCAACTTCAAACGCTATGGCGCGGCGGCCACCAGCTTCACCCGCGCTCAGCAGGGCACGGTGGACCGCTATCTCCGCGCCACGCTGGAGCAGCAGGCCGGCCAGCACAGCGAAGGCCTGCGCCTTGCTCTCTATTTCGAACGCAAGGCCCCCACCATCACCTCGGCCTATGGCCTCATGGCCGACAGCGCGCTCTATACCGTGGTGCGCACCGCCCTTGGCCTGCCCGCTGCCATGTCCGGCATGGACATCGACAAGCAGGCCAGCATCATTGGCAATCGCCTGAGCATTCCTGCCCTCAAGACCCCGGAGGGCCTCGCCAAATTCATCACCCGTTTCACCGCGCAATATGAACGCCAGAACGGGCCGGGCGCCTCTGCCGCGCCGAACCCTGCCATCACCGTCATGCAGGGGCTGGCCGCCAGCGTCACCCAGAACACCCTCATGGCCCTGCAGACCCTGAAGCGCTGAGCCTCACCCATGGACACCGGACTCTACGTCGCCCTTTCCGGCCAATTGGCGCTCGACCGGCGCATGACCACCATCGCCAATAACGTCGCCAACGCCGGCACCGTGGGTTTCCGCGCCGAGGGCGTGTCCTTCGGCGAGATCGTCTCCCGTGCTGCGTCCTTCACCACCTCCTTCGCCACGCCGGGGCGGGAACATTTCTCCACCGCCTCGGGCGGGCTGACCCGGACCGGCAATGCCTTCGACGTCGCCGTGCAGGGCAAGGGCTTTCTGGCGCTGGCCACTCCCCAGGGCACCATCTATAGCCGCGACGGGCGCATGCAGATGCTGGCCGATGGCCAGTTGGTCAGCCTGAACGGCCATGCCGTGCTCGATGCCGGCGGCGCTCCCATCCAGTTCGACCCCTCCGGCGGTGAACCGAAGATCGCCTATGACGGCATGATTCATCAGGGTGGCAAGCGCATGGGCGCCATCGGCCTCTTCACCATCGCCGAGGGTCAGGCCTACACCCGCAGCGACAATGCCGGGATCATCCCCGCCCAGGAGCCGGAACCCGTGGTGTCCTTCGCCAATGACGGCTTCGCCCAGGGCTTCGTCGAGGAGGCCAACGTCAACCCGGTTCATGAAATGGTCCGCCTCATCGAGGTGACGCGCGCCTTCGAGGGATTGCAATCGCTCACCGACGATGTCGGCACTGCCGAACGCAACGCCATCCAGACCCTGGGCGGCAAATGACGGCGCCTTCGCCCCTTGCCGGTCTCGTCCGTCTGGCAAAGGTCAGCGCCGCCGCCCGCCTGCCCTTTGCCTTCGCCCGCGTCTCCGGCAAGGTCGCGGCCATCACACCCTCCGGCATCACGGTTGCCGGCCTGTCGCCCTGGCTGAAGCTGGGCGATCTCGTCTCGCTGGCCACCCATGGCGACGCCGTTCTGGCCGAGGTCATCCGGCTGGAGGCGGGCGAGGCTCTGGTGAAGCCCCTGGCCCAGCAGGAGGAGGTGGCGCTGGGCGCCGCCGCCGTGCCGCTCGGTCCCCTGCACTTCCGCCCCCATGCCAGTTGGAAGGGCCGCCTGCTCAATGCGCTGGGGGAACCCGCCGATGGCGGCCCGCCCTTGCCGCAAGGCACGGAAGCGGTGACCTTGAGCCAGGAGGCCCCCGCCGCCATGTCGCGCGGTGTCATCAGTGAAAAGGTGACAACCGGGGTGCGCGTCGTTGATGTCTTTACCCCCCTGTGCTTCGGCCAGCGCATCGGCATCTTCGCCGGTTCCGGCGTGGGCAAGTCCACGCTTCTGGCGATGCTGAGCCGGGCCTCCGGCTTTGACATGGTGGTCATTGCCCTGGTGGGCGAGCGCGGCCGCGAGGTCCGCGAATTCGTCGAGAAGGTTCTGGGCGATGCGGCCAGGAATGCCATCCTGGTGGTGGCCACCGGCGATGAAAGCCCGATGATGCGCAAGCTCGCCCCGCAGCTTGCCACTGCCATCGCCGAATATTTCCGCGACCAGGGCCAGAAGGTGCTGCTCATCATGGATTCGGTCACGCGCTATGCCCATGCCTGCCGCGACATCGCCATGGCGGCGGGCGAGCCGCCGGTGGCGCGCGGCTTTCCGCCCTCGGTCTTTTCCAGCCTGCCCGGCCTTTTGGAACGGGCCGGGCCGGGGCCGGAGGGTCAGGGCTCCATCACCGGCATCTATGCCGTGCTGGTCGATGGCGACGATCACAACGATCCCGTGGCCGACACCATCCGCGGCACGCTCGATGGCCACATCGTGCTCTCGCGCGCCATTGGCGAACAGGGGCGCTATCCGGCAGTCGATGTGCAGGCCTCGCTGTCGCGCCTTGCCCCCATTGCCTGGACGGCGGCGGAACGCGCCGCCGCCAACGATCTCCGCCGCCTTGTGGCACGCTACGAGGACAGCCGCGATCTGCGTGCGCTGGGCGGCTATCAGCCGGGACAGGATGAGGAACTGGACCGGGCGCTGCTGCTGGTGCCAAGGCTTTACGGGGCGCTCATCCAGCCGGGTGATGCCCCGCCCTCGGTTGACGCCTTTGCCGATATGGCCGAGGCGCTGAAGCGCGCCCCGGCCAAGGGGTGATTTCAGGCGGCGGCCAGTTTCCGCTCCACCGTCATCAACTGATAGCCGAGGAAGCGGCGGGAATCGATCGGATCATGGCCGAGGAAATGGCGCAGCTTCTTGCGCAGCTTGCTGATGTGGCTTTCCACCACGCTTTCCTCCACCGCCTCGTCGAACAGGCCATAGACCGCGTTGAAAATCTGGGCGCGTGACACGCGGCGGCCCCGGTTGCTGGCGAGATATTCGAGGATGCGCCGTTCGCGCCGCGGCAATTGCACCGTCGTGCCGTTGATTTCGGGATCGCGGCCATCGCCATGGAGCCGCAGGCCCCCGTCATCCCAGAGCAGCGGCGTTTCCACAACCTGGCGGCGGCGGATGGCGCCAATGCGCGCAATGATCTCGCGGGCGTGCACGGGCTTGCGCACCACATCGTCAATGCCCGCCTCGAACAGGCGCAGGGTGGCGTCCAGCCCCGGCGCGTCGTTCAGCGCAATGGCGGGAATGCCGCCCTTGGCCTTGATGGTCCGGGCCATGCCTTCGCGGGCGGCAAAATCGCCCAGCACCCCCGCCTCCACCGCCGAGAGGTCCGGCCCGCTGGAGGAATGGAACCAGCCGGAAAAATCCTCAGGCCGGAAGGTCGCCACCGCAAAACCCTCCCGCCCCAGGCTGGTGCGATAGGCCTCGGACACGTCGTTTCGCTCGTCCACGATCACAATCATTGTTCATCTCTCGCCATATCATTGGTGATGGAAACCGGACGCGACACACAGGCGAGATCAAAACAGCGTATTCATGCTTAACGTGAGGTTAATTTTACGCATAAGGTTCAAATTGCTAAGTATAGATATGTTCACATTCCGCATATTTTACCACCATATGGAAACATTTATACTTTCTAAAATAAGTTATACTTACTGTAAGCATCTTCACCAGGGGGAGATGCCCCGCCGCCGCCCGAAATGAAGCGCGCCGCCCGGGTGAGGGGCGGCGCGTCACCGATCCAGACTGAGGCGGGTGAGGTCAGGCCGCTGGGGTGGGCGGCCGGTTCAGGGCGAGAGCAACCTCCGTCTGGGCGATTTGCAGTTCCAGTTCCCTCTGCTTGCGCTTCAGCACCTTCAGGTGGCCTTCAAGGATGCGCAGCGCCCGGGGATGGGCCGCACCGCCGTTTCCCACATCCTCAACTGCCAAAATGTCACGAATGCGCGCCAGGGGGACCCCGAGTTTGCGCAGGGTGATCACGTTGACCAGCCGCTCGACATCCGTCTTCCGATAGGTGCGGAAACGGCCATGGCGCGGCGGCGCCAGCAGTCCGGCGCGCTCGTAAAAGCGAATGGTCTTGGGATCGAGGCCGGTCTTCTCCGCCAGTTCACCTATGAAATAGAAGCTCTGCTCCATCCCGTCGCCACCGGCCAGAGCCGCGAGGTCAGAGGTCCCGGCCGCCTCGTGAAATCGCTCCATCTGCCCCCTCAGCCCGGTTGTCATTGCAACCCACCCTAGCAAACTCATCCATAAGATGCAATTAATCAAATAATCAACTTATGGTGGCGAGCAGCTCCGGCCTAATCCCGAGTCAAAAACAAAGGAATTTCAGATTGTTAGGAGATGTGCGAGTCACCCTCTCGTGACAGAATGGCAGGATTAAATTCGGAGCGATTCCAACCACTTGTAAAGGCTTTGTTAGACTTTCATGCCTTTTTGGCAGAAAGGCTCTCGAGGGTGTTCTTGCCCCGCCCTCTTTGTAAAAAAAATCCCATGTGGATCAATGGGTTAAAATTAGGAGAGAAGACGGCACAGTTGTTGCTCTATCGAATGAGGACTGTTCTTGTCAATTATCGGAGGCACCCGTGCGAATGCGAATGCGTCGGCTGGCACTGCTCACACTTTCTCTTCCTTTGGCGTTTTCTGCCCTTCAGGCTGCGGCCAACGCGCAAACACCTCCTCCCTTCATCGCTGGCACGACGCCCAGTGTCCGCCCCGCCGGGGCTCCCACCATCACTGAATTCAAGCCCGACGCTGCCTGGACTGCCCGGGCGCTCTACGGCGTCGTGGAGCCCTATCCCGAAAGCCTTGGGTTCCTGAAAAATCAGGGGGCTTGGTATACGCCCTTCATGCACGCCGGGCTGACTGACCAATATGACATCCGCGCCTGGCACAAGCTGACCGGCGACGCAGCCTTCACGGCCCAGAAATAATTCAACGGAATGGACGTGGGGCGCATCTCGCGCGTGCTCCATGGCCATGTATCAAGCGCGCGAGGTGACAGAGGAAGAACTGAACATGACGAAATCAATGTTGAAGGTGCTTCTCGCGGGCTCCGCTCTGATGCTGGCGACCACTGTGGTCTCGGCTGAAGACGCGCCCGCGACAGGCATGTCCGGCATGAGCGGCATGTCTGGCATGAGCGGCATGGGTGGCATGTCTGGCATGGGCGGCATGAGCGGCATGGATGGCATGGGCGGCATGTCCGGTATGTCTGGCATGGGCGGCATGTCTGGCATGGGCGGCATGTCCGGCATGTCTGGCATGGGCGGCATGTCCGGCATGTCGGGCATGGGCGGCATGTCCGGTATGGGCGGCATGTCCGGTATGTCGGGCATGGGCGGCATGTCCGGCATGGGCGGCA
>CALMUW010000104.1 GCA_937872985.1 uncultured Alphaproteobacteria bacterium
TCACAGATGATTTGTGAACCCCTCTCGACTCACCTCGACCATCCGATGCTCTAGCGCGGAATGCGCTTTGATTGCAGCAAAGCGCCCGCTCTAACTTATTGATGGCGAGCAACTTTTCTGACTTTTGACGATTCCGTCAAAAACTCAGGTTGCTCTAACCGCGAAAGCCATCCTTGCGCTGGCGCAGGGCGGCGAAGACCTCCATGTCGCGCGCCTGCATCATGCCCAGGGTGGCGCGAATTTCCGGTGAGCTGGCGCGCAGGAAGGGATTGGCGGCGCGTTCGGCGGCAATGGTGGAAGGCGGCGCCAGCACGCCTTCGGCCTTCCACATTGCAAATTCCGCCATGCGCGCCTGCAGGGCGGCGTTGTCGGGTTCCACCGACAGGGCGAAACGGGCATTGCTCCAGCCATAGTCATGGCCGCAGAGCACCAGTGTCTCCGCCGGCAGGGTGGCGAACTGCGTGACGGCATAGAACATCTCGGTCAAGGTGCCCTCGAACACCCGGCCACAGCCCAGCGCGAACAGCGTGTCGCCGGAGAGCACCAGTTTTTCCTGGGGCAGGTAATAGGCGACATGGCCCTGGGTGTGGCCGGGACAGGCGAGAACCTCGATCACCCGCCCGGCGAGAGAAAAGCGGCTGCCGCCCGCCACGGTCTGGTTGAGACCGGGGATTTTCTCTTCCTCCGCCGCCGGTCCGATGATGCGGCAGCCGAATTCCGCCTGAAGGGCGGCATTGCCGGCCACATGGTCGGCGTGGTGGTGGGTGACCAGAATGTGGGTCAGCGTCCAGCCCTTGTGGCGCAGTGCCGCCGTGATGGCCGGGGCCTCGGGCGCATCCACGGCCATGGTCACGCCGGTTGCCGCATCGTGCAGCAGGTGGCCGTAATTGTCGTCGCGGCAGCGGAAGGAATGACGTTCGAGGGCGGGCATGGCGGTCCGGGGATGGGGGTTGTGAAGGCCTTGGCATTTCAGTCTATGATGAGGCCATGCAGGGGATCAACCTCAGAGCCTTCTATCAAAGTCCGCTCGGCGAAACGACGCGCCAGCTTCTGGCGGCGCGCCTCGGCCCGCTCTTGCCCCGGGCGCGCGATGCGGTGGTGCTGGGCCTGGGCCATGCCGAACCCTATCTGACGGCGGCGGCCTGCGGCGAGGCCATCACCCTGGCGCTGGCCCCGGCGCGGCTTGGCGCCTCGCCCTGGCCCGAGGGTGAGGCCAACCGCAGCGCGCTGGTGGATGAGCTGGACCTGCCCCTGGGGGAAAGCGTCGTCGATGTGGTCCTGGTGGTGCACGGGCTGGAGATTTCCGACAGCCCGGAGGACATGCTGCACGAGGTGTGGCGGGTGCTGGCGCCGCAGGGACGGCTGGTGCTGGTGGCGCCCAACCGCAGCGGCATGTGGTCGAGCCGGGATGCCTCGCCCTTCGGCCATGGCCAGCCCTTTTCGCGGCCGCAATTATCACGGCTGCTGAACGAGGCGCAGTTTTCCATCACCCGCTTCGACCATGCCCTCTTCCTGCCGCCGTCGGCCCATGGCCTCATGCAGCGGCTGGCGCGCGTGGTGGAATGGCTGGGCGGGGTGCTGTGGCCCTCGGCCTCGGGGGTCACGGTGGTGGAGGCGGTGAAACAGGTCTATGCCTTTGCGCCGGCGCGGCGCAAGCGCCGCTTCATGCCGCAGTTGCCGCCGGTCCTGAGCCCGCAACCGGTGCGGCGCGAGCCTTCCTGACTTCGCCCAAAGCCGCTTTGCTTTTGCCCCCTGCCGCCGTTATGAAGGTCGGCGGGAACGGCAGGGCAGGAACGAGGCGGCATGAGCAGCGCCGACAATAATCAATCCATTCTGGAAGAGGCCCGGCGCGAGATCGACGCGCTCGATGAAGGTCTGCTCAACCTGCTGGAAATGCGCTTCGACTGCGTGGCCCGGGTGCGCGCCGCCAAGGGCGGCAACGGCCAGGGAACGCCCGTGCGGCCGGAGCGCGAGGCCTTCATCCTGCGCCGTCTCCTCGCCCGCGCGGTGCAGGGCAGCGTGCCGCCGGATCTGGTGGTGCGCCTGTGGCGGGCCATCATGGCCGAGGCCAGCCTGGCCCAGGCCCCCATCACCCTTCATGTCAGCCGCCGCTTTGCCCAGACGGCGGGCAACCGGCTGCGCCTGCGCGATTACTTCGGCACCATGGCGGTGGAGGACTACCGCGACGAGGCCCAGGCCCTCTATCAGATCGAGGCCAACCCCACCGACCTTTGCGTGGTGGAAACCGAGGCCCCGTGGATTGAGCCCTTCCTTGAGGGCAAGGCGGGCCGGGCGCAGGTGATTGCGGTTCTGCCCTTCCTCAAGACCGAGGCCATGCCGCGGCTTCTGGTTCTGGGCCATGCCCGGGCGGTCGCCACGGGCGAGGATGAAACCCTCATCATCAGCGACGGCAAGCTGCCGCGCGATTTCACCCCCGCCCCGCGCTGGGAGGCGAAGGTCGGCCCGCGCCGCCTGTCCAGCCTGCCGGGCTTCCTGTCGGAACATGAAAGCCCGCTGGTGTCGCTCATGCGCTCCAATCCCGGCTTGCATTTGCGGGTGGCCGGGCGCTATCCCAGCCCCTTCGAGGTGGTCTGATGTCATCAGCAAAAGCGGCGGCGCCGGAACCCAGGCCCGGCATTCTCACCATTCACCCCTATGTGCCCGGCAAGTCCGGCGCCAAGGGGCAGAAGGTGCACAAGCTCTCGTCCAATGAATCCCCCCTGGGGGCCTCGCCCGCGGCGGTGGCGGCCTTCCAGGGCGAGGCGGCAAAGCTCGCGCTCTATCCCGATGGCGCGGCAACGCGGCTGCGCGAGGCCATTGCCCGGCGCTACGGACTGAAGGCCGAGCACATCGTCTGCGGCGCCGGCTCGGACGAATTGCTCCAGCTTCTGGCCCATGCCTATCTCGGCCCGGGCGACGAGGCGATCTATTCGCAATATGGCTTTCTGGTCTATCCCATCGCCATTGCGTCCAACGGGGCCACCGCCGTGGTGGCGCCGGAGACGGACTTCACCGCCGATGTCGACGCCATTCTGGCGCGGGTGACGGAGAAGACCAGAATGGTCTTCCTCGCCAATCCCAACAATCCCACCGGCACCTATCTGCCCTTCAGCGAGATCAAGCGGCTGCATCAGGGCCTGCCGCCGCATGTGGTGCTGGTGCTTGATGCGGCCTATGCCGAATATGTGAGGCGCAACGACTATGAGGCGGGCATCGCGCTGGTGGCCACCTCCAGAAACGTGGTGATGACGCGCACCTTCTCGAAGATTCACGGGCTTGCGGCGCTGCGGCTCGGCTGGGCCTATTGCCCGGAGGCCATCGCCGACGTGCTGAACCGCATTCGCGGCCCCTTCAACCTGTCGGCACCGGCCATCGCGGCAGGGGCGGCGGCCATGGAGGACCATGGCTTTGTCGAGCGGGCCGTGCTGCACAACGAACGCTGGCTTGCCATTCTCGCCACCGAGATCGGCAAGCTCGGCCTGAAGGTCACCCCCAGTGTGGGCAATTTCCTGCTGGTGCATTTCCCGCCGGAGGACGGGGGCGCGGCCGCGGCCGATGCCTATCTGAGCGAGCGCGGCCTGATCCTGCGCCGCATGGATGCCTATGGCCTGCCCAACGCGCTCCGCCTGTCGGTTGGCAGCGAGGAGGCCAACCGCGCCGTGCTGGAGGCGCTGCGGGATTACTGGATATGACCGTCATGTTTGAGCGCGTGGCGCTGATCGGGCTTGGCCTCATCGGGTCGTCGCTGTCGCATGTCATGCGGCGCGAGCGCCTCACTCGGCACATCGCGGGCCACGCCAGAAGCGCGGCGACGCTGACCCAGGCGGGCGCGCTGGGGCTGGCCGATTCCCTGCACAGCACGGCGGCGGCGGCGGTGAGAGATGCCGATCTGGTCATTCTCTGTGTGCCGGTGGGGGCCCTGGGCGCGGTGGCGCAGGAGATCGGGCCGCAATTGAAGCCGGGGGCCATCCTCACGGACGTGGGTTCGGTCAAGGGGGCGGTCATCCGCGATGTGCGCCCCCATGTGCCCGAGGGCGTGCATTTCATTCCGGGCCACCCCATTGCGGGCACCGAACAGTCGGGACCGGCGTCGGGCTTTGCCGAATTGTTCCAGAACCGCTGGTGCATCCTGACGCCGCTGCCGGACAGCGCTGCCGCCATGGTGAAGCGGCTCGAAGCTTTCTGGCAGGCGTGCGGGTCGAATGTCGAGATCATGGAGCCGGAGCACCATGATCTGGTGCTGGCCATCACCAGCCATCTGCCGCACCTCATTGCCTACAACACCGTTGCCACCGCCGCCGATCTGGAGAAGGTGACCAACAGCGAGGTCATCAAATATTCGGCGGGCGGCTTCCGCGACTTCACCCGCATCGCCGCCTCCGATCCCGTCATGTGGCGCGATGTCTTTCTGAACAACCGCGATGCGGTCCTGGAAATGCTGGGGCGCTTCTCGGAGGATCTGTCGGCCCTGCAACGCGCCATCCGCTGGGGCGATGGCGAGACGCTCTACCGGCTCTTCGACCGGGCGCGCTCGATCCGCAAGAGCATCATCGCGGCGGGCCAGGAAACGCCGCTGCCCAACTTCGGGCGCAACCAGAAGCCGGAAGGCTGAGGTTATGGGGCGGGGCCGCTGGGTCTTTGCCTATGGCTCGCTCATGTGGCAGCCGGACATTCCGCATCGCCGGGCGGTGTCGGCGGTTCTGCCGGGCTATCACCGGGCCTTGTGCGTCAAGTCGGTGGTCTATCGCGGAACGCCGGACGCACCGGGCCTGGTGCTGGGCTTGCAGCGCGGCGGCCAGTGCGAAGGGGTGGCGCTCGAGGTTGACGATGCCGCCTGGGAAGAAGTGCTGTCATCCCTGCGCCAGCGCGAACAGCCCAATCGGGTCTATGTGGAGCGCTGGCTCCCGATACAGGATAGGGCCGATGGCAGGTTGCGCGAGGCCCTGGCCTTTGTCGCGGACACCACCCATGCGCAATATGCGGGCGACCTGACGGAAGCGGAAACCCTTGATCTTCTCCGCACCGGCCGGGGGTCGCGCGGCACGGCGGCGGATTATCTGACGAGCACGCTGGCCCATCTCCGGGCGCTGGGCATCCATGATGCGGCGCTGGAGCGTGTGGCCTCTCTCATCTGAGGAGATCAGCCGAAGGCCAGTTCGGTCTGCCGGGGGGCCAGCGGGGGCCGGGCGCGGGGGGGCATGAAGGGCGTCACCCTCTCGTTCTCGTGGCAACCGGCCAGAGCGCTCTTGGCCTCCGGGGCAAAGGCGCGGTGCAGGTCGGCCAGAATATCCGAGGCCGAGGCCGGGTCGCGCGCCAGCAGATGGACGTGAATCTCATCGAGATCGAGGCCGGAGAACAGGGGCTGGGCCACACCGAAGCCCGACGGGGCCAGAAAGCGGCCGAGAATGACGGCGCGGCGCGCGGCCCCCTCGCGGCGCACGCCGACATAGATGGCGCCGGGCAGGGGCGGACAATTGCCGGGCTCATAGATGGTGTGAATGTATTTCCGGCCCGAGGCGCCCTGCCAATACCAGAAGCGGTCGGCAAGACCGAGGTCGGGCGCCAGTTCGGCGGTGATGGGGTGGCCCTGAAGGTTCATGGGAACGAATATAGAACAAGCAGGAATGTTCGTCAATCGTTCTTTTCAGCTGACGGTCAGCCGCAGAGGGCGGTGCCGCAGGACAGGCAGGTGGTGCAGCCCTCGGCGGCGGCAATGTCAGAGGAACCGCAGGCGGGGCAGCGGGTGCGCGCCGGTTCGCTCACGGGGGCGGTGAGAATGGCGCCGGTCACGTCATTGGGCCGGAAGGTGGTGCAGCCTTTGAGGCCGAGGCGATGGGCCTGGGCATAGACATCCTGAAAGGCGGCAAAGGGCAGGTCGGCGGGAACATTGATGGTCTTGGAAATGGAACTGTCGACCTGGGGCTGGAGCGCGGCCTGCATGGCGAGGTGATCGGCTGGCTGAAGATCGTTCACGGTGACGAAGCTTTCCGGCAGCGGTTTGTCACCATGAAGCCGCCGCCATTCGGCCACGGCGAAATCGGTGAGGTGTTCGACCCGGAAGCTGCCATCGGCCAGGCGGACGCGGCGCTCATGCTCCAGGCTGAAGATGGGTTCAACGCCGCTCGAGACATTGCCCGCCAGAAGCGAAATGGTGCCGGTGGGGGCGATGGACGTGAGCAGCCCGTTGCGCAGGCCGCTGGCGGCGATCATGGCGCGGATGTCGCCCGGCAGCGCCTGGCCATAGGGGGTGGCGAGATAGCGTTCGGCATTGAACAGCGGGAAGACGCCCTTTTCCACAGCAAGCTCGGACGATGCCGCGAATGCCGCCTGGGTGATGGTCTTCATCCACCGGGCGGCCGTGGCGGCGGCCTCCGGCCTGCCATAGGTGAGGCCGAGCATGGCCAGCGCATCGGCGAGGCCCGTGATGCCCAGACCCATGCGGCGCTTGGCCAGGGCCTCGGCGCGCTGCTCGGCCAGGGGATAGCGCGACACGCCGATGATATTATCGAGGAAGCGCACGGCAAGGCGGGCGCTGTCGGCCAGGTGTGTCTCATCGAGACTGGCCGTGGCGGTGAAGGGCTGACGCACGAAGCGCGTGAGGTTGAGGGAACCCAAAAGGCAGGCACCATAGGGCGGCAGCGGCTGCTCGCCGCAGGGGTTGGTGCAGGAAATGGTCTCGCAATAGCTGAGGGGATTGGCGGCGTTCACCCGGTCGATGAAGATGACGCCGGGTTCCGCCGCCTCATAGGTGGCGCGCATGATGGCCTGCCACAGGGCGGCGGCCTTCACCGTGCGAAACACTTCACCGCCGAAGATCAGCGGCCAGTCGGCGTCGGCCGCCACCGCCGCCATGAAGGCATCGGTCACCAGCACCGACAGATTGAAATTGCGCAGGCGGTCGCCCCGGCGCTTGGCGGCGATGAAGTCCTCGATGTCGGGGTGGTCGCAGCGCAGGGTGCCCATCATGGCGCCGCGCCGGGCCCCCGCCGCCATGATGGTGCGGCACATGGCGTCCCACACTTCCATGAAGCTGACGGGGCCGGAGGCCTCCGCGCCGGTGCCGTGGACGAGGGCACCCCGGGGACGCAGGGTCGAGAAATCATGGCCGATGCCGCCGCCCTGCTGCAGGGTCTGGGCCGCTTCCTTGAGGGCGGTGAAGATCCCGGCGGTGGAGTCCTCGATCGTCCCCATCACAAAACAATTGAACAGGGTGACGGCCCGTCCCGTGCCGGCCCCGGCAAGAATCCGCCCGGCGGGGAGAAAGCGGAGGTCGGCCAGGAGATCGCCGAAGGCCTGTTCCCAATGGCCGCGCTGGCCTGCTTCCTCCTGGGCGGCGGCGGCCCGGGCAACGCGGCTCAGCGTGTCGGAAAGTGAGGATTCCGCGCCCTCGGGCCAGCGGTATTTCATCTCCCAGATGCCTTGGGAAATGGCGGGAAGGTCGGGCAGGGGCTTGGCCATGGGACGCAGCATACCGGCAAGAACGTCCGCTGTCGATTAATTGTTCCCGTTCTGTTTCTTCGGTTCCGGCGGCTGCCAGGTGCTTCGCCCCTCCGCCACCAGATTCCGGGTGGAGGTTTCGATGGCCTGTTCCAGCCGGGCCTGAAAATCGCGGCGCGGCAGGCCGGGCGGAATGGCGGGCAGAAATTCCACCACGATGACGCCGGGATGGCGCAGGAACCTGCGCCGGGGCCAGAACAGCCCGGCATTGAGGCCGAAGGGCACGCAGGGCACATCAAGGGCGGCGTAGAGGGCGGCGGCCCCCGGCTTGTAATCGGGGGGGTCGTCCGGGGCGCGGCGGGTGCCCTCCGGCATGATGATGATCTGGCGGCCTGCGGCGCGTTCCTCCCGGGCGCGGGCGACAAGGCCGCGCAGGGCCGCCGATCCGGCGCTGCGTTCCACCGCGATCATGCGCAGCTTGCGGATATACCAGCCGAAGACCGGAATGAGGGTGAGTTCCTTCTTCAGGACCATGGCGGGATCATCGAAGAGGGTGAGCAGCGCGAAGGTCTCCCACAGGGACTGGTGCTTGCCCGCCACCAGCAGGGGGCCCTTGGGCACATGTTCCAGCCCGCGCACCGCCATGGCCGTGCCCGCCACCACGCGCAGCTCCCAGAGCAAGAGGCGGCACAGGCCCTGCATGGCCTTGACGGCGGTGGCATGCGCCACCGGCAGCAGCACGATGCCCGCCAGGAACAACACCACCAGTGTGAGATAGAAAAGGACGTTGAAGAGGAGGGAGCGCAGGATGGTCACAGCACGTTCCTCAGCATACGGATCAAGGTGAGGCGTGAGGTGATGAGCGCGATGGCGGTGGCCGCCACGGGCACGGCGAGAAGTGCTGCATAGCTCGACAGTGCCAGAGCGGGCGGGGCAAAGAGCAGGCTGCGGCTTGCCGCCGCCAGACCTTCGCCGCTGACGCGCCCGGACAGCCCGAGGAAGAAGAAGACGAGGAGCGCCAGACCGACGCCGATGAGGCCGGCGTAAAGCCCGGTCGCGAGAAAGCGCCGGTCGATCTGGCGGGCGATGTAACCATCCTTGGCGCCGACGAGATGGAGCACGTCCACCACCTGCCGGTTGGCATCGAGCACGGTGCGGGTGGCGAAGATGACCATGGCCACGGCGGAGGCGGCGATGAGGGCGAGGATGGCATAGGCCAGGGTGGAGAGCGTCCTGGCCATGTGGGCGAGTTCCGCCTGCCAGCGCTGGTGCGTGTCGAGGCTTGCCCCCTTCACCGTTTCCTCAAGCCGCTGCGCCAGAGCCTGAAGATCGGGCGGATGGGCGTCATCGAGGGTGAGGCGGACAAGGCGCGGAATGGGCAGGTCGTCGGTATTGCCCGTGCCGAGCCAGGGTTCCAGGAGCTTGGCGGCGGCGCGCCGGTCCATCACGGTGATGGCGGCGATGCCCGGGGTCTGGCGCAGCACGACGTCGAGCTTCTGCAGTTCGGCGTCGGGGTCCACCCCCTGCACCTGGCGAAGCTGCACCGTGGCCTCGGCGGAAAGCCCGTGCGTCCATTGCTCCACCGCGCGGTTGATGAGGGTCAGGGCACCGATGGCGAGACAGGCAAGCGTGCACATGACCGCCATGGTGACGGTGAGTGTCTTCAGCGGTGCCGCCTCGGGCGGAATGATGGGACCGGTTTTTTCGCTCATCATGCGGCCCGCAATTGCCCGTGCTCGAGGTGAAGCGCCGGGGCCCCGGTCTGACGGATCAGCTCGCTGTCGTGGGTGGCGACAAAGACGGTGGGGCCCTGCTTGTTGAGTTCGAGGAAGAGATGCATGAGCCTTCGGGCCAGGGCCGGATCGACGTTGCCGGTGGGTTCGTCGGCCAGCAGCAGTTCGGGCCGCGAGATGACGGCCCGGGCAATGGCGGCGCGCTGCTTTTCCCCGCCCGACAAGACCGGCGGATAGGCCTCGGCCTGATGGGCCAGACCCACCCAGGCGAGCAGGTCCATGACATCCCGGGCATAGGTCTCGCGGCGCTGGCCGGTGATGCGCAGGGGCAGGGCCACATTGTCAAAGGTGGTGAGGTGGTCGAGCAGGCGGAAATCCTGAAACACCACGCCGATGCGCCGCCGCATGAGGGGAATGGCGGATTGGGCAAGGGCGGTCACATCCTCGCCGAAGAGCGAGATCAGTCCGCGCGTCGGCTTCAGGGCGAGAAACAGCAGACGCAGCAGCGAGGTCTTGCCCGCGCCCGAGGGGCCGGTGAGAAAGCAGAAGGCTCCGGGATCGAGCCGGAAGGTAATGTCCTTCAAAATTTCGGGCCCGCCGCCATAGCGCAGGCCCACTGCATCCAGCCTGACCAATTCCGGCTCCCCGCCGCCCTTAACCGCCCATTAACCGTAAAGGTTGTTAGCCTGACATAGTCCCGTTTCCGGGCGCGTTTCGAATCATCAGGCCCCCACCTTCGTCCATGATAATCTCCTGTCCCTCCTGTGCAACCCGCTATGACTGGCCGTCGCGCCAGCCGCCGCCCGAGGGCATGACGCTGACCTGCCGGGGCTGCGGCCACGGCTGGATCGAGGCGCGGCCGCTGGACGTGATCGACGTGGTGGCGCACGAGACGCCGCGCGCCCTGCCGCCGCCCCTCATCGACCATGCCTATGAGCCCGACGGCGAGGTGACACGGCTGATGCAGGCGGCGCGTGAGGCGCGCGAGGCCCACGAGGACCGGCGCAAGCGGCGCTTCCGCACGCTACAGGCCTGGGCCATCTTCGGCGTGGTGGCGGTATCGCCGCTGGCCGCCGCCGCGGCCCTGCCGGAACAGGTGGTCAGGCTCGCGCCCGCCGCCATCGGCGTCTATGCCCGGCTCGGCTATGACGTGAATATCTACGGGCTGGAAATCCGCCGGGTGGAACAGCAGCATGTGACGGCGAACGGCACGCGGGTTCTGACCATCAAGGGCGAGATCGCCAATATCTCCGGCGCGGCGCGCAAGATTCCGTGGTTGCGCTTTGGCCTTCTGGCACCGGACAGCACGACCGACCTCTATCACTGGACGCTGGATACCGGCGCCCGGCCGCTGCGCCCCGGCGAGGTCACGGGCTTCATCACCCGCGTGGCCTCGCCGCCGGAAACTGCGGGAAGAGTGCAGATTCGTTTTGCCCATGCCGATGAAATCGGCTCAAATGCGGGGCATGACTGAGACCCTCATCGACGGGCATCGGATCGATGTCCTGTTTTCCGCCGCCGACATCAGCGCCCGCATCGCCACCATGGCGCAGGAGATTGCCGCCCGCAGGCCCACCCGGCTGCTGGTGGTGCCGATCCTCAAGGGCTCCTTCATCTTCGCCGCTGACCTGATCCGCGCCATGCATGGGGCGGGGCTGTCGCCCGAGGTCGATTTCATGATGCTGGCGAGCTATCGCGAGGCCACCAGGTCGTCAGGGCAGGTGGATGTGGTGCGCGACATCGAATCGGCGGTGCATGGCCGCGACGTGCTGCTGGTCGACGACATTCTGGAATCGGGCCGGACGCTGGCCTTCGCCAAGGACCTGCTGACGGCGCGCGGCGCCAGGAGCGCCATGACGGCGGTATTGCTCAACAAGCCGGGGCATCTTGCCGCCCACATCGCCGCCGACTTCACCGGCTTCACCTGCCCCGATCTCTTCGTCGTCGGCTATGGCATGGACATGGCCAACCAGTTCCGCGAATTGCCCTTCGTCGGCCATGTGCTGTCGCCGGGCGCGGATTGAGGTCACAGCGTGGTGGCTTTGATGCAGTGAAAGCCACCGCGCTAACTTTTTGATGGCGAGCAACTTGTCTGACTTTTGCCTTTTCCATCAAAAGTCAGGTTGCTTTAGAGCAACCGGAGGTCAGTTGGAATCAACTGCCGCCGACAAGTTGTTCGAAAATCAATATGTTGGCGCAACTTTCCTCTCTCAAATCGTTCCGATTTGATCGTCCGTTGCGCTAGTAAAGGCCCTTCAGCAAACGATCGATGTAGTCGCGTTCCACCGGTGACAAGCCGGGTTCGGCGCTGCGCTGGCGCAGAAGTTCCAGGAGTTCGCGCGCCCGCTGCATGGCCTGTTCCGAGGGCAGCTTGAGATCGGTGGCGGGATTGCGGCCATTGCCGTCGCGGCCCCGGCCCAGGGGATCGCGGCCCGTGCTGGTCTGGCCCGGTCCCTGCTGCAGCAGGTCGCGCGCCATGCCCTGCAAAGCCTGGCGCAGGGCCTGCAGGGCCTTGCCCTGGGCGGCGAGGGCCCCTTCCCGGTCGCCCTCGCCCAGCGCCTTTCGGGCATCCTTCATGTGGTCCTCGGCCTGGCCCAGGCCCTCAGGCCCGGCGGGGCCGAGCCTGCGGCCAAAAGCGCCGGTGCGGTCGCCCAAGTCGCCCTGCCGCTGCGACAGCGACGGGCCGCTGCCCTCGGGTTGGCCCTGGCCCGCGCCATGGTCGGGGGTGCCCATGCCCTGCTCGCCCTTGGCACCGGGTGCTCCCGGTTCGCCCATGCCGGGGGCGTCGCCGTCACTCTCCGGCGCGCCCTCGTTGCCGTCACCGGACCCGGACTGGCCCTGCGTATCGTCCATGAGCTTCTGCTGCTGGCGCAGGATGTCGGTCAACTCGTTGAGCTGGCGCATGGCCTGGACATCGCCGCCGCTCTTTCCGGCCTGGAGATTGCGCATGAGCCGGTCAAGCTCGGAGAGCATCTGGCGGGCCTGGTCAGTGGCACCGCTGCGCGACAGTTTCTCGATGTTGTCCAGCATTTTCTGGAGATCCTGATCGGTCACGGCCTTACTGTCGCCGGGAGCGGCGGCCGCGTCGCGTGACTGTTCGCCTAGGGCCTTCAGGTAGCGCTGCATGGCGGCGCGCAGGTTCTTCATCAGGGCCTGAAGCTTCTCCGGCGGCGCGCCCTCGGCCAGGGCCTGCTCCAGGGCGCGGCGGGCCGCTTCCAGCGCGGCGCGAGGTTCGGCAAGCCGGCCTTCCTCAAGGGCGAGAGCCACGGCCCAGAGGTCGACAACCGAGGTTGCGACCTGATCGGGGTCTTCCACCTGCTCGAGGCGCGTGGCAATGGCGGCCAGCATGAGAAGATCGCCGAGGTGCTCCACCTGCCCCCTGGGATAGGTGACGAGCGCCCGCAGCAGGGCCGCCACATCGCCAGCCTGGCCGCCGTCGAGGATGAGGCGCTTGCGCTGTTCCATGACCGCCCGGGCCATGAGCTTGGTGAAGGGCCGCTCCGGCAGGTCGAGGGTGAGGGGGGCGCTTGGGGTTTCATGGCCCGCCGCATCGCGCGCGGTCAGTGTCACGATCACCCGGAAGCCCGCCCAGGGATGGCTGGTGAGATCATTGGTGGCGGTGGCCTTCTCGGTTCGGCTCTGGGGCTTCGACAGTTTCACCGGAAACTCCGGCGGCTCGAAGATGAAGATGCCGTTGCTGGCAAAGCCCGGCCCGTCTGCCTGCTCGTCGGCCAGCGCGATGTCCGCCGTGATGCCGGTGAGCCCGTAGTCATCACGCGCCTCAAAGGGCAGGCCGAGCGCGCCCAGGGGCTCCACCACCGGCTTGTCGCCGAGCGTGATCACCGGGGCCAGGTCGGGCAGGGTGTCGAGCTGCCAGCGGAGGCGGGTTTTGCCGTCCTCGAGCAACAGGCTGACCGGCCGGGTGATGCTGGCGCTGGCGGAATAGAGGCCATTGGCGAGGCTGGCCTTGAGGTCGGCGGGCGGTGCTTCCGCGCCCGCTGCGTCAGCGGCGAGAAAATGGAGCTGCGGGGCCCGGGCATTGCCCAGACGAAGCTGGAACAGGGACCCCTCCGGCACCACGATGGGCCTGGCGGCGGCTGGTTCCTCGCCGCGCCGGGTGAGGAGGATGGGGGGCTTGCCGGTGTAGGCGGGGGGCGTGAGCCAGGCCTCAAGGGCGGTGCCGGTGGCCACCGCGGCGGCGGGCGTCAGGGTCAGGGCCTCCTTCAGGCTGGCGAGCGGCGTCTGCGGGGCGAGCACGGTGGCGGCCACCACGGCCAGCGCCACCGGCACGCGCAGGGCGCGGGGGTCGAAGCTGCGCCAGGCGGAACGCGGCGGGCTTAGGGGCAGGCGGGAGAGCCGTGCTTCCTGACGGCGCCGATGTTCCGTCCACAGAGGATGATCGGCGGCGGCACCGGCGGGATGATCGCCAAGACTTTGCAGCGGCTGATGGGTGAGACCCGCGTGGGCCTCCAGCCGGGCCATGGCGCGCTGGCGGCTGGGCATGCCAAGGCCGCGCACGGCACGCAGTGTCCAGACGAAGGCGGCGGCCATGACCGCCAGCACGAGAACACGCCAGGTCTGCGGCAGAGGAAGGAGCAGGCCCGACACGATGACGGCATAGGCGCTGCCCAGCACCATGAGCGGCCCAAACAGCCGCGGCCACAGGTCCTCCCAGAACAGGAGGGCGCGCTGCAGGGCGATGCGGGCCGCAAAGCGTGAGGGCGTGGTCATGGGGCCAGCATCGTCGGGCATTGCGGCAGCATGATGCCGGGGCGGGGTGCGGTCATTTTCCCTGCCAGTCCGCCAGGCGGTCGAGTCCGATCAGGTCCTCATAACTCTGGCGCGGGCGGATCACCGCCCAGCGGTCGCCCTTCACCAGAACCTCGGGCACGAGCAGCCGGGAATTATAGGTGGAGGAGGCCACCGCGCCATAGGCGCCCGCCGTCAGCGTGGCCAGGAGATGGCCGCGCTCCACGGGCGGCATCTTGCGGTCGAGCGCCAGATAATCGCCGGTCTCGCACACCGGCCCCACCACATCGACCAGTCGGGAGCGCGCCCGCGCCTTGGGTTCCTTCACGGGAATGATCTCGTGGTGGGCGTCATAGAGCGTGGGGCGGATCAGGTCGTTCATGGCGGCGTCCTGAATGACGAAGCGCTTCTTGTCGCCATCCTTCACGTAGATGACCCGTGACACCAGAATGCCCGCATTGCCGACGATCATGCGGCCCGGTTCCAGGATGAGGCGCAGGCCCAGCGGCCCCAGGATCTTCTTCACCAGGGCGGCATATTCATCGGGGTGCGGCGGCACGTCATTGGTGCCGCGATAGGGCACGCCGAGACCGCCGCCGAGATCGAGATGCTTCAGCGTGTGACCCCTGGCCATCAGGTCGCGGGCCAGTTCCGCCATGAGGGTGAAGGCCTTGCGGAAGGGGGTGAGTTCGGTGATCTGGCTGCCGATGTGCATGTCGATGCCGACGACGTCGAGGCCCGGCAGCTTCGCCGCGCGGCCATAGACCTCGGGGGCGCGCAGGAAGGAGATGCCGAACTTGTCGCCGGCCTTGCCGGTGGAGATCTTGTGATGGGTTCTGGCGTCAACATCAGGATTGACCCGCAGCGACACGCTGGCGCGCTGGCCCACGCGGCCCGCGATGTCGGAGAGCAGCTCAAGCTCGGGCTCGGATTCGACGTTGAAACAATGGATGCCCTCCTTGAGGGCCAGCGCCATTTCGCGCGCCGTCTTGCCCACGCCGGAAAAGACGATCTTGCGGGCGGGCACCCCGGCGGCGAGCGCGCGCCGCAGCTCGCCCTCGGAGACCACATCCGTGCCGCAGCCCAACTGGCCCATGAGCCGCAGCACGGCCTGGTTGGAATTGGCCTTCACCGCATAGCACAGAAGATGCGGCTGATCCTTGAAGGCCTCGGCCAGCACGCGGACATGGCGCTCGAGGGTGGCCTGGGAATAGCAGTAAAAGGGGGTGCCCACCTCGTCGGCGAGCACTTCCAGGTTCACGGCCTCGGCGTGGAGCACGCCGTTGCGGTAGGCGAAGTGATGCATGTCACTGGCTCTGGGTAAAGGCCGGCGGCGGTTCAGGATCGCCCTTCACGCCGCAGGCTGACAGGGCAAGCAGTGCGGCAAGGCTCACAATGATGATACGGGTCATGTCATTTTCCCTTCAGAAGTCTGATCCAGCGCCGGGCCGCGCGCCGGACATTGGCGGGGGCCGTGCCGCCGAAGCTCGTCCGCGAGGCGGCGGAGCGTTCAGCCGTCAGCACACGGAAGATGTCCTTGGTGATGCGGGGATGGGCCGCCTGCATCTCGGCGAGCGACAGCCGGGAGAGGTCCACGCCCTTTCTTTCGGCCAGTGCCACAAGGCTTCCCGTGACATGGTGGGCCTCGCGGAAGGGCATCTGCAATTCGCGCACCAGCCAGTCGGCGAGATCGGTGGCGGTTGAGAAGCCGGTGGCGGCGGCTTCGCGCAGGCGCGTCTCATCGGGCACCATGTCGCGCACCATGCCGGTGGCCGCAGCCAGTGCCAGCGACAGGCTGTCGAAGGCGTCAAAGGCCGGTTCCTTGTCCTCCTGCATGTCCTTGGAATAGGTGAGGGGCAGGCCCTTCATGACCACGGCAAGGGCGGTGAAGGCGCCGAGGATGCGGCCCGGCTTGGCGCGGATCAGTTCGGCGGCGTCGGGGTTGCGCTTCTGCGGCATGATGGACGAGCCGGTGGTGAACTTGTCCGACAGTTTCACAAAGCGGAACTGGGCCGTGGCCCAGAGCACGATTTCCTCGGCCAGCCGCGACAGGTGGATGGCGCAGATGGTGGCCGCCGCCAGCACCTCGAGCACGAAGTCGCGGTCGGCAACCGAATCAAGCGAGTTGCGGGTGGGGCGGGCAAAGCCCAGGGCCCTGGCGGTCATGGCGCGGTCGATGGGAAAGGAGGTGCCGGCCAGCGCCGCTGCCCCCAGGGGGCATTCGTTCATGCGGGCCCGGGCATCGGCCAGACGCGAGCGGTCGCGCGCCAGCATTTCCACATAGGCCAGCAGATGGTGGCCGAAGGTTATGGGCTGGGCCACCTGAAGATGGGTGAAGCCCGGCATGAGGGTTGCGGCATGGGCCTCGGCCCTTTCGGCCAGCGCCCGCTGCAAGTCAGCCATCTGGGCGTCGAGGTGGTCCACCGTGTCGCGCACATAGAGGCGAAAGTCGGTCGCCACCTGGTCGTTGCGCGAGCGCGCGGTGTGCAAGCGTCCCGCCGCCGGGCCGATCAGTTCCTTCAGACGCGCTTCCACGTTCATGTGGATGTCCTCAAGGGCTGACGAGAAGGTGAAAGTGCCCGCCTCGATCTCGGCTTGCACCTGATCGAGGCCGTGCCTAATTTGCGCCGCGTCGGCCTTGGTGATGATGCGTTTCTCGGCCAGCATGGCGGCATGGGCCTTCGAGGCCCTGATGTCCTGGGCAAAGAGGCGCTTGTCAAAGCCGATGGAGGCGTTGATCTCGGCCATGATGGCGTCTGGCCCGGAGGCAAAGCGCCCGCCCCACATTTTGTTGGTCATGGGTTGCCCCCGGCCCGGACCCGAACGAACGGAGTCATGATGTTCCCTTCAAATCCGCGCCACCGGCTCTATCTCGGCGTGGCGCTGCTGCTTGCGGCTGTCGTCGGCATTTACGGGCTAAACCTCGTGTCGCGCAAGCATGTGGGTGAAGCGCCGGTGGCCGCGTCCTCGGCCTCGCCCTTCGCGGTTAGCGCCAGGGGGCAGATCGCCCAGTTCCAGTTTCATGATGCGCCCAAGGACATGACGCTGCCCGCGCTCAAGGATGCGGCGGGGGCCACGGTGCCGCCGGAGCACTGGCAGGGCAAGGTGACGCTGGTCAATCTCTGGGCCACCTGGTGCCCGCCGTGCCGGGCGGAAATGCCGGAACTGGGAAAATTGCAGGCGGCCCTCGGCGGCCCTGATTTCGAGGTGGTGACGGTGAATCTCGATACGGCGGCGCGCCAGGACAAGGCCAGGGAGTTTCTGGCCGCTGCGGGCGCGGGCCATCTGACGTTCTACCGCGACGATGACGGCGCCATGCGCGATGCCCTGTCAGTCCCCGGCCTGCCGGCAACCCTGCTCTTCGACCGGCAGGGGCGGGAGCTGGGCCGCCTGCTCGGACCGGCGCAATGGGCCAGCGCCGACGCCCAGAGCATGATCAAGGCGGTGATGGATTCAAAGTGAGAGGTCAGCGGGTCGGGACCGGCTTTTCGCCGCGATAGTCATAGAAGCCGCGCTTGGTCTTGCGCCCCAGCCAGCCCGCCTCGACATATTTCACCAGCAGCGGACAGGGCCGGTACTTGGAATCGGCCAGACCCTCATAGAGCACCTGCATGACCGAGAGACAGGTATCCAGACCGATGAAGTCCGCCAGTTCCAGGGGCCCCATGGGGTGATGGGCGCCGAGCTTCATGGCCGTGTCGATGGCGTCCACCGTGCCCACGCCCTCATAGAGCGTATAGACCGCCTCATTGATCATGGGCAGCAGGATGCGGTTGACGATGAAGGCCGGAAAGTCCTCGGACACGGCCACGGTTTTCTTCAGCGTGCCGACAAATTCCCTGACCTTCTGGAAGGTCTGTTCCTCGGTGGCGATGCCGCGGATCAACTCCACCAGTTCCATCATGGGCACCGGGTTCATGAAGTGAATGCCCATGAAGCGCTCGGGCCGGTCGGTGGAGGCGGCCAGGCGGGTCACCGAGATGGAGGACGTGTTGGTGCCGATGATGGTTTCAGGACCGAGGTTGGGACAGAGATCCTTGTAGATGGCGCGCTTCACCTCTTCCTTTTCGGTGGCGCTCTCGATGACCAGGTCATAGCCCTCGAAATCGGCGAAGGAGGGGACATGGACAATGCGCGACAGGGCGGCCTCGCGGTCGGCCTCGGCGATCTTGCCGGCCTTGACCTGACGGGCCATGTTGCCGTTGATGGTGGCGAGTGCGGTGGTCACCCGGTCCTTGGACACATCATTGAGGCCAACCTGATAACCGCCCAGCGCACAGATGTGGGCAATGCCATTGCCCATTTGGCCCGCGCCGATGATGCCGACTTTCCTGATGGTCATGAAACACCCGTTTTTCCGACAGGGTGAGGACGTTATCGTGATGAGGAGCGCCCCGCAAGATCATTTCGCAAGTGCGAAAAGACCAGAGCCGCGGCATTCCATGGACCAGAAAAAACCGCTCCTTCCGGCAGGAAGGAGCGGTTTGCAATCAGAGATAGCGGCGGTCAGCCCAGGGCCTTGTCCAGTTCCGGCACGGCCTCGAAGAGGTCGGCCACCAGACCGTAGTCGGCCACCTGGAAGATGGGGGCCTCCTCGTCCTTGTTGATGGCGACGATGACCTTGGAGTCCTTCATGCCGGCGAGATGCTGGATGGCGCCGGAGATGCCCACCGCGATGTAGAGATCGGGGGCCACGACCTTGCCGGTCTGGCCGACCTGATAGTCGTTGGGCACGAAGCCTGCGTCCACCGCCGCGCGCGAGGCACCCACGGCGGCGTTGAGCTTGGCGGCAACGCTTTCCAGCAGCTTGAAATTGTCGCCGTTCTGCATGCCGCGCCCGCCGGAGATGATGATCCTGGCCGAGGTCAGTTCGGGCCGGTCGGACTTGGTGAGATTTTCACCGGCATAGACGGCAAGGCCGGACCCCTTGGCGGCGGCCACCGTCTCCACCTTGGCAGCACCGCCCTCGGCCGCCGCCGGGAAGGAGGCGGTGCGCACGGTGATGACCTTGTGGGCCTCGGCGGACTGCACGGTCTGGACCGCGTTGCCGGCATAGATGAGGCGGACGAAGGTGTCGGGAGACTTTACTTCCGAGATGTCGGAGATCTGCATGACATCGAGAAGGGCGGCCACGCGCGGCATGATGTTCTTGCCGTTGGCGGTGGAGGGCGCGACGATGTGGCTGTAGCCCTTGGCCAGGGCCACGATGGTGTCGGCCATGGTTTCGGCCAGCGGCCGCTCCAGGTCGGGGCTTTCGGCGTGCAGCACCTTGGCCACGCCTTTCAGCTTGGCGGCCGCGTCGGCGGCAGGCCTGGCGTTCTTGCCCGCCACCAGCACATGAATGTCGCCGCCCATCTGGGCCGCTGCCGAGAGCGCCTTGTGGGTCGCATCCTTGAGGCTGGCGTTGTCGTGTTCGGCAATGAGAAGGACGGCCATCTTAGATCGCTCCCGCTTCCTTGAGTTTCGCCACCAGTTCGGCAACCGACTTCACCTTCACGCCGGCCTGGCGCCTGGGCGGCTCCTCGGTCTTGAGCACCTTGAGACGCGGGCTGACATCGACGCCATAGTCGGCCGGGGTCTTTTCCTCGAGCGGCTTCTTCTTGGCCTTCATGATGTTGGGCAGCGAGGCATAGCGCGGCGTGTTGAGGCGGAGGTCGGTGGTGACGACCGCCGGCAGCTTCAGCTTGAGGGTCTGCAGGCCGCCGTCGATCTCGCGGGTGATGGTGGCCTCGCCCGCGCCCGGCTCCAGCCTGGAGCAGAAAGTGGCCTGGGGCCAGCCCATCAGCGCCGCCAGCATCTGGCCGGTCTGGTTGGCGTCATCGTCAATGGCCTGCTTGCCGAGAATGACGAGGTCGGGCTGTTCCGCCGCGACAATGGCCTTGAGCAGCTTGGCCACGGCGAGCGGCTCCACCACGGCATCATGCTTCACCAGGATGGCGCGGTCGGCCCCCATGGCAAGGGCGGTGCGCAGGGTTTCCTGCGCCGTCGCCGGACCAATGGACACGGCGATGACCTCGGTGGCCTTGCCCGCCTCCTTCAGCCGCACGGCCTCCTCGACGGCAATCTCGTCGAAGGGGTTCATGGACATTTTGACGTTGGCCAGTTCAACGCCCGAACCGTCGGCCTTGACGCGGATCTTGACGTTGTAGTCAACGACCCGTTTGACAGCGACCAGAACCTTCATGTCAGTCCTCTGCTTTTGCGATTGTTGCGGCGCAAACTAGTGATGGCGTCTCTTTGAGTCAATTCCGCCAGCGACGGGTTTTGGCTGGTCCACCGACCAAAGTTGAGGGCAGGAAGCTGACGCGGCTTACTCCCCCACCCGGATGAGCAGGCGGTTTTTCAAAAGCCAGGTGAGCACGAGGCCGGTGAGGAAGCCGCCGATGTGGGCCCACCAGCCGATGGCCTGGGATTCCGGGTCGGTGGCAAAGAGGCTCAGCACCTGGATGACAAACCAGATGCCCAGCACCCAGACGGCGGAAATGCGGATGGGTAGAGGGAAAAAGGCCAGCACCCAGACGCGGGCCCGGGGGTAGAGCACGAAATAGGCGGCGAGCACGCCGGAGATGGCGCCCGAGGCCCCGACCAGCGGCACGGGCGAGGTGGGGTTGAGCAGCACATGGGCAAGGCCTGCCGCCATGCCGCACAACAGGTAGAAGAGCACGAAGCCGACATGGCCGAAGGCGTCCTCGACGTTGTCGGCGAAGATCCAGAGGAAGAGCAGGTTGGAAATGAGGTGCATCCAGCCGCCATGCAGGAACATGTAGGTCAGAAGCGTCACCGGCTCGGGCACGGGGTTGGCGCCATGGGCGCGGGCGGCCTCGGAGACGAATTCGGCCGGCACCACGCCAAAGCCCTGGGCCACGGAGGCGAGAAAGGCTTCGCCCGGAAAGGCCCCGGTCACCAGAAACACCGCCACATTGAGGGCGATGAGGCCGAAGGTCATCATCTGGAAGCGGATGACCCGGAGTGGTGCATCGTCGTGAAGCGGAATGAACATGGGCCCGGTTTAGCCCAGAATGAGCTTGGCGGCGATGGTGAACATGATGGCGGCGATGGCCAAGTCGATCATGCGCCAGACCCGGGGCTGGGCCAGAATGTGGCCCAGCGCGCGGGCCCCATAGGCCAGCGAGAAGAACCACAGGGTGGAGGCGATGGAGGCACCGATGGCAAAGGCCGCCTGCTGGCCCGCAGGCCGGGCGTTGGCGATGGAGCCGACCAGAACCACGGTGTCGAGATAGACATGGGGGTTGAGCCAGGTGAAGGCGGCACAGGTGGCCAGTGCCGTGCCAAGGCTGAGCGGTTTGGAGACGGCCTCATGGAGCGCATCCGGGTTCATGGCGCGGCGCAGCGCCTTCAGGCCATACCAGATGAGAAAGGCGGCACCGCCCCAGCGCATGAGGGCGATGAAGCCGGGAAAGAGTTTCAACAGCGCGCCCAGGCCATAGATGCCGGCCCAGATCAGGATGATGTCGGACAGGGCGCAGAACAGGGCGATGGCAAAGACATGGCTGTTGAGCACGCCCTGGCGGATGACGAAGGCGTTCTGCGCGCCGATGGCGACGATGAGACTGCCACCCAGGGCAAAACCGGCGATCAGGGGTGCGAACATCATTGTGGTGGACTTCCCAAATCCATTGCCGCTACCGCCGCGTTTGATCCATGGGATTTTTTTGCGCATCATCTTGTCCGAAAACCGCTGCGCACTTTTCGGGATGATGACGCGGTTGCGCATCATCTTGTCCGAAAACCGCTGCGCACTTTTCGGGATGATGACGCGGTTGCGCATCATCTTGTCCGAAAACCGCTGCGCACTTTTCGGGATGATGCGTCAACGCGTTTTCCCCGGCACCCAGAGCGTATCGCCCGAAGCCGTGACATGGTTGACGTGGCGGCTGGCGACGAAGAGGAAATCCGACAGGCGGTTGACATAGGCGAGGGCGGCGGGACTGACCGTCTCGCCCGCGGTTTCGGCAAGGTGCACCATGAGGCGCTCGGCGCGGCGGCAAATGGTGCGGGCAAGATGAAGCGCTGCGGCGGCGGCATGGCCCCCCGGCAGCACGAAGGATTTGAGCGGGGCGAGGCTGGCGTTCAGTTCATCGATCTCGCGCTCCAGCCGGGCGGCCTGTTCGGGCAGGATGCGCAAGGGTTCATAATCCAGCGTCTGGCCGCGATCGGGCACGCAGAGGTCGGCCCCGAGATCGAAGAGTTCGTTCTGGATGCGGGCCAGCATGGCATCGAGGCTGGCCAGTTCCGGCGCTGTGGTGTGGAGCCGCACCAGGCCGAGGGCGGCGTTGGTTTCGTCCACCGTGCCATAGGCCTCGATGCGCAGGTGCGCCTTCGACAGGCGGGTGCCATCGCCGAGCGCGGTGGAGCCATCATCGCCGGTGCGGGTATAGATGCGGTTCAGCTTGACCATGGCCTGTGCTAGCGGAAAAAGCCCGGCCTGTCATTCGTCGCGCAGCGTGACCGAGGGCCTTGCGGTCAGTGCCCGGTTGGTGGCGAGAAGCCCGCCCGCGATGGTGAGGATGAGGGCCAGAGCCACGGTCGCCGCCGCGATGCCGGGGGAGAAGGCGAAGGGCAGTTCGAGAATGTAGCCCGCCAGGAACCAGGCCCCGGTGGTGCCGGCGATCAGGCCGAAGACGGCGGCGGCAAGCCCGAGCAGGCCATATTCCAGCGCGAAGGCGCCGAGCAACTGGGCCCGCGAGGCGCCATAGGTTTTCAGCACCACGGCCTCATAGCTCCGGGCCGAGAGGCCAGCCGAGAGCGCGCCCGCCAGCACCAGGATGCCGGTGACGAGAGTGAGCACGTTGGCGCTGCGGATGGCGAGCAGGATCTTGCCCATCATGGCGGCCACCTGATCGAGGGCATCCTTCACCCGGACCGCCGTGACCCCCGGCCAGGCCCGCGCCATGGTGTTGAGCAGGTGCGCCTCATCGCCGCCCTGCATGGTCACGGTGACGATGTCGCTGTGGGGTGCCGCCTTCAGCGTGTTGGGCGAAAACACCATGACGAAGTTGATGCCGAAGCTTCGCCAGTTCACGGCGCGAAGATTGGCGACCCTGGCGGTCACGTCGCGGCCCAGCACATTGACGGTGATGTCATCGCCGATCTTGAGGGCAAGCCCCCTGGCAATGTCATCGACGAGGGAGACGAGGGGCGGGCCCGAGTAGTCGGCGGGCCACCATTGGCCCGCCACCAGCGTCGAGTTTTCCGGCAGGGTGGCGGAATAGGTGAGGCCGCGCTCGCCGCGCAGCGCCCATTGCGCGTTCTCGGCGGGCTTCACCTGATCGGCGGGCACGCCCTTGACCGCGCTGATGCGGCCCCGGAGCATGGGAGCCGTGCCCGTGGCGATGACGCCGGGCTCTGCCTTCACGTCGGCCAGAAAGCGGTCGAGGTCCGGCCCGCGCACATCGAGGAAGAAGAAGGCCGGGGCCTTTTCGGCAAGGCCGCCCCGCACTTCGCGGCTCATGGTGGCATCGGTCTGGGCCAGCATGGCAAAGAGGCCAAGGCCGAGACCGAGGGCCAGAATGACGGCAAGTGCCGGGGAGCCGGGGCGGGCCAGCGCGGCCAGCGCCTGGCGGAGCAGGAGATGGCGCGGGCGGGGAATGAGGCGCAAGAAACGCAGGAAGGCCCAGCCGAAGAAGGAGAGGGCGGCGAAGCTCAGGGCAAGTCCGGCAAGATAGCCGCCGGTGAGTTTCAGATTGTCATTGCTGAGGAGGACGAGGCCCGCCAGCAGCGCCATGAAGACGGCGGACGCCGCGGCATGGGCAAAGGGGAAGCGGCGGGATGCGGGCGTGGTGCCGTGGCGGAAGAGAGCGGTGGCGGGAATGGCCCCGGTGGCGGCGAGGGGCAGGACGGTGAAGGCCAGCATGACCAGAAGCCCCATCACCCCGGCGCGGGCCAGCGCCAGCCATTCGATGCCGGTGGCAAGCGGCAGGGGCAGAAGATCGGCCAGGAAGGCCTGGGCCAGGGCGGGCGTGGCGGCCCCCAGGGCCAGACCGAAGGAGAGTGCCAAAAATCCCACCAGAAGGAGTTCGGTGAGGAAGATGGCGAAGACCGTGCGGCTCGCGGCCCCCAGGGCCTTGTAGGTGGCGATGGTGGTGGTGCGGCGCTGGATGAAGGCCTTGACCGCATTGGCGATGCCCGCCCCGCCGATGACCAGGGCGGCAAGGCCGACGAGGGTGAGGAAGAAGCCCAGACGTTCCACCATGCGTTCCGTGCCGGAGGCCGCCTGATGGGCGGCGCGCAGCCGCCAGCCCGCCGCGGGGAACATCCGGTTGGCCGTTTCGACCGCCGGCTTCGCCTCCGCGGGGTCCGTCATCTTCACCCGGTATTTCCAGGTGACGAGACTGCCGGGCTGGATGAGGCCAGTGGCGGCAAGCGCCCGGTCGCTGATCAGCAGGCGGGGGCCGAGCAGGAAGCCCTCGCCCAGCCGGTCGGGTTCGGCTTGCAGTTCGGCGGTGATGGTGAGGCGTGCCTGACCGAGGGTCAAGGTGTCGCCCACCTTGAGGCCGAGGCGGCCCAGAAGCAGGGGATCGGCCACGGCGCCAAAGCCCGATGATGTGGCGGCAAGATCGGCCGCCAGACTTCCTGCCGAGACTTTCATCGCACCATAGAGGGGGTAGGCGTCATCCACCGCCTTCACCTCGGTCAGGGCGGTGGTGGCAGGCGTGGTGGCCATGGCGCGGAAGGAAACCACCCGCCCGACCACGCCGAGGGACTGCATATGCGCCAGTTCCGCCGCGCTGGCCTCGCGCTGGGTCAGGGCAAATTCCAGGTCACCGCCGAGCAGCGGCTGGCCCTGCTGTTCGATGCCGCGGTTGATGGCGGCGGAGAGGGCCGCCACCATGGCGATGACGGCGGTGCCGAGCGCCAGACAGGCAAGGAAGATCCAGAACCCCTGCAGGCCGGAGCGGAGATCGCGCAGCGCAAAGCGAAGCCAGAGCATCAGGATTGCTCGCTGAGCCGGCCGTCACGCACCTCGATGCGGCGGTCGCATTTCCCGGCCAGCGCCTCGTCATGGGTGACGAGCAAGAGGGTCGCCCCCTCCTGCTCCTTGAGGTCGAAGAGCAACCTGATGATCTCGGCCCCGGTCGCGCTGTCGAGGTTGCCGGTGGGTTCGTCGGCCAGCAGCAGGCGCGCCCCCGCCGCCAGCGCCCGGGCAATGGCCACGCGCTGCTGTTCACCGCCGGAGAGCTGGCCAGGGTAGTGACTGAGGCGATGGCCAAGGCCGACGCGGGCGAGCCATTGGGCGCTGCGGTCTTCGGCGTCGGCGGCCCCCTTGAACTCCAGCGGCACGGCGACATTTTCCAGCGCCGTCATGGTGGGGATGAGGTGAAAGGACTGGAAGATGATGCCGATGTGGTCGCGGCGGAAGCGGGCGAGGTCATCCTCGCTGCGGCCCGCGAGGTTCTGCCCCGCCACGGCGATGCTGCCGGCGGTGACGGGTTCCAGCCCGGCAATGACCATGAGGAGGGAGGTCTTGCCCGAGCCCGAGGGACCGACAATGCCCAGCGCCTCGCCGGGGCGGGCCGTCAGGGTCACGGATTTCAGGATCGCCACAGAACCGGCGCGGCTCGGCAGGGTGAGGGAGACGTGGTCGAGGGCGAGAATCGGGGGCACGGGAGGGAATCCTTGGAGGGGGTTATGGCCATATAGGATTTCTGCTTGGGCTTTTCATCCCCGCTTCCTATGTTCGGACCATGCTGCGCCCCGTCCTGCTTGCCGTTCTTGCCCTTGCCATCATGATCCTGCCGGTTCAGGCCCGCACCCTCAATCTTCTGGCGCTGGGCGACAGCCTGACCGCCGGCTATGGCGTGGCGGCGGCGGATGCCTTTCCGGTGAAGCTGGCGGCGGCCCTGAAGGCCAGGGGTCATGACGTCAAGGTGATCAATGCCGGGGTCTCCGGCGATACGGCGGCGGATGGTCTGGCGCGGCTTGACTGGGCGCTGGGCGACGCCATCGATGCGGCGATTGTCGAGCTTGGCGCCAATGACATGCTGCGCGGGCTTGATCCCGTGCAGGCGGAACAGGCGCTGGACGAGATTCTGAAGAAACTGGGCGAGAAGAAGATTCCGGTGCTGCTGGCGGGCATGGTGGCCGCGCCCAACCTCGGTGCCGACTATGGCCAGCGGTTCAACCGCATCTATCCCAAGCTGACGGCGGTGCATGGCGCAATGCTCTATCCCTTCTTTCTCGATGGCGTGGCCGGGCAGAGGGCGCTCAACCAGCCGGATGGAATGCACCCCAATGCGGCAGGGGTTGACGAAATCGTGACGCGCATCCTGCCCAGCGTCGAGGCCCTTCTGGCCCGGGTGAAGTGATTGCGAATCAGGCTTCCCTTTCGGAAGCTGGTTCTTGCGTTGGGAAGGAGGCTGCCATGCCGCGACTGTTCACGGGGGTTGAGCTTCCGGATGACGTGGCCGCCGACCTGGCGCTGAAGCGCGGCGGCATTCCCGGCGCGCGCTGGATCGATGAGGAGTCCTTCCACATCACCTTGCGCTTCATCGGCGACATCGACGAGACACTGGCGACCGAGATTGCCTATGGGCTGGCCCAGGCGGCGGGTCCGGCCTTCACCCTGACCCTGCGGGGGGTTGATGTCTTTGGCGGCAACAAGCCGCACACGCTCTATGCCGGGGTGGAGGACAACGCCGAGCTGCGGCGCCTGCAGGCGGCGCATGAGCGCATCTGCCAGATGATGGGAGCCGCCCCCGACCCCAGGCGCTTTTCGCCCCATGTGACGCTGGCGCGCCTCAAGGACGCCGAACCCATGGGCCTGTCGCATTTTGTCCAGCGCCACAGTCTCTATCGCTCAAGGCCTTTCCGGGTGGAGCGTTTCGTGCTGTTCTCATCCCGGCCGGCGCGCGGCGGCGGCCCCTATGCGGTTGAACAGGCCTATGATTTGAGGATTGCGTGATGACAGAGAAGAAATTGATCGGGGTGGAACGGGCGCGCGCCCTGGCGGCTCTCCACGGCTGGGCCGAGGCCAAGGGCCGCGATGCCATCACCAAGACCTATCAGTTCGCCACCTTCGGCAAGGCCTTCGGTTTCATGACCGAGGTGGCGCTGGCGGCGGAGAAGATGGACCACCATCCGGAGTGGACCAATGTCTATGGCCGGGTGGAGGTGACGCTGGCCACCCACTCGTCCGGCGGGGTGACCGAGAAGGACATGGAACTGGCCCGCAAGATCGACGAGCGGGCCGAGGGCCGGGTCCGTTAAGAATTTGTAAGGAAACAAGGTCAAGACATTGCGTCTTGACGGGAGGGCTGGACCTTCCCATATCTGCGCCAACGACTTTCTTTAAGGAGGAAGCCATGTCGGACTATCGCACCCGGACCCAGGTCGGCGCCACCACCCGCGCCGAGATCGACCAGGGCCTTCGGAGCTACATGCTGGGCGTCTATAACCATATGGCGCTGGGCGTTGCCTTCACCGCGCTCGTGGTGCTGGCCGTGGCCTCGAGCCCGGCGGCCATCGCCACGGTCTATGCCATGAAGTGGCTGTGGTTCTTCGGGGCCATCGGCCTGGGCTTCATGGCCCCCAAGATGATGTTTTCCGAAAACAAGGTCATGGCCCACGCCGCCTTCTGGGCCTATGCGGGCCTGTGGGGCCTGATGATGGCGCCCATGCTGGCCCATTATCTGGCGGTTGACCCCAGCATTGTCTATCGCGCCTTCCTGATCGCGGCGGCGACCTTCGCCGGCACCAGTCTGGCGGGCTATGTGACCAAGCGTGATCTGTCCGGGTTCGGGGCGTTCTTCTTCATCGCCTCCATCGGCATCCTCATCGCCATTCTGGTCAATGCCTTCTTCATCGGTTCGTCGATGATGAGCCTCATCGTGTCGATCGTGACCGTGCTGCTCTTCGCCGGCATCACGGCCTATGAAACGCAGATGATCAAGGAGATGTATTACGAGGGCGATGCGCCGGGCGTGGCGCGCGGCAAGTCGATCTTCGGCGCCTTCGCCCTCTATGGCAGCTTCGTCACGCTGTTTGTTCACATCCTGAACATCCTGGGCATCTCCAGCAGCGAGTGAGGTCTCGCGCCATGAAGTTTGAAGGGCCCCGGCAACGGGGCCCTTTTGTTAGATGTGAGCTTTCAACAGGTTGTCCATCCGCCGTTCCGTCGGAGACTGATGTTGCAAGACGACAGCAACCTCAGGAGAACCCGGATGAACATCCACAAGAATGCGCGAACGCCGCCCCTTGGTCGAGAGGCAATTGTCTGACTTTTGCTGATCCCAGCAAAAGTCAGGTTGCTCTATGCCGGCTTGAGGGACAGTATCCTGAGCACCCGGGCCAGGTCATGGCCGCGCTTCAGGATGAGGCCCCCTTGCGCCACCACGGCGAAGGCCCCCTGTTTCTGGGCAAGCGCCGGGGTCTTGGTGATGCGGTAGAGGGGAGCCTCGGTGGCCCGGCGGAAGACCGAGAAGGTCGCCACGTGCTTCTCGAAGGTCAGGCCATAGTCGCGCCATTCGCCCGCCGCCACGTGGCGGCCATAGAGGTCGAGAATGGCGGTGAGTTCCGCCCGGGTGAAGGCCACGGGCTTGTGGTCCGGGATTTCCCGGCCGGATTGAAAGGGGATCAGACGGTCGGCCACCATTCCTCCATCTCTGGCAAGATGACGGTGCCGGAGAAAATTACAAGGGGCACGAAATACCCCAGTTTCGCCGTTTTTTGATCATGGCTTCAACACTTTGGGCGCCCATATGGGTAGCGTTGCCTCGATGTCCGGCGTGGTTCTTTCCTCAGCCCCCAAGCCCCCGAGGTTTCGGACCCGCCGGACGCCCCGATTCCCTTTGTCTGTGGAGTCGAGTCCTCTAACGGCCAGTCTTTTGACTGGCCGTTTTTTTGTCCTTTCGTCCGCACGTTCATCTGAACAGGAGCGCGGACGGTCAGGGCGGAATGCGCTTTGAGGGCGCAAAGCCAAGGCCCTGACTTCTTGATGGCGAGCACCTTACCTGACTTTTGTTGAGGCCAGCAAAAGTCAGGGTGCTCTGGTCGCGCCACCGGTTTCGGGTCTTCAGCCTGCCCTTGATCATCGCTCTCGTTCTGCCCATATCGGCGAGCGACAGGAGAGTCTCATGGCAAAAACGGCGAAGACGACGGCAACCGCGGGCAAGCCCCAGGCCTTTCAGGCCGAGGTGGCCAAATTGCTCCATCTCATGGTGCATTCGGTCTATTCCGACCGCGATGTGTTTCTGCGCGAACTCATTTCCAATGCCTCGGATGCGCTGGACAAGCTGCGTTACGCGGCCATTGCCGCGCCCGAGCTGCTGGAGAAGGAAGCCGCACTTGCCATTACGCTTACACCCGACAAGGCGGCCAAGACCCTGACGGTCAGCGATACCGGCATTGGCATGACGGCGGCGGAACTGGCCGACAACCTCGGCACCATCGCCAAGTCCGGCACCCAGGCCTTCATGGCCCAGGCCAAGGACAGCCCCAGTCTCATCGGCCAGTTCGGCGTCGGCTTCTATTCCGCCTTCATTGTCGCCGAACGGGTGGAGGTGATCTCGCGCCAGGCCGGGAGCGATGACACCAATCTCTGGTCCTCCGATGGTCTGGGCACCTTCACCGTGACGCCCGCCCCCAGGGGTCCGCGCGGCACCTCCATTGTGCTCCACCTCAAGGACGATGCGCTGGAGTTCCTCGAGGGCTGGAAGATCGAGAGTGTGGTCAGGGCCTATTCCGACCATGTGGCCCATCCCATCCTGCTCAAGGAAGACGACAGGGAGCTGCGCCAGATCAACCGCGGCAATGCCATCTGGGCGCGGGCCAGGGCGGAGGTGACGGCGGAAGAGCACAAGGAGTTCTTCGGCCACCTCACCCACAGCTACAATGATCCCGCCCTCACCATCCATTACAAGGCCGAGGGGCGGCATGAATACACGGTGCTGCTCTATGTGCCGGGCGAGCGGCCCTTCGATCTCTATGATCCGGCCCGCCAGAGCCACCAGAAGCTCTATGTGAAGCGGGTGTTCATCGCCGACGGTGTGCAATTGCTGCCGCCCTATCTGCGCTTCGTGCGCGGCGTCATCGATTCCGCCGACATGCCGCTCAACCTGTCGCGCGAGATGCTGCAGAACAATCCCGAGGTTCAGGCCATCCGCAAGGCGGTCACCAACAGGGTGCTGGGCGAGTTGAACAAGCTGGCCGAGAGCGATGCGGCGAAGTTCGCCGCCGTGTGGGACACCTTCGGCCCGGTCATCAAGGAAGGCCTTTATGAGGACATGGAGCGGCGCGCGCAACTGCTGGATCTGGCGCGCTTCCGCACCACCACGCGCGCCAGCGTGACGCTGAAGGACTATGTGGCGGGCCTCCGGGAAAACCAGACGGCGATCTATTATCTTGCCGCCGAGGACGCGGGCAAGGCCAAGGGCTCGCCGCAGCTTGAGGGCTATGCGGCGCGCGGCATCGAGGTTCTGCTGCTCACCGACCCGGTCGATTCCTTCTGGGTGCAGATGGTGCCGGAGTTCGAGGGCAAGCCGCTGAAGTCCGTCACCATGGGGGCGGCCGATCTCGATCTCATCCCCCTGTCGGCTGATGACCGGTCAAAACCGGTGGAGGCCCCCGGCCTGGCAGCCCTCATGGCGGTCATGAAGGCGGCGCTGGGCGAGCGGGTGAAGGACGTGCGCGCCTCGAAACGGCTGCAGGACAGTGCCGTCTGCCTGGTCAACGAAGGCGGACTCGACCGGACGCTGGAGAAATATCTGTCGCGCCAGAAGGATTCCGGCGTGTCGGTCTCGGCCCCGGTTCTGGAGGTAAACGGATCGCATCCGCTCATCGCGGCGCTGGCCCGCACAGCGGAGCGCGACGCCAAGGCGCAGGTCTTGAACGATGCCGCCTTCCTGCTGCTCGACCAGGCCCATGTGCTCGAGGGCGAGGCACTGGCCGACCCGCAAGGCTTCGGGCGGCGGCTGGCGGCGGTGATGGAAAGGGCCCTGGGATAGAAAATCCTATCCAAGCGGTGCCGCAACCTCATCGCGCGGCTTGCCTCGGGGCCATGGATGGCCGGGGCATGCCCGTCATGGCGGGAAAGAATTTGGACAAAAGTGGGCTTTTCATGGTGCGCTGCAGCGACTAGGACGAAGGCGAGATGCAGGAGAAATCCCATGAGCTTCCGTCCCCGCCGCAGTGTTCTCTACATGCCGGGCGCCAATGAGCGCGCGCTGGAGAAGGCCAAGACGCTCGCCGCCGATGCCCTGATCCTCGACCTGGAGGATTCCGTCGGCCCCGCCCAGAAGGACGAGGCGCGGGCCCGCGTGGCCGCCGTGGTCGCGGGCGGCGGCTATGGCAAGCGCGAACTCATTATCCGCAGCAACGGCCTCGACACGGAATGGGGCATGGCCGACATGGCCATGGCGGCCAAGGCCAGGCCCGATGCCATTCTGGTGCCCAAGGTTTCCACCGCCGCCGATGTGGCGCGCGCGGCGGCCCTGGCCCAGGGCGTTCCCCTCTGGGTGATGATCGAGACGCCGCTCGCCATCCTGAACCTGAAGGAGATCGGCGCGGCGGCCAAGGATGCCAGGCTCACCTGCTTCGTGCTTGGCACCAATGACCTGATCAAGGATGCGCGCTGCAAGCCGGTTCAGGCCCGCTTTGCGCTGGTGCCCATGCTGAGCCAGACGGTGGTGGCGGCGCGCGCCTTCGGCCTCGATGTCATCGACGGCGTCTATAACGACTTCAAGAACGAGGACGGCTTTGCCGCCGAATGCGAACAGGGCGTGGCCCTGGGCATGGACGGCAAGACGCTCATTCATCCCGGTCAGGTGGAACCCTGCAACCGCATCTTCTCGCCCTCGGCGGAGGAGGTGGCGCGGGCACGGGCCATCATCGCCGCCTTTGCCCTGCCGGAGAATGAAAAGAAGGGTGTGATCACCGTGGACGGCAGGATGGCGGAACGGCTGCACCTCGCCATGGCGGAACGGCTGGTAGTAATAACGGAGGCCTCTAAATGAATACTCTTTCGATAAATAAAACTTATAAAATCTTTGGCCCGTTCATTGGCAAGACTAATGAAAATGGGTTCATCTCATCAGATATAAAAGATCAAAATGAATTCTGGTCGGAAATAGAGCGCGATCACCCTGGTCTTTCAACCGCAAGAGGTTGCTATATTTTTGCAGCGGGCGGAACCAAAAAACTAACGCCTTGGTATGTTGGGAAGACAAACAGCAAAAAAAGAGGCTTCAGAAGTGAAGTTTTCGATTCTAAAAAGCTTATAAAATACCATGACTCTCTAAATAGATACACAAATTATAGGACAATAAGGATTTTTTTAATCGCAAGAACGACTATAGGCGGTAAATTTTCGAAATCTATAGACGAAAAAGAGCTCAAATGGGTTGAGCAATATTTTATTGCGGCTGCACTGAGAAAGAATAAAAATCTCACAAATAAGAGCAGCACAGCGATATTGAAACAATTACATATACCTGGTCTTATTGGTAATGCGGGGAAAGGAAAGGGTAGAAATCGTTCTGCGAAGGTTTTGAGGAGTTGTCTCCAATGAGCAAGACCAACCCCGGCAATTACTTCGAGGATTTCCGCCTCGGCCAGACCATCGTCCACGCCACGCCGCGCACCGTGACCACCGGTGATGTGGCGCTTTACACCGCACTCTATGGGCCGCGCTTTGCGGTGCAGTCGTCGGATGAATTCGCGCGCAGCATTGGTTATGCGCGTTCGCCCATCGACGATCTTCTCACCTTCCACATGGTCTTCGGCAAGACGGTGCCGGACGTGTCGCTCAACGCGGTGGCGAACCTGGGCTATGCCGAATGCCGCTTCCTCGCGCCCGTCTATCCCGGCGACACGCTGTCCACCGTGTCCGAGGTCATCGGCCTCAAGGAAAATTCCAACGGCAAGACCGGCACGGTCTATGTGCGTTCGGTGGGGTGCAACCAGCATGGCGCCGAGGTTCTGTCCTATGTGCGCTGGGTGATGGTGCGCAAGGGCAACGAGGCGGCGCAGATCGCCGAACAGAAGGTGCCGGAACTGGCCTCCGTGGTGGTGCCGGAAAAGCTCGGCGCAGCCCTGCCGCGGCTCGCGCTGGAAAACTGGGACAATGCGCTGGCCGGATCGGGGCATCGCTTCGGCGACTATGCGGTGGGCGAGAGGATCGACCATGTGGATGGCATGACGGTTGAGGAATCCGACCACATGCTGGCCACGCGCCTCTACCAGAACACGGCCAAGGTGCACTTCAACCAGTTTACCGAGGCGCAGGGGCGCTTTGGCCGCCGGCTGATCTATGGCGGCCATGTGATCTCGCTGGCCCGCGCGCTTACCTTCAACGGGCTGGGCAATGCCTTCCACATCGCCGCCATCAATGGCGGGCGCCATGTGGCGCCGCTCTTTGCCGGAGGCACGGTTCATGCCTGGAGCGAGGTTCTGGACAAGGCCGATGTGCCGGGCCAGGCAGGCGCGGGGGCGCTGCGCCTGCGCAGCCGGGCCACGGTTGATCTTCCGTGTGCGGAGTTTCCGACGGAGGACGGCAAGCCCAGGGAACCGGGGGTGATCCTCGATCTCGATTACTGGGCCGTGCTGCCTAAATGAGGTTGGCGTCCAGGAGATAGAGCAGGAGGGCCGTGGTCAGCGCGGCAAGGCCGGTGCCGGCGGCAATGGCGGCGGACACGGGAGCCGCACCCTCGTCATAGCGCCGGGCAAAGAGAAAGGCGTTGGCCCCCGTGGGCATGGCGGCGAGCAGCAGGGCCACCTTGGACCACAGGGGCGGCAGGCCGGGGACAAGGCGCAACAGACCATAGACCAGCAGCGGCATCAGGCCCATTTTCAGCGCCATGAGCAGGGCCATGGGTTTCATCTGGCCGTGCAGGGAATAGGACGCCAGCGACAGGCCCAGGGCAAAGAGGGCAATGGGCGTTGCCGCGTTGGCCAGCATGTCGAGCATGACCCTGGGCACGGCGGGAAGGGCCCATCCCGTCTGGCGCCAGATGGCCCCGGCGATGAGGCTCAGGATGATGGCGTTCTGCGCCAGGTTCAGCACCAGACCCTTGAGCAGGGGGGCCAGCGCCACGTCATCGCCGCGCGTTGCCCATGCGCGCTGCAGGGTGGCGGCAAGCCAGAGCAGGGCGGCATGGATCGACAGGATGATGCCGGCGGGGATGGCTCCCTCCGGCCCGTAATGGGCAATGGCGAGCGGCAGGCCAAGAAGCGCCAGATTGCCGAAGCCCGCGGTCATGGCCGCCGCCGCGCCGCCGCCCTTGCACAGTTCGGCATCGCCGCGCGCCAGCAGGGTGGCCGCCGCCCAGGTGAGGGCAAGACCGGTGAAGAAGGGCAGCCACAGGGCCCAGGGCGGGGCAGGCTGCGGCCCCATCAGCGCCACGGTGCGGAAGAGTAGCGCCGGGATCGCCAGGTTGAAGACGAATTGCGTGAGGCCCGCCGCAGCGGTGCTGGCGATCCAGCCGGCGCGCGCAAAGGCGAAGCCCAGAACGATCAGGCCGAAGACGGGCAGAACGGTGTTGAGGATCGACTCCATTTATTCACGCATCATCTTGTCCGAAAACCTCTGCGCACTTTTCGGGATGATGGCCCCAATGCGCATCATCTTGTCCGAAAACCGCTGCGCACCTTTCGGGATGATGGTCCCTTCCCGCATCATCTTGTCCGAAAACCGCTGCGCACTTTTCGGGATGATGGTCCCAATGCGCATCATCTTGTCCGAAAACCGCTGCGCACTTTTCGGGATGATGGTCCCAATGCGCATCATCTTGTCCGAAAACCGCTGCGCACTTTTCGGGATGATGGTCCCAATGCGCATCATCCTGTCCGAAAACCGCTGCGCACTTTTCGGGATGATGGTCCCAATGCGCATCATCTT